>NZ_JBIWNI010000005.1:0-42030 GCF_044767145.1 Streptomyces sp. NPDC101490
GTGTTTTTACTTCAAAGGAACCTCGACCATCCGAAGATGGACGGGGTATCAACTAATCTGGCGTTGATTTTTGGCACGCTGTTGAGTTCTCAAGGTGCGGACGCTTCCTTCGTTCCTGTTTCCAGGCCCTCCGGGCGCTTCCTTCGTTTCCGACTCTATCAGATCTTTCCGATCCGATTTCCTCGGTGCTTTCCGGTCCCTTTTGCTTTCGCTCCGGGCCCTTCCTGCGTTTCCGACTCTATCAGACCCTTTCGGCCCTGACTCCCAGTCAGCGGGGTTTGTCTTTCCGGCTGTTGGGCCGTTCCGACGTCTCGAACTCTAGCGGATTTCCCCGGCGACCCATAATCGGGTCATTCGAAATGAATTCCGGCACGCCGAAATTGATCCCGGTGGGGAGATCGTGCTGAGTAAGAGGTGCCGCTAACAGCGGCTGAGTGGCTGCCGAAGAACCGTTCCGGCTCTGTGACAACTCGGAGAACATTACGCATCCGGGAGGGGCGTGTCAACCCTGGTCCACGGGCCCGGTGGACCAGGGCGTTCAGTCCAGGTCGGTGAGGCGGCCGCCCGCGTCCGGCTGGGTCAGCTCCACGCGGCGCAGCAGACGGATGAGGATCTCGCCGAGGACACCCCGCTCCTCTCCCGTGAGGTCCTGGAGCAGGTCCTCCTCGAAGGCGGTGGCCATCCGCATGGCCTCCAGCCACTTCGTACGGCCCTCGTCGGTGAGCTCCACGATCACACGGACGCGGTTGTTCTCGTCGCGGTCGCGGGTGACCAGGCCCTCGCCGGCCATCCGGTCGATGCGGTGGGTCATCGCCGCCGGGGTGAGGCCGAGCCGCTTGGCCAGTTCGCCGGGACCGAGCCGGTAGGGCGCGCCGGAGAGGACCAGGGTCTTGAGGACCTCCCACTCCGCGTTGCTGATGCCGAGGTCGGCCAGCTGGCGTCCGTACGCCACGTTCATCCGGCGGTTCAGCCGGCCGAGGGCGGAGACGACCTTCTCCACCTGGGGGTCGAGATCGCGGAACTCGCGCTGGTAGGCGGCGATCTGCTCGTCGAGGCTCGGCTCCTGGGGAGCCGCAGGACCGGACCGCTCAGTGGTGTCGGACATGCGGCCGAGTATTCCACGGTCTCCGTTGGCGTTGAAGTCCTTCGGTGTGTACTGTTAACACGTTAACTTTAGTGTTGAAGTCTTCAAGGCTCAGGGGTACACCTCTGAACCTGCGACCGGAAGTGGGTGAGTGTGACCAAGGCGAGGGGCGCTGCGATGCGCCGTATTCAGGCAGGCAGCGCGCTGAGCGCGTTCGGACTCGGCTTCACCGTGCCGTACCTCTATGTGTACGTGGCGCAGGTGCGGGATCTGGGCGCGGCCACGGCGGGCATCGTCCTGGCCGTCTTCGCCATGGCCGCGCTCGTGGTGCTGCCCTTCAGCGGGCGCGTCATCGACCGGCGCGGGCCCGTGCCCGTACTGCTCGTGGCCTCGGCGACGGCGGCCGTGGGCGCCGTGGCGCTGGGCTTCGCGTCCAGCGTGCCCGCGGCGGTGGGTGCGGCGGCGCTGCTCGGTGCCGGTACCGCCGTGCTCCAGCCCGCACTGGCCACGATGATCGTCTGGTGCTCGACCCCGGTCGGGCGGACCCGCGCGTTCGCCATGCAGTTCTTCCTGCAGAACCTCGGGCTCGGGCTCGGTGGCCTGATCGGCGGGCTCCTCGTGGACACCAGCCGGCCGGGGAGCTTCGTCCTGCTGTTCTCCATCGAGGCCGTGATGTTCCTGGTGCTCGCGGTGGTCGTGGGGACCGTGCGGATGCCCGGCTCCCCGGCGCTGTCGGACAGCCGACCCGCCGAGGGTGGCAAGGGCGGCGGGATGCGCGCGCTGCTCGGGCACAAGGCGATGGTGCAGCTGTGCGTCCTCGGCTTCGTCCTCTTCTTCGCCTGTTACGGACAGTTCGAGTCGGGCCTGGCCGCGTACGGCACGGAGGCGGCGGGCATCCAGCCGTCGACGCTGGGCATCGCGCTCGCCGCGAACACGGCGGTGATCGTGGCCGCGCAGTTCCTGGTGCTGAAGTTCGTCGAGCGCCGCAAGCGGAGCCGGATGATCGCGGCCGTGGGTCTGATCTGGACCGTGGCGTGGCTGATCGCCGGGTACGCGGGGCTGGGGAACGGCAGCCAGGCGATGGCCACGGCCGCGTTCATCTCCACGTACGCCCTGTTCGGACTCGGTGAGGCGATGCTGTCGCCGACCGTGGCCCCGCTGGTCGCGGACCTGGCCCCGGAATCGATGGTCGGGCAGTACAACTCGGCGTTCGCGCTGGTCAAGCAGTTGGCGCTGGCCGTCGGTCCGGCCGTGGGCGGTCCCATGGGGGCCGCGCTGCACGGTCCGTACATCGTGACCTTCGTGCTCTTCTCGCTCGGCATCACGTTCCTCGCGGTGCGGCTCGGCAAGCAGCTCACGCCGGAGCAGAACCAGCCGTCGCTGGCCCTGCGCCCGTCGAAGGTCGTCGCCCGGCACGAGCCCGTACGCGACAGCGAGACCGCTTCCGCCTAATCGCGGAGGGCTAGTCTCGGAGGGCGAACTCGCACCAGACCGCTTTGCCGCCGCCAGGAGTGCGGCGGCTTCCCCAGGACGAGGCGATCGTCGCGACGATGGAGATCCCGCGACCCGCCTCGTCCTCCGTTTCGGCCCGGCGGCGGCGCGGCAGGTGGTCGTCGCCGTCGGTGACCTCGATGATCAGGCGCCGGTCGGTGCGGCGCAGCCGCAGCCGCATGGGCGGGGTGCCGTGCTGGAGGGAGTTCCCCACCAGTTCGCTGGTGGCGAGGACGCCGAGGTCGCGGAGTTCCACGGGGAAGCGCCAGGACGACAGGACGCCGGAGGCGAAGGCACGCGCGCGGGGAGCGGCCTCGACACCGCCGAGGAGTTCCAGGGCCGCGTTGTGGAACAGCTCCGCGTCGGAGCCTCTGCGGGACGGGTGCTGGACGACGAGGACCGCCACGTCGTCGTCGTGCTCGGCGGTGACGCCCAGGGAGCGGAGCAGCCGGTCGCAGACCACCTGCGGGCTGCCGTCGGCGCCGGAGAGGGCGCGGGCCAGTGCGGCGACGCCCTCGTCGATGTCCTCGCGGCGGCGCTCGACCAGGCCGTCGGTGTAGAGGACGGCGGTGGAGCCGGGCGGCAGGGCGATGGAGCCCGAGGTGTGGAGCCAGCCGCCGGTGCCGAGCGGGGGTCCCGTCGGGTCCCCGGCCTGGCGGACCCCGCCGTCCTCGTCGCGGACGAGGATCGGGAGGTGGCCCGCGGAGGCGTAGACCAGCTTTCCCTCGTTGGGGTCGTGGATCGCGTACACGCAGGTCGCGATCTGGCTGGCGTCGATCTCGGCGGCGAGACCGTCGAGGAGCTGGAGCACCTCGTGCGGGGGCAGGTCCAGGCGCGCGTAGGCCCGGACGGCGGTGCGGAGCTGGCCCATGACGGCGGCGGCGCGCACGCCCCGGCCCATCACGTCCCCGATGACGAGCGCGGTGCGTCCGGCGCCGAGGGTGATCACGTCGTACCAGTCGCCGCCGACGGCCGCGTCGGTGCCGCCGGGCTGGTAGGTGGCGGCGATCCGCAGGTCGTCGGGCTGCTCCAGTTCCTGCGGGAGCAGGGAGCGCTGGAGGGTGACGGCGGTCTCGCGGTGGCGGCGCTCGCTGGTCCGCAGCCGCTCGGCGGCCTCGGCGTGGTCGGTGACGTCCGCCGCGTGGACGAGGACGCCGCCACCGTCGACGCGGGGGCTGTCGACGGGCAGGCAGGTGACCGTGTACGAGCCGCCGTCCCGGGTCCTGCGGGACTTCACCGTGCGGGGCTTGCCGCTGCGCAGGACCTGGTCCATGAGCGGCAGCAGGCCCAGCTCCTCCGCCTCGGGGCAGGTGTCGGCGACGGTGGCGCCCGAGGGGCGCGGTCCGAAGGCCGCGGCGTACGCGTCGTTGACGTACGCGATGCGGTGCTCCGGGCCGTACGCGAGGGCGATCAGGCCGGGGAGGCTGCCGAGCAGCTCCCGTACGGCGAAGTCCTCCAGGGTGGGGACGGCCGCTTCGGCCGCTTCGGCGGTGAGCTGCTCCCGCTGCCGCGCGTACTCACCGCGGGCGGCGGGCACGGAGCCTTCGCTCCCCCGCGCCGCGCGTCGCTGTGTGCCGGGGAGACGGGCGCTCCAACGGGTGAAGTTCACGGATCTGTATGCCTCGTGGTGTCGGTGCCGTGCAGAGTCACGCTGTGCAGGGGTGAGCCCACCTATGGTCACACGTCCAGTGTGGACGAGTGCACTGACAGTGATGTCAGGACGACCGCTCGTCGTCGTGGTCGGGCGGCGGTGCGGCTGCCAGTTCGAATTCGGCGCGCGGGTGTTCCAGTGAGCCGAGGGAGACGATCTCCCGTTTGAACAGGCCCGACAGGGTCCACTCGGCGAGGACCCGGGCCTTCCGGTTGAAGGTGGGCACCCGGCTGAGGTGATAGGCGCGGTGCATGAACCAGGCCGGATATCCCTTGAATTTGCGTCCGTAGATGTGGGCCACGCCCTTGTGGAGACCGAGGGAGGCGACGGAACCGGCGTACGCGTGCGCGTACTCCTTGAGCGGCTGCCCGCGCAGGGAGGCCGTGATGTTCCCGGCGAGGACCTTGGCCTGGCGGACCGCGTGCTGGGCGTTGGGGGCGCAGGCCGCGCCGGGTTCTCCGGCGGTGACGTCGGGGACGGCGGCGGCGTCGCCGGCCGCCCAGGCGTGGTCGACGCCCTCGACGGCGAGCCGGGCGGTGCAGCGGACCCGGCCGCGCGCGTCGAGCGGCAGACCGGTCGCGGCGAGGACGGGGGCGGGCCGGACGCCCGCCGTCCAGACGACGGTACGGGTGGGCAGCCGGGTGCCGTCGCTGAGGACGGCGACGCGGTCCTCACAGGATTCGAGACGGGTCTCCAGGCGTACGTCGATGTTGCGGCCGCGCAGCTCGCGGACGGCGTACCGGCCCATCTCCTCGCCGACCTCGGGGAGGATGCGGTCCGCGGCCTCGACCAGGATCCAGCGCAGGTCCCCGGGCTTGACGTTGTGGTAGTACCGCGCCGTGTAGCGGGCCATGTCCTCCAGTTCGGCGAGCGCCTCCACTCCCGCGTACCCGCCGCCGACGACGACGAAGGTGAGGGCGGCCTCGCGGACGGCGGGGTCGCGGGTCGAGGAGGCGATGTCCATCTGCTCGATGACGTGGTTGCGCAGCCCGATGGCCTCCTCGACGGTCCTGAAGCCGATGCCGTGGTCACGGAGGCCGGGGACCGGGAGGGTGCGGGAGACGGAGCCGGGCGCGAGGACGAGTTCGTCGTAGGGGAGGGCGACGGCTCCGACCCCCTCCTCGGCGGTGGCGAGGGTCGCCAGGGTCGCGATCCGTTTGGTGTGGTCGACGGACCGGACCTCGCCGATGACGATCCGGCAGCGGTCGAGGACCCGGCGCAGCGGGACCACCACGTGGCGCGGGGAGATCGAACCGGCCGCCGCCTCGGGCAGGAACGGCTGGTACGTCATGTACGGCTCGGGGGTGACCACGACGATCTCTACGGCACCGGCTCCGAGTTCGGCCCTGAGCTGCCGCTGGAGGCGCAGCGCGGTGTACATGCCGACGTAGCCACCGCCGACGACGAGGATGCGCGCAGGTTCGGTCACTGTCCCATGACGCACCGCCGTCCGTTGTTTGTCCACAGGCCCGGCAGATTGTGTGACGAGAGGGGTACGGAGGCGCGGGGTGGCGCGCGCGCCGGGAGCGGACGCAACCACGCAGGTCACGGCGGCCGTACCGGGTTGTGAGGGGGGTCGGAATCGGGAGTGATCCGGTCCTTGCTCCGATCGGGGGGCGCACCGTACGGAACTCCCCCTTCTGAATTGACCGCGACTCAACTATGTTCGTACTTCGTCGGGGTGTCGGTGGGGAGCGCGTGGACCGATGCGCTCGCAGGCCGGAAGTCCCGTTTCAGGGCGGGGAGTCTCCGGGGGGAGACACCATGAGCGGGGGAACGCTTATGCAGATTCAGGATTCACGCTGGCAGTCGGGTGCCGGTACGGCGACCGTGGACGACGGGTTCCACGCGGGCGCCGGTGGCGTCGACGCACGGGTCGGCGCGCCGGCCGGTGGCCGGTCCGCGCCGCTGCGGGTGGACGCCCAGCGCAATCTGGAGCACGTACTGCGCGCCGCGCGCGAGGTGTTCGGCGAGCTGGGCTACGGGGCTCCGATGGAGGACGTGGCGCGCCGCGCCCGGGTCGGCGTCGGTACCGTCTACCGGCGTTTCCCCAGCAAGGACGTGCTGGTGCGCCGCATAGCCGAGGAGGAGACCTCCCGGCTGACCGATCAGGCGCGGGCCGCGCTCGGGCAGGAGGACGAGCCGTGGTCGGCGCTCTCCCGGTTCCTGCGGACCTCGGTGGCCTCGGGCGCGGGCCGTCTCCTGCCGCCGCAGGTGCTGCGGGTGGGTGTGGACGACTCGGTGGTGCTGCCGTTCTCCGACGGCACGGACGACGCGGCCCGGGTGCCGTACCAGCGGGGTGTCGGCGAGCCCGGCGACCCGCGCGTGGTCGCGCCGCGCGCCGTGCCCGCCGGTGAACGGGACGACGCGGGGGCCTCGGAGCTCCTGGAGGTCGTGGGCCGGCTCGTGGACCGGGCGCGGGAGGCGGGTGAACTGCGGCCGGACGTGACCGTGTCGGACGTGCTCCTCGTCATCGCCACCGCCGCCCCGGCGCTGCCGGACGCGGTCCAGCAGGCGGCGGCCTCGTCGCGCCTGCTCGACATCCTTCTCGAAGGGCTGCGCTCCCGGTAGAGGAGCGGTACGAGGGCCGGTCGGCGCGGCGGTCCGGTCCGGTGCGGGTGACCTTCTTGGTGCGGTGACCTTCTTGGTGCGGTGACCGTGTCCGTACGGACGGGTGGCCGTGCCGGTGCCGGAGAGCGCCCCGGTCCGGGAGAGCGTCCCCGGTCCGGAGGCCGCCTCCGTGCCGGGTGCCTGATCTCGCCCTCGTAAGTCTTCGGTCTCCTTCGGTCGCCGGAATCGGCCGACGATCGCGGGAATCGGCCGGGGTTCCTGTGTCCCGTCGGTCGTGGGCGTGCCGGAGGTGTTGGTGCGCCGGGAGCTCCGGGGCGCGGGGAGTTCCTGTGCGCCGGGCGCGCACCCCGTGGTGTTCGCGGGCTCCGGGGTGGCTGGGGGAGGTCGCCCGTGCGTCCGGGCGGACCAACCGGCATGACACGAACGTGTGAGCGGTTACGCCCGGCCATGTGAAGTCGCCCCGGACGAGTGGTAAGTGGACGCGGCGCTTCGGCGTGCCCGCGCTCTGTGGCAGGCTTGACCGGTGTTCGGGTCCGAGCGTGCGTACGGGGGCTTCCGCGATGAGCGGTGACAGTCGGGACGATCCACTGGGCGGAGGCGGCGCGGAGACCGGTGGCCTGCCCTCCCGGCAGGTGCCGAACCAGGGCGGGCCGGGCGGCCAGTCCGGCGCCCCGGACACCGGCACGGCCGGAGCCACGCCCGGTGCGGGCGCGCCCGGCACGGACCCTCGGGAACTCGGCACCGACCCGCCGGACCACGACGCGGACGCCAGCGTGCCCCCCCAGCGGGCCGGGCACTCCCCCACCACCGGATGGGGACCCGGCCCCGACAGACCCTCGGGCACCGAGGGCACTCATCCCGGAGCGACGGCTCCCGGGGGCGTCGCGGGGGCGTCCAACGGGAGTTCCGGCGAATACGGGGCAGGCGGCGGAGACGGGGCAGGTGGCGGGGACTTCGGTGACAAGGGCTTCGGTGCCGGGTACCCCCGTGCCGGTGGCTCCGGTCCGGACGGCCTCACTACAGACAGCGCCGGTACGGACGGCTCCACCGCGGAGAGCTTCGGTGACGAGGGCGGGGAGCCCGACACCGTACTGCCGCCGCCGCTCGAACTCCCGCCCTCCGACTCCGAGCTCGTCCAGCTCATGCGGGACGGCGACGACTCCGCGTACGAGGAACTGTTCCGCCGCCACTCCGACGCGGTGCGCCGGTACGCCAGGACCTGCTGCCGGGACGCGCACACCGCCGACGACCTGACCGCCGAGGTCTTCGCCCGCACCCTCCAGGCCGTCCGGGGCGGCGCCGGACCCGAACAGGCCGTGCGCGCCTATCTGATGACCACCGTCCGGCGGGTCGCGGCGACCTGGGCCAGGACCCAGAAGCGCGAACACCTCGTCGAGGACTTCGCGGTCTTCGCCGCCGACGCCGCCCGTACCTCCGAGGTCTCCGACCAGGACACCCTCGACCTCGGCGCCGACGTCCTCGCCATGCACGAGGCCGAACAGTCCCTCGCCATGCAGGCCTTCCGCTCGCTGCCCGAGCGCTGGCAGGCCGTGCTGTGGCACACCACCGTCGAGGAGGAGTCCCCGAGCGAGGTCGCCCCGCTCTTCGGGCTCACCGCCAACGCCACCGCCGTCCTCGCCAGCCGCGCCCGCGAAGGCCTCAAGCAGGCCTACCTCCAGGCCCACGTCAGCCAGTCCCTGACGGCGGGCGGCGACTGCGCCCGCTACGCCGACCGGCTCGGCGCCTACGCCCGCGGCGGTCTGCGGATGCGCGCCGAGCGCGGTCTGCGCAAGCACCTCGACGAGTGCGCCCGGTGCAGACTCGCCGCCGGTGAACTCGCCCACGTCAACGCGGGCATCCCCGCACTGCTGCCGATCGCGGTCATCGGCTGGTTCGCCGCCGGGTACTCCCTCAAGGCCGCCGGGGTCGTCGCCGGTGGCGTCGCGGGAGCGGGCGCGGCCGGTGCCGCCGCGGCCGCCACCGGGTCCACCGGCACCTCCGGCGGCGCGGCCTCGGGCGGCGCCGTCGCCGAGGGCCTCGGCGCACCCGCCAAGGCGGGCATCGCCGCCGCCGTCGCGGTCGCCGCCGCCGCCGGGCTCGTCTGGGCGATGAGCGGGAACCCGCAGCCGGTCGCCGCACCCCGGCCCGCCCAGCCGGTCGTCACCCCCGTCGTGCCGGCGGCTCCCGCGCCGCCGCCCCGGGCGACGCCGAAGCCCGTACCCCCGCCCCCGCCCGTACCGACCGTGGTGCCCGCGCCGACCCCGACGCCCACCCCCAGCCCCGAGACGCCGTCCCCCACACCGACGCCGACCCCGCCGCCGGAGCCGACGCCCCCGCCCGAACCCAGCCCCACCCCGACGCCCACACCCACGCCCAGCCCCGAGACACCGTCCCCGGAGACGGCCCCGACGACGCCCCCGCCCGAGCCGCCACGCGTCTACCAGATCAGCGAGCTGGAGTACGGGATCTTCGGCGACGGCACCAAGCCCGAGGTCTCCCTCTCCGACAGCGGCTGGATGTGGCAGCGGGAGAACCTGTCGATCGGCGGCACCCCGTACGCGCACGGGGTGAGCGTCCACGCGCCCTCGTCGCTGCTCATCGACCTGAACCGGCAGTGCGCCCAGTACGACGCGGTCGTCGGCATCGACGATCTGAGCGCCCTGCTCGGCCTCGGCGGCGTCCGCTTCTCCGTCTACGGCGACGACGAGCGGCTCTGGCGCTCGGACGTGGTCCGGGCCGGTGACCCGCCGGTCCCGGTGCGGGTGGACATCTCCGGCCGCCGCACGATCCGGCTGGTCGTCGAGGAGCGCACGCCGTTCGGCCGGGCCGTCGTCGCCGACTGGGCGGAGTCCCGGATCAGCTGCTCCTGACCACCGACTCCGCGAGGGCCAGCACCTCGTCGACACCGAGGCCCGCGCCCGCCGCGCGGGCCTCTGCCACACCCGCCGGGCCCAGCGCCGCGAGCGCCCGCTCCACCACCTCACCGGCGTCCCGCGCCCTCGGCACCGAGCGCGGCCCCCGGCCCGGCCACTCCTCCACGGCGGCCAGGACCCGTATCGCGGGACCCGCCGCGCCCGCCTCCGACAGGACGACGGCGAGACCCTCGGCCAGGCCCGTGGTGATGAACTCGGCGGACTCCGCGTCCCGTGCGACGCGCAGCGCCTCCACCGCCGTGGCGACCGCCACCGCGCCGGGCCCCTCCTGCGACCGCACGCGGGCCGTGAGCCCGACCATCACCGCCGCGAAGTGCGGCGGCGGCGCACCGGTCGCCACCGTGGCGCCCGCCGTCTCCAACTGGGCGCGGGCCTCCGCCGTGGCACCCCGGTGGACGGCGAGGGTGGCGCGCAGGAAACACACGTACACGCCGGAGTCGCGCACGTGATGGCGCTCCGCCTCGTGGGCGGCCTCGTCCAGGCCCCGCTCGGCGGCCTCCGTGTCGCCCATGCGGAAGGAGAGCTCGGCCAGACGGGCGAGGAGGAACGGGGACTCGGCGTGCGCGCCCACCTCGCGGGCCAGCCGCAGGCCCTCCACATACGCCTCACGGGCCTCCTCGCTGCGCCCGCGCATCATGTGGGCCTCCGCCGTGGCGCTGGCGATCTGCGCTCCCATCCAGCGGTCGCCGACCCGGCGGGCGAGGACGGCCAGCTCGGCCAGGTCCTCGTCGACGCCGGGCATACCGCCGGGCATGTCGACGACCATGTGCGTACGGAACATCAGGCTGACGCCGATCTCCCAGTCACCGCCGTACCGCCTGCAGTTGGCGACGGACTCGTCGAGGAGCCGGCGGATCACGGCGGGTTCCTCGGTGAGGTACGAGGTGAACGGCCAGAGCAGGCCGGGGAACCGGGCGGCCTCGGGTCCCGGGCGGGCCCCGAAGGCCTCCCGCACCCGGCGGACCAGCGCGATCGTCTCCGGCTGCTGGAAGTCGCCCATCGTGTGGCTCTCGACCGCGAGGAAGAACTGGAGCATCCGCAGACGCATCCGGGGCCAGTGCCGGGGGTCGTCCTCGTCGTCCGGGTCGGTGCCGAGGGCAGCCGCCCGGTCGGCCCAGTTCAGGCCCTCGGGACGGTAGTTGCGCAGCCACCAGAACCAGCCCATGGCGAAGACGAGCCGGTGGGCGGCCGCCTCGTCGGGGGCGGTGACGAGGGTGCGGTGCAGGGCGGCCCGGATGTTGTCGAGGTCGCCCTCGATCCGCTCGATCCACGGAAGCTGCCCGGCGGACCGCAGCTGGGGCTCCGCCGCCTCGGCGAGGGCGGTGAAGTGGGCGGTGTGGACGGCCTCGGCGGCGGCCAGCAGCTCCGGGGTCCCGGCGGCACGCTCGGCCGCGTACTCGTGGATCGTCTCCAGGAGCCGGTAGCGCATCTCGCCGCCGGTGGCGGGGGCGGCGACGACGAGGGACTTGTCGACCAGGGCTCCGAGGACGTCGGCGGCGCGCGGGGAGAGCGCCTCGGCGGCGGCTAGGTCCCAGCCGCCCGCGAAGACCGAGACCTGGCGCAGGAGGGTCCGTTCGTCCTCGTCGAGGAGGTCCCAGGACCAGTCGACGACCGCGCGCAGGGTCTGCTGCCGGGGCAGCACGGTGCGGGAGCCGGAGGTGAGGAGCCGGAAGCGGTCGTCGAGGCGGTCGGCTATCTGTCTGGGGGTGAGCAGCCGCAGCCGGGCCGCGGCGAGTTCGATGGCGAGCGGGAGCCCGTCGAGGCGGCGGCAGATCTCGTCCACGGCCGCGCCGCCGTCCCGGGCCAGGTCGAAGGAGGGGCGGACCGCGCGGGCCCGCTCGGTGAAGAGGCGGTGCGCGGGGTCGGGCGGGAGGGGCTCGACGGGACGCACGGACTCGCCGGGGACCCCCAGGGGTTCGCGGCTGGTGGCGAGGACGCGGAGGCCGGGGCAGTGGACGAGGAGGGTCTCGGCGAGGGCGGCGGCCGCGTCGATCACGTGCTCGCAGTTGTCGAGGACGAGGAGCAGCGGGCGGCGGGCGAGGTGCTCGACGAGACGGGCGGCGGGGTCGTCCTGGAGTCCCGTGCCCTCGCGGTTGATCAGGTTGACCTCGCGCAGGCCGAGCGCGGAGAGGACGGCGCCGGGTACGGCCCCGGGGTCGTCGAGCGGGGCCAGCTCGGCGATCCAGGCGGCGGGGCCCTCGGCGCGCAGCGCGGCCTCCTCCGCGAGCCGGGTCTTGCCGGAGCCGCCGGGTCCGGTGAGCGTGACGAGCCGCGAGCGGGCCAGTTCGATCCGCAGCGCGGCGAGTTCGGGCTCCCGCCCGACGAAGGAGGTGAGCCGGGGGCGGATGTTGCCGGGGGTGGGGGGCTGGGCGGGGCCGGGGACGGCCGTCCGGTCGGGGACGATCACCCGGTGGGGGGCGGTGGCCGGGTGGGGGACGGGGGCCCGGTCGGGGTCGGGGGCAGGGCTGGTGCCCCCGCCGGGGCCGGGGCCGGGTCCGGGCGCCGTGCTGGGCCCGGGGAGTGGGGAAGGGGCGGGCGTACGGGGCGAAGGCGCGGGTTCCCGGGGCGGACGGGGGTCGGGGTCCGGCTGGAGCCGGGGCCGGAGGCCGGGTGGGGCGGCGGGCTCGGTGGGGCTCGGGAGCTTGTCCGGACACGGGCTCGGCGGCTTGCCCGGGGAGGTGCTTCGGGGTGCGTTCGGGGAGGGACCCCGATGCGGGCTCCGGGGGATGCCAGGGGCGCGCCTCGGGGAGCTGTTCGAGGGTGGGCTCGGGGGCGTGCCCGTGAGGAGTGCGCGGTGGAGGGCGGTGAGTTCGGGCCCCGGGTCGGCGCCGAGTCCGTCCGCGAGGGTGCGGCGGGCCGCCTCGTACGCGGTGAGGGCGTCCGCGTGCCGTCCCTCGGCCCGCAGGGCGCGTATGAGGTGGGCGCGGAAGGTCTCGTCGTACGGATACGTGGTCGTCAGCTCGGACAGTTCCGGTACGAGTCCGTCGGTGGCGCCCCGGCGCAGATCGGCCTCGACGCGCCGCCGGAGGGCCGCGAGCCGCTGGGCCTCGGGGCGGACCCCCGCCGGGTCGGGCAGATCGGCGAGGGCGGGGCCGCGGAAGAGCGCGAGGGCTTCTCCGAGGAGCGCGGCGGCGGTGTCGGGGTCGCCCGCGTCGAGCCGGGCGCAGGCGTCCCGGACGCGGCGCTCGAAGACGTACAGGTCGATGTCGTCGGGGGTGGCGACGAGCCGGTAGCCGGGTCCCGGGGTGGAGACGACGGCCTCCCGGCCGAGGACGCGGCGGAGGCGGCCGACGAGGGCCTGGAGTGCGGCGGGGGCGTCCTGCGGCGGTTCGTCGCCGTACACGTCGGCGGCGAGTTCGCCCGTGGAGGCCGCCCGTCCGCCGCGCAGGGCGAGCGCGGCGAGCAGCGCGCGCAGCCGGGCGCCGCCGAGGGGGAGGGGCGTGCCGTCGGGACGAAGGGCCTCGGTGGTGCCCAGGATGAGATACCGCACCGGCTCATTGTGTCCGGTGGTCCGGGCGCGCGCCTCGGGGTTTACCCCGGAGTGTCCCCGGTACGGCCCCGGGGGCGTGCGCGCGGGGGCGCGTGGGGCGTGTGGCACCGGAGGCGGGACGCGAGCGGGTCCACGCGGGCGTACGACGCTGGGCGGAAGCGGGTCCACGCGGGGCACGGCGCCGGACGCGAGCGGGTCCACGCGGGGTGCGGAAGGGAAGGGGAAGCGGGAGTGCGCCGGACGCGTACGGGGCGGGGAGTACGGCCTCCGGGGCTCTGGTGGCCCGTCAGTCAGGCGTGGGCGTCCCTCGCTCGCGTACGAGCTTCCGGACGCGGGTGGGACCCGGACGCGGGTGCCCTCCGAAGAGAGCGGCTCCTGACGCGGGTGGCCTCTGGAGCGAGTGGCCTCTGCTGGCGGCCCCGAGGGGGCGGTCTCCGGACGCGTACGGCCGCTGAAGAGCGGGCGGCCCCGTATGCGGGCGGCCCCCGGGGAGCGGGTCACCCCCGGACGGGGGCGGGTCGGGTCAGAACGCGCCGGTGTCCAGGTCGAAGCCGAGGGGGGCGGGGAGCGGGACGACCGTCCCCAGCTTGTGGACGTGCTTGTGGGTGTAGTCGTCGCCCTGGGGTTCGGCGCAGACGACCGCCTCACCGGCCTCGCGGTCGACGAGCAGGTACAGGGGGATGCCCGCGCGCGCGTAGGCCCGGATCTTCTGTACGCGGTCACGGCTCGCGGTGGAGGAGGAGGTCACCTCGGCGACGAGGAGGACGGGGCCGGGAGCGTGCCACTCCTGCTGGTCGTCGAAGCTGCCCTTGGGGGCGATGACCAGATCGGGAATGACCCGGACGGCGTCGGTGGTCCCGGGGAGACTGAGGCCGATGCCGGTGAAGTTGCGCAGTTCTCTGTCGGCGCGACGGGCGATGACCTGCTCCACCACCTCGGTCACGATCTCCTCGTGCTCGCCATTGGCCGGAGGCACCACGTAGATCTCTCCTTCGATCAGCTCCACGCGCCAGCCCTTGGGTGCCAGCGCACTGAACAGCTCGAAGGTCTCTCCGACACTCGCGCCCTCGTGGTCGGGCGTGCCCGGGGAGAACGCTTCTTCCGGAACCGGCAGGGGCATCGCCATGCTGGACCTCCTTCGCTCGGTGCGACGCTCTCAGCTTAGGGCGGGCGGTCCCGCCGGGTCGGGAACCGCTTCACCCGAACGAGCGTGCTGAGACGTTTCCGCCGTTCCCGGCCCCACAGGCCCTCACAGCCCGGCGCGCCTCACGCCAGGAGCGATCTCGACGCCGGGACCAGGGGGCCCTGGACCGCGCGGTGGGCGCGGGGTTCGGTGGTGCTGGTCCAGCAGGAGCCCCGGCGGGCCAGGAGGCGGCGGAGCCAGAGTTCGGTGGAGACGAGGTCGGCGAGGCCGTCGAGCGGGACGGGAGCGCCGTCGGCGGCGGCGCGGAGGGCCTCGCGGACGACCCTGGCCTCGACGAGGCCCGCGTCGGCGAGCAGCGGGGCGTCGAAGAGGGCCATGAGGTGGGGGAGCGCGGCGCGCAGCCCCGCGCGGGCGGCCTCGGCGGGGACCGCGGGGTGCGGGGCGCCCCAGCCCGGCGGCAGTTCGTGGACGCCCGCGCCGGAGAGGACGGTGCGGAGCACGCCCGCGCGTGCGTCGGGCTGGACCCGGAGCGATTCGGGGAGCGCCCGGCAGGCACGGACGACCTGGTTGTCGAGGAAGGGGGCGTGCAGTCGCTGGCCCCGGATCTCGGCGGCCTGTTCGAGGACGCGGTGGTCGGCGGCGGCGCGGACGAGGGCGGCACGCGCGCGTGCCTCGCCCGGCCGCTGGACGGAGGCGGGCAGGGTCGCCGCCCGGTGCAGACGAACCGATACTTCGGCCAGGGCCTCCCCCGTCAGCCAGCGCGCGGCGGGCCCCGGCCGCGACCAGGCCAGGGCGGACAGGGAGGCGCCCAGCGGGCCGAAGTCGTCCTGGGGGGCGCGGTTCGCCTCCAGGACCCGCCGGGCGGCGGCCTCCAGGCCCGTGCGGTACGGGGTGCGGGCCAGTCTGCGGGCCGCCCGGTAGACGGTCAGCGGCACCAGGAGCGAGCCCGCCGAGGGCCCCGAGGCCTTGGCGAGCGCGGTCACGGGACGGACCAGGGACCGGCGTCTGCGGTCCATCAGGAGGTCGGCGAGGCGCGCGGGGTGCGCGTCGAGGACCTGTTTGGCGCCCATGCCGGTGAAGTGGTCGGCGCTGCCCCCGGCGAGCCGTCTGCGGTGCCGTTCGGCGGAGACGAGGGCGGGGCCCGGCTCGTCGGTGAGCGGCCCGTCCAGCGCCGCGTACGGCAGGGCCTCCTCGCCCGCCGCGACGACCACGTGGTGCAGGCGCGGGTCGGCCGCCAGCTCGCCCGCCCGTTTGAGTTCCTCCGCGCGGCCGGACCCCGCGCGCGTGGCGAGGTCGTTGAAGGTGACGGCGAGGAGCCGTTCGCCCGCTCCGGTGCCGTGTCCGGTGATCGTGCCGGGCACTCCGGGGAGCCCGGCGGCGAGCAGGGCGAGGGTGCCGGAGGCGCTGCCGCCGGAGAGGTCGGCGCCGATGCCGGGGGCCGGGCCGGCGCCCCGGGCGGCCCGCCGGTCCGCGGGTCCCATGCCGGGGACGGGTCCGGGGTCGGGCAGGGGGGCCTCGGGGGCGTGCCGGGGTGCGGTGAGCCGGGCCCGTACGGCTTCGACGAGGGCGTCCCGTACGCCTTCGACGGCCTGTCGGGGGTCCGTCTCGGGGGCGGCGACCGCGAGCGAGGCGACCTGCTCGTATCCGGTGATCTCGCGGGCGCCCTCGCGCAGGATCAGGGCGTGGCCGGGGGGTACCCGCCGGACCCCTTCGTAGGGGGTGGTGTCGCGCAGGGCCTCGGGGGTCTCGGGGCAGGCCAGGAGGGCGGCGAGGTGACCGATGTCGAGCTGGGCCTCGACGAGGTCGGCGAGCGGCAGGGCGGCGGTGGCGTAGGCGGTGCCGCCCGCCCAGGGGGTGTGGAAGACCGGCCGGGCGCCCGCGACATCACCCGTGACGGTGACGCGTCGACCGGCTTTGACGACCGCGGTGTAGCTGCCGGGCCAGGCGGTGAGGTGGCGCAGGGCGCCGCCGCGCGCGGTGAGCAGGCCGATGCGGAGGTCCTCGTCGCTCGCGGCGCAGCAGCCGAGGACGGCGAGCCGGGTCCGGTCGTCGACGGCGATCACGCGGACCTCGTCGGGGCGCCAGTCGCCGACCGCCCACAGCGGGTCGGGGTCGCCCCAGAGGAGTTGTGCACCCACCGGTTGCACCGTGCGCCCCTCGGTGGCGGTGGTGGGGCCGGTGCCGGGGGTCCGGGTGCCCCGGCCGTCCCCGGGCGTGCCGTGCGCGCCGCTGACGTACCCGCCCCGCTCGTCGCCGTAGCCACCGGGGCCGCCGTAGCCGCCGGGCCCGGCGCCGTACCCGCCCCGACCGCCGCCGGGGCCGTCGTACCCGTCTCCGTACCCTCCGCCGTACCCCTCGCCGTGTCCCGGGGGGGAGCCGTACGGGCCGCTCGTCGATCCCGTCCGTGGCCCGGGGGCGGCGGCGAGGTTCGCGGCGGCACTGCTCCAGCCCACCAGCCATCGCATCGGCGCCTCCACGTCCGTTCCGGTGGAAGACATGCTGCCACGACAACGGCGCACGGGGCGGAGACGGGGTACAGGGGCGCGAAAGGTGAATGCGCCCCTGGCATGGGCCAGTTGGGCACCGACGTCATTCGGCCAAATATCGCCCCTGCCCCGAGGGGCGGGAAGGCGCGCGGGCACGCGTCGGCGCGCCCCGGCGACGGCCGGGCGTCCGGCAGTCCGGGGGGCACGCGCGCCCCCCGGAGCCGTTCGCCGCCCGCGGGGAATGGGGCGGCGATGTCCCCCAGCCCACTGGTCCGGGACACCGCTCCCGGTCGAACGGGCCGACCCACGCGCTGTTCATGGAAGCGCTCTCCGGCCGGAGACGACGAGAGCGCACGGCCGGGCGCACGGCCACACGGCGGGAGCACGGGCCGGACGGCCAAGACCGATCGTCGGTCGTTCACACAACAATCTCGCCATACGGAACACCGCCCCTTAACGGTAGGGATGCGGCGAACTACCCTGTGCTTACGAATGCCGCACGCCTATGCCCGGTGTCGTGGCGGCCGTCTGGGTGGTCGAGGGGTGGCGTCATGTCCAGGGAGCAACGCGGGCCGAACGAAAAGCTCGGCACGGTTCTCGGCCTCGCGGGAATCAGCAACGCCGGGCTCGCCCGGCGCGTCAACGACCTCGGTGCGCAACGAGGCCTGACGCTTCGTTACGACAAGACCTCGGTCGCCCGGTGGGTGTCCAAGGGCATGGTGCCGCAGGGCGCGGCACCCCATCTGATCGCCGCCGCGATCGGGCAGAAGCTCGGCCGTCCCGTGCCGCTGCACGAGATCGGGCTCGCGGACGCCGATCCGGCGCCCGAGGTGGGGCTCGCCTTCCCGCGTGACATCGGCGAGGCGGTCCGCTCGGCGACCGACCTGTACCGGCTCGACCTCGCCGGACGCAGGACCGGGGGCGGGATCTGGCAGTCGCTCGCCGGGTCGTTCGCGGTGAGCGCGTACGCGACGCCCACCTCCCGCTGGCTGATAACGCCCGCCGACCCCTCGGTGGAGCGGGACGCGCCGCGCCCGGCGGGCGCCCCCCGACCCGGGACGGTCGCGGAGCACGCGCGGGTGGGCCACAGCGATGTCGCCAAGCTCCGCGAGGCGGCCGAGGACGCCCGCCGCTGGGACTCCAAGTACGGCGGCGGGGACTGGCGTTCCTCGATGGTGCCGGAGTGCTTACGGGTGGACGCGGCCCCGCTGCTCCTCGGCTCGTACTCGGACGAGGTCGGCAGGGCCCTCTTCGGCGCGACCGCCGAGCTGACCCGGCTCGCCGGCTGGATGGCCTTCGACACCGGGCAGCAGGAGGCGGCCCAGCGCTACTACATCCAGGCCCTGCGGCTCGCCCGCGCCGCCGCCGACGTGCCCCTCGGCGGCTACGTCCTGGCGTCCATGTCCCTCCAGGCCACCTACCGGGGCTTCGCCGACGAGGGCGTGGACCTCGCCCAGGCGGCCCTCGAACGGAACCGGGGGCTCGCCACCGCCCGCACCATGTCCTTCTTCCGGCTGGTCGAGGCACGGGCGCACGCCAAGGCGGGTGACGGGGCGGCCGCGGCCACCGCGCTCAAGGCGTCCGAGGGCTGGCTGGAGCGCTCCCGGGACGGCGACGGCGACCCGAGCTGGCTGGGCTTCTACTCGTACGACCGGTTCTGCGCCGACGCGGCCGAGTGCTACCGCGACCTGCGGATGCCCCGCGAGGTCCGCCGCTTCACCGAGCAGGCGCTCTCCCGGCCGACCGAGGAGTTCGTCCGCTCGCACGGGCTGCGCCTCATCGTCTCCGCCGTCGCCGAACTGGAGTCGGGCAACCTGGACGCCGCCTGCGCGGCGGGCACGCGCGCGGTGGAGGTGGCGGGCAGGATCTCGTCGGCACGGACCACGGAGTACGTACGGGACCTGCTGCACCGGCTCGAACCGTACGGGGACGAACCACGCGTCATGGAGCTGCGGGAGCGCGCCCGCCCGCTGCTCGTCGCACCGGCGTGATCCGCGTCCCACGGCTCGGGCGTTTAACCGCGTTGTCAGTGGGCCAGTGCACTATCGGGGGTGGGAGGTGGCGCTGGTGTTTGACTGTGACGTGCTGGTGATCGGCGGCGGGATCGTCGGTCTCTCGACGGCGTACGCGCTGACGCGGGCCGCGCCCGGCACCCGGGTCACCGTCCTGGAGAAGGAGCACGCCCTCGCGCGCCACCAGACCGGGCGCAACAGCGGGGTGATCCACAGCGGGATCTACTACCGGCCGGGCTCGCTCAAGGCCCGTTTCGCGGTCGAGGGCGCGGCCGAGATGGTCAAGTTCTGCGCGGAGTGGGACATTCCGCACGAGGTGACGGGGAAGCTCATCGTCGCCACCGGGCGCGAGGAGCTGCCCCGGCTGCACTCACTGGTGCAGCGCGGCCGGGAGAACGGCATTCCGGTGCGCGAGCTGGGCCCGGCGCAGATCAGCGAGTACGAGCCCCGGGTGCGGGGCCTGGCCGCGATCCACGTCGGGACCACCGGCATCTGTGACTACGGGGCGGTGTCCGCGCGGCTCGCCGAGTCCTCCGGCGCCCGGATCGCGTACGGGGCGGAGGTCGTCCGGATCGACCGGCGCCCGTGGGGCGTCGCCGCCCGGACGGCGGACGGCCGGATCGTCCGGGCGCGGGTCCTGGTGAACTGCGCGGGGCTGCACTGCGACCGGATCGCCCGGCTCGCGGGCGACGACCCGGAGATGCGGATCGTCCCCTTCCGGGGGGAGTACTACGAACTGACCGACCCGTCCCTCGTGCGCGGACTGGTCTATCCGGTGCCCGATCCGGCGTTCCCCTTCCTCGGGGTGCACCTGACCCGGGGCATCGACGGCGGCGTCCACATCGGGCCGAACGCGGTCCCGGCGCTCGCCCGCGAGGGATACGGCTGGTCCGTCGTCCGCCCCCGCGAACTGGCCGGCACCCTCGCCTGGCCCGGCTCCTGGGCCATCGCCCGCGCCCACTGGAGATACGGGGCGGGTGAGCTGCGCAGGTCGGTGTCGAAGCGCGCCTTCACCGAGGCGGTACGACGGCTGCTGCCGGTCGTCGAGGAGTCCGACCTGCGCCGGGCCGCACCCGGCGTGCGGGCCCAGGCGGTGCTGCGGGACGGGACCCTCGTCGACGACTTCCTGATCCGCGAGGCCGCCCGTACGGTCCATGTGCTGAACGCGCCCTCGCCCGCGGCGACCGCCTCGCTGCCGATCGGCCGTGAGGTGGCGGGCCGGGCGCTGGCCCTGCTGTGACCCACCGGTCCCGGACCGCCCCCGGGGGACCCGCCGCCCCCGGCGGTACGGGCCCGGCCGGGCTCCGGGACCGTACGGCCGGGTCCGTCCGCCGCGCCGCCGTCCTGCCGGGGCCCCACCCGTAAGGCCCCGGAGCGCCTGAGGGCCGTCGGGCGCGCCGTTAGAATCGGGGCATTGTGTCTGAGCAGCCAGAGAACACCCAGCAGCCCGCCGCCGCGCCCGCCGAAGCCGTCCAGCCCGCGCGGCGGGGCAGCCGGATGTTCGCCCCCGGCGAGGGCCCCCTGCCCGATCCCGCGGGCGCCCACCACGAGCGGCGCATCCGGAGCTTCCAGCCGCGCCGCAGCCGTGTCACCTACGGGCAGGCCGAGGCCATGCTGAAGCGCTGGCCCGACTGGGGTCTCGACATCGACGGCAAGCGGGTCCTCGACCTGGGTGAGATGTTCGACGGTCTCCCGGTCGTCCTGGAGATCGGCTTCGGCATGGGCGAGGCGACCGCGCAGATGGCGGCGGCGGACCCCGGCACCGGCATCCTCGCCGTGGACGTGCACACCCCCGGCCAGGGCAATCTGCTGGGCCTCGCCGACCGGAACGGCCTGACGAACGTGCGGGTCGCCAACGGCGACGCGATCATCCTGCTCCGCGAGATGCTGGAGAAGGACGCCCTCGACGGCTGCCGGGTCTATTTCCCCGACCCGTGGCCCAAGGCCCGCCACCACAAGCGGCGGCTGATCCAGGCCGAGTTCCTCACCCTGCTCGCGACCCGGATGAGGCCCGGCGCGGTGCTGCACTGCGCGACGGACTGGGAGGAGTACGCGGAGCAGATGCTGGAGGTGCTCTCCGCGCACCCCGACTTCGAGAACACGCGGGACGACGGCGGGTACGCGCCCCGTCCCGACTTCCGACCGGTCACCCGCTTCGAGGGCCAGGGCCTGGACAAGGGCCACGTCGTGCACGACGTCCTCTTCCGCCGGAAGTAGCCGGACGGAGGCTCGGACGGGGCCGGACCGGGGCGTGGCCGGGGGGCCGGACCGAGGCGGGCCCGAGGCGGGCCCCGGCGCCATCGGCCGGGCCCGGCACCGGCCCCCTCCCGGCCCCCACCACCGAACCGGCCCCGCCCGGCCACCCGCTCGAAGTGACCCTGTGCGCGGAATCGCCTCGCCCTGTGTCGGTACCGGTCGTTAGGGTCGCTGACGTGTCGAACCCCGTCCCCACCACAGCGGAGGCCACGGCGGACGCCCTGGCGGAGGCCACCGCGGCCGCCGCGCCCGTCCCCCACCGGGACACCGAGGAACCGGCCTTCCCGGCCGCCGCCGACCGGTCCCAGTGGCGCTACCGGCCGCGCCGGGACTTCTGGCGGAGCCGGCTGTTCCGGGCCGTCGTGGTCATCACCGTCCTCACGACCTGCGCCCTGGTCATCCTGGCCCTCGTCCGCGAACAGACCGGCACCCAGGGCTTCCTCGTCGGCCTGGGCCTCGCCGTGCTTCCCGTACCCCTGCTCATGGCCGCCTTCCGCTGGCTCGACCGGGTCGAGCCGGGTCCCTGGAAGAACCTCCTCTTCGCGTTCGCGTGGGGCGCCTTCGCCGCCGCGCTCGTCGCGATCCTGGCGAACTCCTTCGCGGTCCGCTGGATCGCGACCGCCACCGCCGACCCCGACTCGGCGGACACGCTCGGCGCGACGGTCGTCGCGCCCGTCGTGGAGGAGAGCGCGAAGGCGGTGGCGATCCTGCTGCTCTTCCTCCTCCGGCGGCGGAACTTCGGCGGGCTCGTCGACGGAGTCGTGATCGCCGGGTTCACCGCGACCGGCTTCGCGTTCACCGAGAACATCCTCTACCTCGGCAACGCCTTCGGCGAGGACCAGGCGTTCGGCTCCGCCGGGCTGGGCTCGGTGACCGCCGCGACCTTCTTCGTCCGGGTCGTCATGTCACCCTTCGCGCACCCGCTGTTCACGGTGCTCACCGGCATCGGCTTCGGACTGGCCGCGCTCGCCCCGCGCGGAAGACGGCTGCGGAAGGTGCTGCTCCCGCTCACCGGACTGCTGCTCTCCATGGGACTGCACGCCGCGTGGAACGGCTCGGCCACCTTCGGCGGCCCCATGGCGTTCTTCGCGGTGTACGGGGTGCTGATGGTCCCGGTCTTCGCCCTGCTGACCTGGCTCGCGCTGTGGAGCCGGCAGCGGGAGCTGCGCACGGTCTCCGGGGAGCTCCCGGCGTACGCGGCGGCGGGCTGGCTCTCCCCCGCCGAGCCCTCGGCGCTCTCCTCGATGCGCGCGCGGCGGCTGGCCCGCTCCTTCGCCGCCCGCGCGTACGGGCCGCCGGCCGCGCGGACCGTCGGCGAGTACGAGTCGTTCGCCACGGCCCTGGCGTTCCTGCGGGACCGGGCCCGGCGGGGGACGGCCGGGCCCGATTTCGCCGCCCGCGAGCAGGAACTGCTCCACCACCTCTGGCAGCGGCGGCAGATCGCGTCCCCGGCGCTCACCCACGCGGCGCGGGCGACCGGCCGGGCCTGGTCGCCGCCGCAGTACCTGGACTACGACGGCTACAACCCGTACCGGGGCTGACCGCCCGTCTCCCGTCCCGGGACGTCCCCGTCCCCGTGGGACGGACCGCCAGGCTCCGGCCGCGCGTACCTTTGCGGGAGAGCGACGGAACGGGGTACGGCACGTGCCCCGCTCCGACGGGGGTACGCGGAAGCCCCCGGCCCGGGCGGACGGGTCGGGGGCTTCCGCGCGTCCGGTCAGACGGACGCCTCCGTGAGCAGCTTCAGCTCGGTCTCCGAGAGGGTGAGCCCGGCCGCGGCCACCAGCGCCGGGACCTGCTCGACGGTCCGCGCCGAGGCGATCGGGGCGGCGACGGTCGGGCGGGCGGCGAGCCAGGCGAGGGCGACGGTGGCCAGTTCGGCGCCGTGCGCCTCGGCGACGGTGTCCAGCGCGGAGAGGACGGCCCGGCCGCGCTCGGTGTCCAGGTGCCCGCCCGCCCCGGTGGCGCGGACGCTGTCGACGGTGGCGCCGGGGCGGTACTTGCCGGTGAGGAAGCCCGCGGCGAGGCCGTAGTACGGGACGGCGGAGAGCCCGGCCCGCTCCACGGTCTCCAGGAGGGGGCCCTCGTAGGTGTCGCGGGAGACCAGGTTGTAGTGCGGCTGGAGGGCCACGTACCGGGTGAGGCCCTCGGACTCGGCGAAGTCGAGGGAGGCCCGCAGCCGCTCGGGGGAGATGTTGGAGGCGGCGACGGCCCGCACCTTGCCGTCCTTCACCAGCTGGTCGAGGGCGGTGACGATCTCCTCCACGGGGACGGTCTCGTCGTCGAAGTGGGTGTAGTAGAGGTCGACGCGGTCGGTGCCGAGGCGGCGCAGCGAGGCTTCGGCGCCCGCCTTGATGGTGGCCGCGGAGAGGCCCTTGAACCGCGGGTGGGCGCCGACCTTGGTGGCGACGACGATGTCGTCGCGGTTGCCCCGGGAGGCGAGCCAGCGGCCGATGACCGTCTCGGACTCGCCGCCCTCGTTGCCCTCGGCCCAGGCGGAGTAGACGTCGGCCGAGTCGACGAAGTTGCCGCCCGCCGCCGCGTAGGCGTCGAGGACCGCGAAGGACTGCGCTTCGTCGGCGGTCCAGCCGAAGACGTTGCCACCGAGGGCGAGCGGGAAGACGCGCAGGTCGGAACTGCCCAGCGGGCGGAGAGAAGTCATGGGACGCTCAACTTCCGCCTCACCCGGAGTATTCCGGCCCCGTAGGGGGTGGGCTCCGTAGGGGTGAGCTCCGGCCCCGTACGGGAGGACTCCAGCCCCGTAAGGGTGCATCCGCAGGGCTGGGCTCCGCCCCGTACGGGAAGGCTCCGGCCCCGTAGGGGAGGACCCGGTCCCGTCCCGGAGTGTTCCGGGACGGGGGCGCGGTCAGAGCGACAGGCCCTTGGAGCGGAGCCAGGCGGCCGGGTCGACGCCCGCGCCGCCGGGGGTGTGGACCTCCATGTGGAGGTGGGCGCCGGTGACGTTGCCGGTGGCGCCGACGCGGCCGATGGTCTCGCCGGTGCCGACGGACTGGCCCGCGCCGACCGTCATGGACGAGAGGTGGCAGTACCAGACCTCGCTGCCGTCGGGCAGTTCCAGGACGATCCGGTAGCCGTACGAGCCCGACCAGCCCGCCGACTTGATGGTGCCGCCGTGCACCGCCTTGACCGGGGTCCCGGTGGGGGCGGCGAAGTCGAGGCCGGTGTGCTGGCCGGAGGACCACATCGAGCCGGACTGCAGGTAGGTGGCGGTGAGGGTGTACGAGGAGACCGGCAGCGAGTAGCTCGCGGCGAGCCGGGCGAGGCGCTCGGCCTCCTCCTTCGCCTCGGCGGCTGCTTCCGCCTTGGCCTTCGCCTCGGCCGCCGCCTTCGCCTCGGCCTCGGCGGCCGCCTTCTTCGCGGCCTCGGCCTTGGCCTTCGCCTCCGCCGCCGCCTTGTCGGCCGCCGCCTTCTCCGCGGCGGCCTTCTCGGCGGCGTCGGCGGAGACCTGCTGCTGCTCGGCCTGCTGGAGGATGCGGGCGCGCAGGGCCTCGCCCGCGTCGCCGGTGGCGCTCGCGGCCGTGACGGTCCGCTCGGCCGATACGGCGGTGGCGGTGGCGCCCGGCCTCTCGTCGAGGGAGGCGTAGGAGGCGGTCAGCGGGTGCGGGTTGGCACGGGCGACGGGGACCGTCTCGTGGTTCTCCTCGGGAAGGAGGTCGCCGACGAGGGGGAGGTCGTGGGCGTCCGGGAGGTCCGGCAGGGATATCGCGAGCTTCGGCTTCTCCTGCGCGGTGGCGAGGCCGCCCGCGCCGACCGCGGCGATGACGCCGACGCCGAGGACCGTGGAGGAACGGGCGAAGTTGGAACGCTGCTTGACGACCCGGTGCCGGCCGCCGGAGCGGTTCTGGGCGCGGAGGGTGTCCTCGGTCGGGTTCCACTCGGTCCCGGGGGCGGCGGGAGCCGAGCCACCGCCGAAGGCGTCGAAGGGGGTTTCGGGTACGGGAGTGTGGGACGCCACGGGGGCGCGCTCCTTTCCTTCCTTCTCGCCTACCGGGTTAGCTGACGGGTTCGGAGCAGGAAGGTCTCCTACGGGCCGGTCGCACGGGTGCGAAGGGCCCGATTCACCCCAAGTGGTGGTTCCCCGGTTCCCTTTCGGGATTCGGCGCGTGCGCACGGTGCCGCCTCTTGCGACGGCTGGGACGACCGCGCTGCGTTATCGAACGTTAATAGACAGGGGTGCTCGATTCCAAGCTGTCCCTCTTGATCGTTAACAGGAATGTGGGGGAATCGGGCGAGTTGGCCGCGCTTCGGCGGAGACCGGCAGGGCCGACGAGATCTGACGTTGTGTCAATTGTTATCGCAGCGACACCTGGTGACTACGGCCGGTGACCGGGTCTGCCCGGCGGCACCACGGGTATCGTCCGCCGCCGCGCCTGCTGCCCCGCCGTCGGGCGGCTCACCGCCAGCAGGGCCATGTCGTCCGTCGATCCGCCGCCCGTGTGCAGCCGTACGTCGTCCACCAGCGCGTCGAGGAGTTCCTCGGGTCCCGGGAAGATCCGGCCCCGCAGGCGCGCCTCCGGGTCGTAGAAGACGCCCTTCGCGTTCCGCGCCTCCGAGAGGCCGTCGGTGTAGAAGAGCAGGGTCGCGCCCGGCGGGAAGGGCCGCGCCTCGGCCCGGTCGGGCCAGCTCGCCAGCTCGCCCATGCCGAGGGGCAGCGCGGGCTCGGACGGCTCCAGGAGGTCGAGGCGCCCGTCCCCGTGCAGCAGCAGCGGCGGCGGATGCCCCCGGTTGACCGTCCGAACGAAACCGTCGAAGGCGCCGCCGCCGTCACCGCGCGGGATCTCGGCGAGGACCGCGGTGGTGAACCCCTCGAAGGCGTCGATGCCCTCTCTCCGGGTGCCCTCCCGGGCCAGCGCCCCTTCGAGACGGCGGGCCACGCCCTCCAGGTTCCGTTCCTGCTCGGCCGCCTCCCGGAAGGCCCCGATGACCACGGCGACGGCCTCGACCGCCTCCAGCCCCTTGCCCCGGACGTCCCCCACCACCAGCCGCACCCCGTAGGGGGTGTCCTGGACGGCGTACAGGTCGCCTCCGATGAACGCGCCCGCGTGCGCCGCCTCGTACCGGGCCGCGCACTGGAGCCCCCCGATCCGCTCGGCGGGCGTCGGGAGCACGGCCCGCTGCACGGTCTCGGCGATGACCCGCGCCGAGGCGAGCCGCTCGCCGCTGCGGCGCACGACCCGGTTGATGAGGAGGGCGAGCGCGGAGACCGTGGCGACGGTCAGGGTCTCGGTGAGGGCCGGGATGCTGCCCGCGGTGTCGTTGTAGAGGTGGAGCCCGACGGAGGCCAGGACGGCGGCGATCCCGGTGAGCAGGGTCGTCAGGGTGGAGAAGAAGGGCGCGGCGATCAGCGGGGCGGCGGAGAACAGCGGCGCGGCCGTGTACTCGGGCGGGGTCAGGATGTCGTAGACGGCCCCGCCCAGGATGATCAGCGGGGGCAGGGCGCGGATGAACCGCCGGGCGCGCCCGTACGGACGCCCGTCGTCGCCCCGCCGTCCGCCGCCCACCGCTCTCAGGGGGTGCCCCACCTGTGCTCTCCTGCCCGGTCCGTACCGGCCGCGGCCCCGTACCGCGCCCTCCCAGGGTGGCCGCCGCCGGGCCGGGCGGCGACCCCCCGGGGGCCGACTGGCGTACGGAGGGGCGGTGCGGACCGGCTCAACCCCCAAGGCCCCCAAGGGGCCTCAGGGACTCCACGGGCCTTACGGGTTCTACGGGCCTTACGGGCCTTACGGGCCTTACGAGTCCTACAGGCCCTACGGGCCTTACGAGTCCTACAGGCCCTACGGGTCCTACAGGCCCGTACAGGCCCTACGGGTCCGGGCGCCTCACACTCCCAGCCGTCCCCCGCGTGACAGCAGGGCCATCGCCGCCGCGCACACCAGACCCACCGCGCACAGCGCCAGCCACGGCACCGCCGACCAGCCGGTCACGTCCAGCAGCGCGCCCGTCCCCAGGTTCCCCAGGGTGATCCCGATCCCGCACACGGTGTTGTAGAGCCCGTAGTGGGTGGCCACCCAGCGCCCCTTGGCCAGGGCGACGACGGTGTCCATCTCGTACGGGTAGAGCACCGCGTTCGCCACGGCCAGGACCGCCGCGCAGAGCAGCAGCCCCGGCAGGCCCCGGCCCAGGGCCGCCGGGAGCAGGAACGCCCCGCCCATCAGGGCGAGCCCGAGGACCAGGCACCGCTCCCGGCTCAGCCGCTGCTTGCACCAGGCGGTGATCCGCAGCTGTCCGGCCAGCGCGACCAGCGCCGAGACGACGAAGAGCGCCGTCGTGGGGCCGGTCCCGCCCGCCGCGAGCGGCAGCGCCAGATAGACCTGGAAGGACAGCACGTACGAGCCGGTCATGGCGAGCGAGAAGAGCCAGAAGGTCCGGTGGGAGAGGACCGTGCGGAACTGCCCCCGCCCTTCCCCGTCCCCGGTCCCCCGCGCGTCCTTCCCGGCCCGTACGGGCATGTACCGGAGCTGCACCAGGGTCAGGACGGCGAACAGCACCGCCGCCACCAGGCACGTCAGCTGGAACGACACCCCCGTCAGGGCCACCCCGACGAGCGGCCCGAGCAGGATGCCCGCCTGGTAGTAGACGTTGAACAGGGCGAAGGCCTCCACCCGGCGCTCCTCGCCCGCCTCCGCCGCGAGGCAGGCACGGACGGCGGGGTTGAACAGGGCCCCCGCGAGGCCGGTCGCCAGGGAGGCCGCGATCAGCATCGGCAGCGACTGGGCGAACGCGAGCGCCCCGAACCCGGCCGTCCGCAGCGCGCAGCCCGCCACGATGAGCGGCTTGAAGCCGAACCGGTCGGCGAGCGCCCCGCCGACCAGGAACATCCCCTGCTGGGAGAGGTTCCGGGCGCCGAGGACCAGCCCGACCGCCCAGGCCGCCATGCCGAGCCCGTCCGCGAGGTGCGCGGCGAGGTACGGCATGAGCATGTAGAAGCCGAGGTTGATGGTGAGCTGGTTGAGGAAGAGGAGCCGGACGGCCGGTTCGAAACCGCGGCTCTGCTTCCACACCCCGCCCCGGGCCTCCTTCGCGGGGCCCGGGGTGGTGCCGGTCGTGCTGCTCAACGGTTCCGTCCCGCCCGGTCCATGGCCCTGCGGGTCCAGCCGTCGACGGGCGTGCCGTCCTCGTACCCGGCCGGGTCCTCCCGTACGGGCCCGTCGAGCAGTCCGTGCGCGGCACAGAACTCGTCGTTGAAGACGGTGTCGAAGTACCGCTGCGGGCCGTCGGGGAAGACGGCCGCGATCCGGGTGCCGCGCGGCCGGGTGCGGGCCAGCCAGCCGGCGACGAGCGCCACCGCGCCGACGCTCCAGCCGCCGGTCGCGAAGTGCCGCGAGGCCAGGCGGCGGGCCGCCCGTACCGCCTCGGCGGGGCCCACCCAGTGGACCTCGTCGAAGGCCCCGTGGTCCACGTTGCCCGGGTGGATGGAGGAGCCGAGGCCGCGCATCAGCCGCTCCCCCGCGGGCAGTCCGAACACGGTGGAGCCGATGGAGTCGACGCCGACGAGTTCGAGGGCGGGGCTGCTGGTGGCGCGCAGGGCGCGGGCGATGCCGCCCGAGTGGCCGCCGGTGCCGACCGCGCAGACGAGCACGTCGATCCGGTCGAGCTGGCCGGACAGCTCGGCCGCGAGCCCGGTGTAGGCCTCGGGGTTGTCGGGGTTCCCGTACTGGTTGGGCCACCAGGCCCCGTCGAGGGCCCCGAGGAGTTCGGCGACCCGGTCCATCCGGGCCTGCTGCCAGCCGCCGTGCGGGCTCGGCTCCGGCACGACGTGGACGCGGGCGCCGTGGGCGACGAGCATCCGCTCGACGATCGGTTCGAGACCGGGGTCGGTGACGACGTGCACGGGGTGGCCGTGCAGCACCCCGGCGAGGGCGAGCCCCAGTCCCAGGGTCCCCGAGGTCGATTCGACGATCGGGGCGCCGGGCCGCAGCTCTCCGCGCCGACGGGCCCGCTCGACCATGTGGAGGGCGGCACGGTCCTTGATGCCGCCGAAGTTGAAGCCTTCGAGCTTGGCCCAGTAGCCGTCGTCGGTCCACAGGACGGGCGTGTTGCCGACGGTCTGCTCGGCGAGCGGCAGCAGCCCCCCGCGCAGCGTCCGGTCCGTGGGCGGCAGCGGGGCCGTGGCGGAACCGGGGGACGAAGCGGATGAAGGAGATGAAGGGGACAGCGAGGAGGCCACGGGGTCCGGGGAGGTCCGGGTCGCCCCGGAGCCCGGGGGGACGGGTGCGACCGGAGAGGTCGCGGACAGCGTGGTGCCGGGCAGCGAGGTGCTCATGACGGATACGTCCTTGGGATGGCATGGGGAAGGAACCTGGTCACGCGTGAGGCGGGACCCGGCTCAGTTCCGGTCCACTCCGAGGGCGATCAGCAGCCTGCCCGGCCGGGGGCCGGGGCCCGCCCGGTCCCGGACACACCGCGCGCGGGGGTCGTCGCCGAGGACGGGGGCGTACGGCAGGAGGACGGCCCCGCCCGCGTCGGGTGTCGCCAGGGAGGCGGCGGAGTACTGCGCGGGGAGGTGGGCGTCGAAGGACCAGCCGCTGCCGGACTGCTCGCAGCCGTGCGGCAGGACGGGCGCGGAGACCGTGGACCCGGCGCCGGACGAGGGCAGTATGTGCCCCTGCGCGCCGTGGCAGACGCTGACGACGAGCGCGAGGAGCGCGAGCAGGACGAGGAGGGCGGGCGCCCTCCGGTGCACATCGGCGGGCGCCCGCCGATGCACGTCCGTCACAGTGTCGTCACTCATGGTGTGCGCGACACTACGATGGGACACCGCCCGCCCGCAAAACGGCGGGCGTGGTTTTGGACACCGTTTACTTCCGGTGCTTCCGGGACTTCCGGCGGCCGGAGCCGTCCGGCTCCACGCCTCCGGCGCGTCCGGCCGCCCGGCTAGAGGTTGCGCTCCGCGTAGATCTCCAGGGCGTCCCGGACCAGGACGGCGGTGCCCTCGCCGTGCTGGTCGTAGTGGGCGGCGAAGCGCGGGTCGTCGACGTACATACGGCCGAGACCGATCACGTACTCCTTGCTCGGGGCCATGGTCGCCGAGAGCCAGACGACCTGGCGCCGCGCGATCTCCTGCACCGCGTCGTCACCGGCGGCGAGCCCGTCCGCCAGGGCTCGCGCGAAGTCCCGGGCGATGCCCTTCTGCTCGTCGAGGAACGCCCTGCGCTCCCCCTCGCCGAGCCCCCGCCACCACCGGTCGGCCTTCTGGTGGGCGTCACGCCCCCAGCGCTCGGTGACCTCCTTCTCGTACACCGCGTGGTCGAAACCGTCGAACACTTCGTCGGCCATGAGTTCCTCTCCCTTCTCGGTCCTGTCGAGAGTGGTCCGTACGGACGCGATCCGGCGCCCCAGCAGCTCGCGCTCCTGCTCCAGGAGCGCGAGATGGGTCCGCAGGGCCGCCGCCGTGTCCCGCTGCCCCGCGAGGACCTCGGCGATGGCGGGCAGCGAGAGCCCCAGCTCGCGCAGCAGCAGGATGCGCTGGAGCCGTACGAGCGCAGCCTGGTCGTAGTACCGGTAACCGTTCGCGCCGATCCGGCTCGGCTCCAGCAGTCCGCGCTCTCCGTAGTGCCGGAGGGTGCGGCTGGTGGTGCCCGCTTTCCTGGCGACCTCTTGGATCGACCACTCCATGCCGAGAACGCTAGAACTTGACGCCGCGTAAAGGTCAAGCGGCGCGGGCGGGTCCCGGGCGGACACGACGAAGGCCCGGATCCAGTGACTGGATCCGGGCCTTCGGTGCTACTGAGTAGCGGGGACAGGATTTGAACCTGCGACCTCTGGGTTATGAGCCCAGCGAGCTACCGAGCTGCTCCACCCCGCGTCGGTAGACACGACTCTACGTCATGACCGGGGCGATCCGGAAATCGGACTCCACCGGCACCGCGAGACGGGGGCCACGGCGCTGGCCGGCCGGGGTCCGGCACCGGTGACCGCAGGCATCCGCGCTGGTCACCAGGGGTTTCGGCGCCGCCCACCGGGGGCCGTCCGTACCGGGGCACGTGTCAGCGCCGCCCCCACCGGGGGCCTCCGTACCGGGGCGCACGTCAGCGCCGCCCACGGGCGGGCCGAGCACGGGCGGCCGTCCACACCGGTCATCAGCCACCGGCCGTCAGCCACCGGCCACCGGCCGACGTCAGCAGCCGCACTCGCCCTCGACCGGTGCCGTGAGCGGGTCCGCGGTCTTCTCCGCGGGGCCCTCCCACGTCTCGTACGCGAAGCCCTCCCGCACCCAGTACTCGAAGCCGCCGAGCATCTCCTTCACCTGGAAGCCCCGCTCGGCGAGGGCCAGCGCGGCGCGCGTGGCGCCGTTGCAGCCGGGACCCCAGCAGTACGTGACCACCGGCACCGCCCGGTCGAGCAGCCGCTCGGCCTGCTCCGCGATCAGCGCGGTCGGCAGGTGCGTGGCGCCGGGCACGTGCCCCTGGTCCCACGAGGCGGTCGAACGCGAGTCGATCACCACGAAGCCCGGGTCGGTGCCGTCGGCCGCGGCGGTGGCCAGCGCGGACGCCACATCGGAGACGTCCGCGTGGAAGGCCAGGCTCGCGGAGAAGTACGCGGCAGCGGCGGCGGGCGAGGCCGGCGGGGTCCGGAGAACGGGGTTGACCTGCGTCGATGTCGTCGTCATGGTGATCAATCTACGGACGACGACCAGCGGGCTGAAGCGACGATCCACGGCGATCGGGGCCACCGGCCGGGGAATCCCGGGCGTTCACCCCGGGGCGGCGTGGATCTCACGCACCGGACCGGATCGAGCAGGGCAGGGCCCGACCGCCGGGCAGAGCCGAACCGGGCCTGACCGGCCAGGTCGGGTCGGGCCGGGCCGGCGCCCGCGCCACGAGCGCCACCGCGCCCGTGTCACATCGGCGCGGTCCGATCCGTCATGAGGGCATGACGGCGGTACGCGAACGGGAGGACCGACGGGTGGACCGGCGAGTGGACCGACGAGTGGACCGGAAAGACCGACCGGCGGACGGGGAAGGCCGAGGCATGGACCACGAAGAGGAACTGCTGGCACGGCGCTTCGAGGCCGACCGGACCCGGCTGCGCGCGGTGGCCTACCGGATGCTGGGCTCGCTCGGCGAGGCCGAGGACGCCGTCCAGGAGACCTGGCTCAAGCTCCACCGCAGCGACGTCGGCGCCGTGGCCAACCTCAGCGGCTGGCTGACCACCGTCATCGGCCGCGTCTGCCTCGACATGCTCCGCTCGCGCGGCTCCCGCCGCGAGGCACCCCTGGAGCACCACGTCCCCGACCCCGTCGCCCGGGTCGCCGACACCACCGACCCCGAGCGCGCCGCCGAACTCACCGAGTCCGTCGGCCTCGCCCTGCTGGTCGTCCTGGAGACCCTCTCTCCCGCCGAACGGCTCGCCTTCGTCCTGCACGACATGTTCGCCGTCTCCTTCGACGAGATCGCGCCCGTCGTGGACCGCACCCCGGCCGCCGCCCGGCAGCTCGCCAGCCGTGCCCGCCGCCGCGTACGGGACGCGGCCCCCGCCGCCGGGCCGGACGCCCGGCGCGGTCGGGAGATCGCCGACGCGTTCCTCACCGCCGCGCACGGCGGGGACTTCGAGGGGCTCCTCGCCGTCCTCGACCCGGACGTGGTGCTGCGCGCGGACGGCGGCCGCACCCTCGCCGCCGTCTCCAAGGTCGTCCGGGGCGCCGAGGCCGTCATCGCCCAGGCCCTCACCTACGCCCGGTTCCGTACGGGGCACCTGCCGATGGTCGTCAACGGCGCGCCCGCCGTCCTCTCGGTCACGGACGGGCGGCCCGGCGCGCTCATGGTCTTCACCGTCGCGGGGGACCGGATCGTGGAACTGGACATCCTGGCGGACCCGGAGCGGATCGCCGCGCTCGGCCTCACGGAGGAGGATCTGGCGCGGGCGACGGACTGAACGCCGGGAACCGGGAATCGGGAGTCGGGGGCCCGGAGTCACAGGTCAGGGTCGAGGCCCGGAGTCACACGTTGGAGCCCTGGCCCGAGGTAAGGGCTCGGGGCCCGGGTCGGTGCCGGGCCGGGGTTCCTGAGGGTTCCCTGGGGGGGTTCCCTCAGGGTTCCCTGAGGATCGGTCACTTCCTCCAGGTGCGCGGCAGGGACGCGCCGACCGCCAGTGACACGACGGCGCTCCCCATGCCGAGGACCGCGCCCGCGGCGACATCACCGGGATAGTGCACGCCCGTGTGGACCCGGGAGTAGCCCACGGCCATCGCGAGCGCCTGGAGCGGGACCGCCGCCGGGGGCAGCACCACGCCCACGGCCGTCGCGAAGGCGACCGCCGACGCGGTGTGCCCGGACGGGAACGACGCCGAGTCCGGCATCGGCACGTGCCGGCCCGCCACCACCCGGGCCGCCTCCCGGTCCGGGCGCGGCCTGCGGACCAGCCGCTTCCCGAACAGGTTCGCCGAGGCCGAGGCCACCGCGACGGCCCCGAGCCCGGCGAGCGCCGCCCGGCGCGGACGCCCGGGAAAGAGCGCCAGCGCGCCCGCCACCGCGAAGGAGATCTTGGAGTGGTTCGCGGTGGTGGAGAGCCTGCGCAGGCCCGTGTCGAGCGTGGGCGTGGGAGTGGCGGCGACGGCCGCGTACACGGCTCCGTCGAGCGCGCGGAGATCCCGGAGGACCGCCCGGAGGGGTCGGGTCGTGGTCGTTCCGGTGGTGCCGGTCATGTGCCGCTCCTCGGTGCGGGGTGATGGTTCGGAGGGAAGGCGAGCCGGACGACCCGCCGCCAGTCCATGGGCGGCTGGGGATCCGCGGCCCCGGGCCGGTACCGCGGCACGAGCACCCGAAGCGCCCGGGGCCGGAGCACACAGACGACGGGGGTGTCCATGACCAGCGCCTCACCGTCGACGGCGACGGCGATGGACGTGGAGGTGGAGGTGACCGGGGAAGGGGCGGGGGCGGGGGCGGGTCCCTGGAACAGGCCGGGTCCGGGGCCCGTCGGCGCCTCCGCCTTGCCCGTGACCTCGACACGGGTCGCGGTCAGGACGTTCAGGCCGGTCGCCTGGGTTCCCCGTACCGCCAGTTCCGCGGCCTGCGCGGCGCCGTCGACGCGGATGCCGATCACCCCCAGCGTGCCGCCGTCGAGCCGGGGCCGCCGTGCGGTGGCCGCGCCGAACGGATCGGGCACGACGTACGGGTTGTTGCTGACGAGCAGGGCCTGCTGGGCCGGGAGCGGGGCCCCGTCCACGAGCGCGTCGAGCCGGTCGCCCTCACCGCCCTGGAGCAGGTCGGGCAGGACGTCGAACGCGGTGCCCGCCTTCGCGTCGCGGTACTCGGGGCGCTGGACGACGTCCGCGTACACGCCGAAGGAGACGGTGTTGACGAAGGGGCGGCCGGAGACCCAGCCCAGGTCGACGCGGAGTTCCTCGCCGTCGACGAGCGCGTCGAGGCAGTTCGCCGGGTCGACCCGGTCGAGGCCGAGGTCGAGGGCGAAGTGGTTGCGGGTTCCCGCCGAGACGACGAGGAACGGCAGGTCGTGCTCGGCGGCCACGGCGGCGACGAGCGCCTGGGTGCCGTCGCCGCCCGCCACCCCGAGCAGATCGGCGCCGTCGGCGACGGCCTGACGGGCCAGCGCGGCGACGTCGGTCTCGGCGGAGGGGTCGATCAGGATCACCCGGGCGCCGAGGCGTTCGGCGCGCTCGACGAGCCCGAACCTGCCGACCTTCCCGCCCCCTGACTTCGGGTTCATGATCAGGACGGGCCTGCGGGGCCGGGGCCGCCGCTCGCCTCGCGCCCGGTCGGTCCGCCCGCTGTCGCCGCGCGCCGTCCGCAGGCGGCGCAGCGAGGCCCGCCCGCAGAGCGCCGCCCCGGCCCACAGGACGAGGGCGACGAGCGCGATCAGCCACAGCCCGCCGACGACGTAGAGGCTGAGGACGGCGAGGGGCGCGCCGACCGCGAGGAGCGCCCCGAGGACGCGCAGGGTCCCCCGGTGCGCGAGGAACCACCAGAGGCCCACGGCCGAACAGGCCAGCCCGACGAGCCCGCTGAACAGGATCAGCAGCCCCCCGGCGCCCAGCCCGGTCAGCAGGACGACGGCGCTGGCCGCCGCGGCACCCAGCGCGCACCGGGCCAGCAGTCTGGCCTCCCCCACCGGATCACCGGATCCGTTCTCCGTCACCGACCCCACCTCCACCGTGTACGGCGTCCCCGCCCAGATTCCCCCACGCCACCCGGCACCGCGCCCCGGGGGACCCTTCCGGCCCGGCACCGTCACTCTCCTACCCGTACAACGCGGGACATGCCTCACCGGGTTGAGCGCCGGTGACGGCCACGGCACCCCGGCAGACGACGAAGTGCGGAGGTGATCCCGAACCGGTGGCCGTCCCGGACCACCGGCTTCTCGCGCCACACACCCACAAGGGCGGTCCGCCGACATGCGTCAGCCAGGGGAACATCCTCGCGATGACGACCACTACGGCCTTCGGGACGGCCCTCGGTCGTCGGCCGGTCGGCCCGCCCGACCAGCGCCCCGCCGCGTACGGGCCATCAGGGACGAGAGCGTCAGCCGTCAGCGGCCTCGCTCGCGCACCGAGCCGTCCGACGAAGGCCATGTGGGACTCGAACCCCCGACCAACAGATCAAAGGACCTGGCTGGGGCTGAGTGGGTGATGCCGGGCGGTGCTGCTCCGTCCGGGGATGCCTGGTCGGGCAGGGTGAACGGTGCCGCCCGATCCGACCGAAACTGGACCGTGTTGGAACTTCCGCTCACGCACAAGAGGTACCGAGGCCCACGGCCAACACAGCTCCAGAGCAACACCCCATCGGATGAATTCAGCGTGTGGAGCCCACCTCTTCCACCGATCTCACCGGTACCGTCGGCTGCACCCGGTCTGCGGAGGCCCGGGAGGACGTAGCGGGGCACCCGTGTTTCCTGGCTCGTCCAGGGTGCGGCGTGCCCACTCCGCGAGTCCCCTCACGTGTCTCCCGATGTGCGAACACGGACGCGACCCTCGCTGACCCGGCAGCGACGAAGGACATCGCGCCATGCCACACACCACGGCCAAGGCTGCCGCACGTATCCGCGCCGGCTTCACGGGAGAGGTTCCCGTCACCGCCCTCCCGGGAATCGCTCGATCCGGTGGGCTGGGGCTGGATCACTGCACCCCGGAGCAGACCGAACTGCGCGCTCTGCTGGCCCTCGCCTGCTTCAACCACGGAGAGCTGGCCGCGCCTCGACTGCGCTGGCGGGTGGGACAGATCAGCGCGTACGACCCAGTCATCTCTCCGCGATTCGATCACCTCGTACTGATCATCAACGCCTGCGACAACGTCGCCCTCCGCCTCGTCGGCAGCCAGACCGCGCCCCACATCCCAGGAATGCGGGTTGAGGAGCGCTCGGGCTACCACGTGTGGCGCCTACGGCATCTGCCCAGCGGTGCTCAGATGTACGTCTCCGAGCGAGACACCCTCACGGCCGGTCGGGGCCGCGCGCGGCGCCTACCGAATCTGCGCCGTCGTCTTGACGGGAAGGAGCCACTGACTGCCGACGAACGCGACAAGCTCGCCGCCATCCCCGAGATCAGCCCCTCCATGAAGCGACTCCTGGCCGGCATCTGGGTGCGCATGTCCCTGAGAGATCCAGATCGCTCCTTCGACCTGGGAGGCTGGTGCATCGATCCGCTCGGCCGCAGCACCGCGCGAGCCCGCTGGGCGCCTGCGAGCCGGCTATGGGGCCACCAGGGGCGATGGGACCTTGAATGGCGGGGCCGTCCCTTCCCTACCGACCTCATCGCGGCCCTCACCCACCCCACCGCTGGCGTCGAAGGCGTCACGGTGGACCGAACGTCGTCGCACAGTTGGCTTGTCCGACTCGACGATGCCGAGTTGTACCTGCACGACGAAGAGGTATGAACTCGGGAATCCGCAGGCACTTGACCTTGTACATGGTCTCTGACCTGGAAAATAGTCGCAGCGACCTCGTCCCGACCGCTTCGCCGATGCCATTGGTGACCGTTGGTTGTCGCCCCTACCGGCACGTTGTACGCGGCCTCCGCAACGCTGACGTCGCGCTCCAGTAAGGATTCGGCGTCAAGTCCACTCCCGGCGGTCCGGGATCAGCTCGCCTAGCGCTCGCCGTGGCCGACCCGAGGACGTCGCCGCCCTGGTGGCGTTCCTCGCGGGCCCCTCCGCCTCGTTCATCACGGGGCAGTCCGTCCACGTCGACGGCGGCTGGCTGCTGCACTGAGACCGCCGACAACCAAGGAGACGAACCGAAATGATCGAACGAGTCCGCGCCGTCCTCGTCACCGCCGACGACACGATGCTGGTCATCCGCCGCACCCGGCCCGGCATCCCCGAGTACTGGGTGCTGCCCGGCGGCGGCGTAGAACCAGGTGACGAGTCCCGGGAAGCCGCGCTCCACCGGGAGATCCACGAGGAGATCGCGGGGAAGGCCGACATCGTCCGCCTCCTCCACACGATGGAGACCGAAGACGAACGCCAGCTCTTCTACCTCGCCCGCATCGCGACCTGGTCCTTCGAGGACCGCACCGGCCCCGAGTTCAGCGCCGAAGGCCGCGGCGAATACGCGCTGGAGGAGATCCCGCTGACCATGGATGGGCTCAACAGGATCGACCTCAAGCCCGAGGAGATCGCCCACGTCCTACGGGGAGCCATCAGCGCCGGAAGCCTCGGAGTCGAGGCAGCCCGCTGAGCCGTCGGGCACATCAGCACACCGCTGGGGCCGGGATTGAGGTCAGCCGGCCCCGGTGGCGTTCATGCGCTGTCCGGCTTCGCAACGGGCTTCCTGGCGACGACCGTCCTGTTGATTCAGTGAACGACGGTCCCGTTCACTGGATCAGTCCGCTCACGCATCGCTCACGCACGAGCCGCAGAACGACGGAGCGCCCCACCCGGCCGGAACCAAGTGGGGCGCTCCGTAGCAGGTCAGAGGGTCTCCCCTCCCCCGCCATCGGTAGGCCGTGTGGGACTCGAACCCACAACCAACGGATTAAAAGTCCGCTGCTCTGCCAATTGAGCTAACGGCCCGTGGACAAGCACACCCGTGCAGCATAGCCCGAGAGGCACCCGGAACCGATCGGGTATCCGACACGGGGGTCTCGTGCCGTGGGGTGGGGGCCGGGGCGGGCGGCGGACCGCTGTCGCCGCCCCGGTCACCAGCGCCCGCCAGGTCGGGCCGGGGGCGGGCGGCGGTGGTCCGCCGCACGCCCCCGGTCACCGCCGCCCGGCAGGGGTCAGGACAGGGACGTGAAGACGTTCCAGCCGCCGCCGAGGAGCGTCCGGCCGCCGTACGCCCCGCCGCCCGTGCCGTAGTACGCGTACAGGCCGCCGGCGGTGTCGCGGGCCAGCAGGTCCGTGCGGCCGTCGCCGGAGAGGTCGCCGACGCCGACCAGCGACGAGTAGCCGCCCCAGCCGCCGCCGACCCGGACCCGGGCCGTGACGCCGCCGGTGGCCGTGCCGTAGTACCGCCACAGCACGCCCGCGCCGTCCACGCCGAGGAGGTCGCCGCGGCCGTCGCCGTTCAGGTCACCGGCGCCCACGATCTTCTTGTACAGCTTCCAGTTCGTACCGGTCCTGACCCGGCTCTTCACCCGGTGGTCGGCCGTACCCGCGTAGAAGTACATGTCCCCCGTGGACGCCTGGCGGGCGATCAGGTCGGTGTACCCGTCGCCGTTCACGTCGCCGGGGGAGGTCAGGACGTCGTACTGGCCCCAGCCGGAGCCGATCGCCGTGTACGGCGACGACGCCGACACCACCGCGCCGCAGCCGGGGCGGTACGCGCGGAGCTGGTCGCCCACCTTGGCCAGGACGTCGGCGCAGCCGTCGCCGTTCACATCGCCGAAGGGCACCAGGACGGTGCCTTTCGGGAACTTCGCGCCGGTACCGGCGACACGGCCCGACAGACCGCCGAACGCGTTGCCCCGGTACATCGACACCTGCCCCGCCGCGTCCGTCGCCAGCAGATCGCCCTGCCGGTCGTTCCCGGCCAGGTCCCGTCGTCCGGGCGTGCCGCCGGTGAGGGTGACCGTGCCGGAGAGCACCAGGTCGCGGCCCTTGCCGTCGGCGGTGTTCGCTGTCAGGTCCCAGCTGTACGGGCCGTTGGCCGACGGCTTGCCCGCCGAGGTCCGGCCGTCCCAGACGGCCTCGATCCGGTTCCGGGTCTCCGGGCCGCCGAAGGAGCGGACGGCCGCCCCGGTGTACGGGTCACGGACGGTCAGCCGCCAGATCGAGGCGGGCTTGGAGAGCGCCCAGGACGCCTTCCAGCCGTCCTGGGCCCGTGCGCTGCCCGGGGTCCGCGCCGAGGCGGCGGTCAGGTCAGAGGCGGCGACGCCGGGCCACACCACGTGGACGAGGTCGTCGGCGTCCTTGTAGGCGACGCCCCCGCCGAAGCGGTCCACGGCCCAGGCCTCGCGGCGGGGCCCGTACACCGGCACCGAGTCGACGAGGCCGCTCGCCACGGCACGGCCGGAGGTGAAGTCGACCAGCCGGAGCGAGGAGTTGTTCTGGTCCACGTAGTAGCCGTCGCCGAGGAGGCCGCCCTCGCCGTACGAGCGGGGCAGGGTGATCCTGGCGCCGCTCTTCAGGTCCACGACGCCCTGCTTGGCGTACGAGCCGCAGGCCCAGTACAGCCAGCGGCCGGCCGCGGCCTGGAGCTCCGTCAGGGGGCAGCCGGAGCCGGTCGCGACCTTGCCGAGGTCCTTGCCGGTGGCGAGGTCCTTGCGGGCGACCTCGCCGGTGGCCGCCGTGCCGGTGAACAGGGTGTCGCCCCACAGGGCGGCGGCGGTCTGCGTCTGCCGGGACAGGACCTTCGAGGCGTCGGTGTCCACGACGACGGTCTGCCCGCCGGTGACGAGCTGCCCGGGGAAGGAGGGGGTGCCCGTCTGGAAGACCGTCCAGCGGCCGAAGGCGTCGGCGATCCGGCCGTCCTGGCCGACGGCGACCCGGGTCGTCCGGCCGTCGGCGGCGCGGGAGACGACCGCCCGGTCGGTGTACGGGACGCGGGGGTAGGAGACGGTACGGCCGTCGCCGCCGTCGAAGAGCGGGGTCGGCCGCTGCTCGGCGCCCTGTTCGGCGCCCTGCCACACCGGGGCGGACTGTCCGGCGTGGACGGGGCCGACGGGCAGGTTCCGGCCGTAGAAGCCCCGGCCCCCCGGCCCGTCCTGCTCCAGGGTGGTGAGGCGGCCCGCGCCGAACGCGATCCCGTCGGTCCTGGCCGCCAGCGGCTCGACCCGGCGGAGCTTCTCCAGGACCGGGGCGCCGCCGCCCTTGCCGGGGACGGCCTTGAGGAGGGCCCAGTCGGTGGCGGAGGTGCCGCCGACGACGGCGGTGCCGCCGCCGGTGATCTGGGTCAGCCCGTCCTCGGCGGCGCCGAGGAGCCGCTGCCGCCGTCCGTCCGGGTGGAGCGCGACGAGCTCCCGCCGCAGGGAGGCGTCGGTGCCGGAGGCCTCGCCGAGCGCGAGGACCCACTCCCCGACGAGCCCGACGCGGGCGGCGGAGAGGCCCTCCGGCAGGGCGAAGGTCTGTTCGGCGCCGGTCGGGTCGGTCCGGTCGCGCAGGTGCACGGTCCGGTCGCGGTCCACCCAGGCGAACCGGTCGGGGCTGACGGCGACGGCGGCGACGAGCACGTCCTGGGAGGAGGTGGGGGCCGGGACCACGGTCATCCGGCCGGTCCGCAGGTCGACGAGACCGAGGTCGGTGAAGTCGTAGGAGTGCGGGGCGGTGGAGCGCCCGAAGCGGATCACGGCCGTGGAGGCGTCTCCGGCGGCGAGCCGCGCGTGGTGCAGCCGGGCGTCGGCGGGCCAGCCGGTGACCTCCACGGGCGGTGCGGCCGGGTCGTCGGCGCGGGCCAGGTAGTAGCCGGTGGTGGTGCCGAAGTCGTCGGCGGAGGCGTACCGCTGGAAGAGCAGGGTGTCGCCGAGCAGCCCCCGGTAGCTCGCGTCGCGGGGCATGGCGAGCGGGCGCTGGGTGCCGGTGACGAGGTCCCGCAGGACGTGGATGCCGACGCCGGGCTGGGAGTACGCGTACCGGCCGCCGGTGCCGAAGTCGGCGAAGGTCCCGTTGCCCGCGCCCGCGCCGAGCGGGGTGTCCGCGCCGGTCGTGAGGTCGGTCCACACCACCCCGTCGCCGAAGGACCCGTCGGCGTCCTCGGGCACGTGCGCGTAGCCGGTCGGACCGGCGGAGAGGACGGTGTCGTGCCGGGGCACGGTCCGGGGGTTGGGCGTGATGTCGAGCCGGTCGAACCGGTCGGTCCCGGCGGTCGGCGCCGCCGCCGCGAAGGGCGCGAGACCGGCCCCGGAGGCGAGCAGCGCGGTGGTCAGGACGGCGATCCGCGCACGGGGTCGCCGCGCGCGTGTGAAACGAGACAAGAAGGGTCCCTCCCCGGGGGTGACCTGCTGTGCGGGGCAGAGGGGAGAGCCTTCGCCGGGCCCCCTGGCCGGCGCTCCCCGTGTCTCCCCCGCGTCGATCGGCCGAGCGTATCGGGTCGTACGGGGGTACGAATCCGGGCCCGTGCGACACGAGGTCGTACGGGCCCGCACATGACAGGGCCCGTACGAGCGGGTGATGCTCGTACGGGCCCTGTCAGGTCAGTTCAGTGGCGCTCAGCCGTTGCGCTTCCAGCGCGGCTTGTCGTCGCGGCGGGCGAAGCCGCCGGTCGACGGGCCGGTGCCCCGGTGGTCGTCACGACGGCCGTAGGGACGGTCGCCGCCGGAGCGGAAGCCGGTCGACGGACGGTCGCCGGCGGGGCGGTCGTCACGACGGTCGCGGTTGAACGGGCGGTCGCTGCCACGGTGGCCGGTGGAGGGGCGGTCGTCGCGGCGCTCGAAGGAACGGCCGCCACGGTCGCCGCCACGGTCGTCACGGTTGAAGCCACCGGACGGACGGTCGTCGCGGTTGAAGCCGCCCGAGGGACGGTCGTCGCGACGGAAGCCGCCGGACGGACGGTCGCCACCGGAA
>NZ_JBIWNI010000005.1:42125-114322 GCF_044767145.1 Streptomyces sp. NPDC101490
CGGACCGGAAACCACCACGGTCGCCGCCACGGTCATCACGGTTGAAACCACCGGACGGACGGTCGTCACGACGGAAACCACCCGACGGACGGTCACCACCGGAACGGAAACCACCACGGTCGCCGCCACGGTCATCACGGTTGAAACCACCGGACGGACGGTCGTCACGACGGAAACCACCCGACGGACGGTCACCACCCGAGCGGAAACCACCACGGTCACCGCCACGGAAACCACCGCGGTCGCCGCCGCGGTCGTCACGGTCGCCACCGCGGAAGCCGCCACCGCGACGCTCGAAGTTGCCCCGCTCGTCACGGGCCGGGCGCTCCTCGCGGCGCTGCTCCTCGGCGCGCGCGGCACGCTCGGCCTCGACGGCCGCGGCGGCGACCTCGGCCTCGGCGGCCTCGGTCATCTCGGCCACGGCGGCCTCCGGGTCCTCGCCGCGCTCACGGGCGGCGCGGGCCACCAGACGGTCGGCCTCCTCGCGGAGCTCGACGGCACGGCGCTGGAGGCGCTCCAGCTGCTTGGTCAGGTCGACGACCTCGCGCTCGGCCTGCTTGGCCGAGTTGTTCGCGGAGTCGGCCTGGACCTCGGTCAGCGAACGGGCGCCGGTGATCTCGGCGACCTCCGGGTCGAACGCGCCGGCACCGCCGACGATGTGGCGCGAGGCGTCGACGCCCGCGTCCTCCATCAGCCGGAAGATCTGGCGGCGCTGGTGCGGCAGCGCCAGGGAGACCACGACACCGGAGCGGCCGGCACGGGCGGTACGGCCCGAGCGGTGCAGGTAGTCCTTGTGGTCACCGGCCGGGTCCACGTTGAGGACCAGGTCGATGCCGTCGACGTGGATGCCACGGGCGGCGACGTCGGTCGCGACGAGCGCGTTGACGTAGCCGTCCTTGAAGTCGGCGAGGGTCCGCGTACGGGCGCCCTGGGTCATGCCGCCGTGCAGCGCGTCGGCCTTCACCCCGGCGTCGCGGAGCTGCTCGGCGATGCGGTCGGCGCCCAGCTGGGTGCGGACGAAGATGATGGTGCGGCCCTTGCGGGCGGCGATGGCGGCCGTGACCGGAGCCTTGTCCTTCGGCTTCACGACGAGGACGTGGTGGGTCATGGTCGTGACGTTGCCCTGGGCGCTGTCGACCTCGTGCGTGACGGGGTCGGTCAGGTAGCGCTTGACCAGGGTGCCGATCTCGTTCTCCATGGTGGCGGAGAAGAGGAGGCGCTGACCGCCCTCGGGAACCTGGTCGAGCAGCTCGGTGACCTCGGGCAGGAAGCCCAGGTCGGCCATCTGGTCGGCCTCGTCGAGGACCGCGATCTTGACGTTCTCCAGGGAGCAGGCGCCCCGGTTGATGATGTCGCGCAGGCGGCCCGGGGTGGCGACGAGGACGTCGACACCGCGCTCCAGGGCGTAGATCTGGTTGCCCATGGACGTACCGCCGCAGACGACCTTCATCTTGAGGCCGAGCACGTCGCCGTACGGCTGGAGGGCGTCCGCGACCTGCATCGCGAGCTCGCGGGTCGGGGTGAGGATGATGCCGCGGGGCTTCTTCTTCTCGGTACGGCCCTCGGCCAGGGTGGTGAGCAGCGGCAGACCGAAGGAGAGGGTCTTGCCGGAGCCGGTACGGCCGCGGCCGAGGATGTCCTTGCCGGCCAGGGCGTCCGGGATGGTCGCCGCCTGGATCGGGAAGGGGGTGGTCACGCCGTTCTGCGAGAGCTTGCGGACGACGCCCTCGGGGAGACCGAGGTCACCGAAGGTGACGGTCGGCTCGCCGGACTCCTCGTCGGAGTCGGCGTCGACGTCGAGCTCGGCGTCGATGTCGAGCTCGGAGTCGGTGTCGAGCTCGGAGTCGAGAGTGTCGTCGAGGTCGTCGGCCTCGATCACAACGGTCTCGGTGGCCTCGACGGCCTCGACGATCTCGTCGTTCTCGGGCATGACGGCGTGGTCAGAACTGAAAATGGACATGCGAAATGCGAAACCTTCCGGAGTCTCGGCACGCGCCCGTCAACTCCGTGATTTCGCAAACGACCGCCTCAATGCGGTCAGCCACGGCTAGGGAGAGTACGCGCCACACGGCGCTCTTCTGTGTCGGCGCCGGGCAATGGGATCAAACGATCTACCACCATACGCACCCTCCCCCACCTATGGCAAATCGGACTGCGTCACACCGGTCCGACCTGCGGGGATGCCACCGGCTCCGGGGGTGCGCCCGGTCCGTCCGCCATCCGGAGGGCACCCATCTGGGTGTCGGTGCCGGACTGCGGCGGATCGGTCGGGTTCGAGGTCGGTTCGGGAGTGGGTTCGGGCGTCGGATTCACGGTCGGCTCGGGAGTGGGTTCGGCGGTCGGCACGGTCGGCTCGGGGGTCGGGGTCGCCCCGCCGGAGCCACCGGAGCCGCCGCTCCCGCCGCTGCCACCGGAGCCGCCGCTCCCGTTCCCGGCGGTCCCGCCCGTAGCGCCGCCCGGGTTCTCGTGGCCGCCGCCCGTGGGCTTCGGCTTCGGGGTGCCGCCCGGCCCCTCGACCGGCAGCACCGCGCCCACCGAGGGGCGCGCGGTGCCCGAGGGGGAGCCGCTGGGCACCGGGGACTCCCCTCCGGCTCCGGTCACGTCCGGCCCGGTCTGGCCCGGACGTCCGTTCCAGGGCCCGGTGCCGCCGCCCGCGCCGCCGCCGGCCTCGGACTCGGCGGCCACGCCCCGCTTCCCGCCGGACGCGCCGGGCGTCGGCTTCGCCCCGTCGTCGCTCACACTCATACAGCCGCTCAGACCGGCACAGGCGGCGACGGCCAGCGCGGTGGCGGCCCATCTCACCGGGGTGGGCAAATGACGCACTGAGGCACCTCCAGGGACACAACAGGCAGGAACGGAACGCGTTGCACTGCCCAACTCCCCAGGTGTCACAAGGGACACGCCCGAAACGGCCTCAGCCGTAGCCGAGGGCGTGCAGCCGTTCGTCGTCGATGCCGAAGTGGTGGGCGATCTCGTGCACCACGGTGATCTCGGTCTCCGCGACGACGTCCTCGCGCGACTCGCACATGCGCAGCGTCGGCCCCCGGTAGATCGTGATCCGGTCCGGCAGCACCCCGGCGTACCACTCGCCCCGCTCGGTCAGCGGCGTCCCCTCGTACAGCCCGAGCAGCTCGGGATCGTCGGGGGCGGGCTCGTCCTCGACGAACACCGCGACGTTGTCCATCAACCGCGTCAGCTCGGGCGGAATCCGGTCCAGCGCCTCGGCGACAAGCTCCTCGAACTCTTCGCGCGTCATCTCCAGCACGGCCCCATTCTCCCCCCGTCGGAAACCGTTTTGGCGATAGCGCCCGACATCCCATATGCTTCTCACGTCCCCGAGGCGCTGCGAAGCGCCCAGGTGAGCCTCTGGCCCTCATCGTCTAGTGGCCCAGGACGCCGCCCTTTCAAGGCGGTAGCACGGGTTCGAATCCCGTTGGGGGTACGTTACAAACGTGTGCGAGACTTGCTCTCGCGCACCACAAGGTCCTGTGGAGCAGTTGGTTAGCTCGCCACCCTGTCAAGGTGGAGGTCGCGGGTTCAAGTCCCGTCAGGATCGCTGGAACTGGAAACGGTTCTGTTCCCGAGCTCTTCGAGCAGGGACAACCCGGCTGGGTAGCTCAGTTGGTACGAGCGATCGCCTGAAAAGCGATAGGTCGCCGGTTCGATCCCGGCCCCAGCCACAAGACAGCAAGGCCCCGTTCGAGAGAACGGGGCCTTCTTCGTGTCCGGACGCCGCCGGGACGGCGGAGCCCCGGAGCGCCCCGGCGGGGGCACCCCCCGCCGGACGAGCGAACCGGACGGGCGAGCGGCCGGTACGGGGAGCGGCCCGTACCCGGTACGGGGAGGAGCCGGGCGCCCCTCCCCCCGAGCACCGTCACGGCCCTCCCCCGAGCACCGTCACGCCCCTTCCCGCTCCTGCTCCCCCTGGCGCCTCCCCCGCCTGCCCCGCACCGCGAGCACCAGCGTCACCACGGCCACCACCGCGACCAGCAGCGCCCAGTCCGGGACCGCCCGGCCGAGGGAGGCCACCCGCTGCTCCACCGCGAACGACTCGTCCACCGACAGCAGCCCCGGCAGCGCGGTCGTCCCGTCGAAGACCAGGAACAGCGCCCCGAGGGTCACGAAGAACAGCCCCGAGAGCACCGAGGTGGAGTGCAGCGTGAACCGGCCGATCCGCAGCGCGCGACCGCGCAGCCAGGACCGCCGCCCCAGGTCGTAGCGCTCCCAGAGCAGCGCGAGGACGAACAGCGGGACCGCCATGCCCAGCGCGTACACCGCCAGGAGCAGCCCCCCGTACGCCGGGCTGCCGCTCAGCGCCGCCACCGTCAGGACGCTGCCCAGGATGGGGCCCGCGCAGAATCCGGCCAGGCCGTAGACCAGGCCGAGGGCGTAGACGGAGAACGCCGACGTGGGCCGGATGCGGCCGCTCGCCTCGGCGATCCGGCGGGAGGCGAAGCCGAGACCCAGGATCTGCAGGACCCCGAGCCCGACGATCAGCCAGCCGCCGACGGTGACCAGCAGGTCCCGGTGGCCGTAGAAGAGGCGGCCCGCGAAGGACCCGGCCGCGCCGAGCGGGACGAGCGTGGTCGCCAGGCCCGCGTAGAGGATGCCGGTCCTCGCCACCAGCTTCGCGCGCGTGTCGACCGAGTACGCGAAGAAGGCGGGGAGCAGCAGGGCGCTGCACGGGCTGAGGAGGGCGAGCAGCCCGCCGAGGAACGCGGCGAAGTAGCCGATGCCGGACGTCACTGTCCGGCCCCGGAGGGCTCCGGGGCGCCGGACTTCTCCGGAGTGTTCTCAGGGGTGCCCTTCGGGGTTCCCCCGGGGGTGTTCTTCGCCGCCTTCGCCGCCGCCTCGATGGCCTCGGTGAAGGTCTCCAGGGGCTGGGCGCCCGCGATGGGGCGTCCGTTGACCAGGAAGGACGGGGTGGAGGTCGCGCCCAGGGAGTAGCCCTGCTCCTGGTCGGCGCGGACGGCCGCGCGGGCCGCCTCCCCCTCGCTGTCCCGGGCGAACCGGGCCGCGTCGGGGACGCCCGCCTCCCGGGCGAGGACGGTCAGGCGCTCCTTCCCGAAGCCCTTCTCCTTGGCGCCGTCCGCGTAGGCGGCCCGGTGGAACTCCCAGAACCGGCCCTGCTGCCCGGCTGCCCAGGAGGCGCGGGCGACGGCCTCCGACTCGGCGCCGAAGATCGGGAAGTTCCGCCACTCGATGCGCAGGACGCCCTCGTCGACGTACTTCTCCACCAGGAGCGGTTCGGTGTCCCGGGCGAACTTCCCGCAGTAGCCGCACTTGAAGTCGGCGTACTCGATGAGCACCACGGGCGCGTCGGCGCGGCCGAGGGCGAGCTTGTCGGAGGGGTCGCGGCGGGCGTACGCCTCCAGCTGGGCGTAGACCCCGGCGGACGGGTCCGCGGAGACGTCGGCGACCGGCGAGGAGCCGGAGGCGCCGGGGGCCGGGGGCTTGGTCGCGGTGTACGAGACGAGGCCGAGCAGCGCGGCGGCGGCGGCCACCCCGCCGACGACGGCGATCCGCCGGGACCGTGACCCGCCCGCGGGCCTGGCCGGGGACTTGGGCTTGGACGTCGGCTTGGCCTTGGCCTTGGACATCGACGTGGACTTGGACTTGGACCTGGGCGTGGACATGCGGAAGCGCTCCTGTGACAGGGAGAAGGGGGTGGGAGGACGGACGGCGGAGGACGGCCGGTCCGTCTACACCCTCAGGACGGAGAGCTCCACGGGAGACGGGGCTACGCGCGCGGGTGGCTCCCGTCCCGGCAGCACCGGCGGGGTGTCCGCCCCGGGGTGCCGGGCGGCGGGCACCGTACGGTCGGCGGCGAGCGCGGGCAGCGCCTCGGCGAAGCCGTGCGCGCGCGGCGGCAGGACCGGCCGGGCGGCCCCCTCGTCCCCGGAGCGCCCCGGACCGTCACAACCGGGCACCCCCGTGCCGCCCCCGACGACCGCGCGGGCCTCGACCGGCCCGGTCGTACGGGACTCGACCGATGATCCGGCCGTACGGGACTCGACCGATCCGGTCGTACGGACGAAGAAGGAGGGCCGGACGGCGGGGGCCTCCGTGCGGAGATCCGCGCGAGCGGCGGAGGACCGAGCGGTACCGGCCTCCGTGCGGGCGGCGGACGGCCGGACGGCGCCGATCCCGACCGGTCCGGCGACCGTGCGCACCGCCACCGCGCCGGAAGCATCCGCCCCGGCAGACGCATCCGCCCCAGGGGAGACATCCGCCCCGGTGGCCACGCCCGTACCGGCCTCGGAGGCGCCCGTCCCGGCGGCGGGCCCGGCCCGGAGGGCGGACGGCGCCGGGCGGATCGTCGGGCCGCAGGTCAGCAGCAGACCCAGCACCAGGGCCGCGAGGGCGGCGAAAGCCACCGGTCCACGGGCGGTGCGGAACATGCGAAACCTCTCCGGTCCGGTCGACGTGTCCGAAATAGTACGCACCCGGGCCGCCACGCCCGGGAACGCCGCCCGTAAATCGGTTCGCCGCTTCTCGGCCGCAGGTGCGATCCTGGACGCCGTATGTCTACTTCCTTCGCCGCCCTCCAGTCCGTCCTGGCCGAGGTCTCGCTGCGGGACTCCCACCGGCTCGGCCGCCGTCTCGAAGGCGCCCGCCGCATCCGCAAGCCCGAGGCCCGCGCGGCCGTCCTGGACGAGATCGCCGCCGAGGCGGCCACGGCCAAGGAGCGCGTCGACGGGCGCGCCGCCCGCGTGCCCCCGGTCACCTATCCCGAACAGCTGCCCGTCTCGCAGAAGAAGGACGAGATCCTGGAGGCGATACGCGACCACCAGGTCGTGATCGTCGCCGGTGAGACGGGCTCCGGGAAGACCACCCAGATCCCCAAGATCTGTCTGGAGCTCGGCCGGGGCGTCCGGGGCATGATCGGGCACACCCAGCCCCGCCGGATCGCCGCCCGCACGGTCGCCGAGCGGATCGCCGAGGAGCTGCGGACCCCGCTGGGCGAGGCCGTCGGCTGGAAGGTCCGCTTCACCGACCAGGTGAACCCCGAGGCGACCTTCGTGAAGCTGATGACCGACGGCATCCTGCTCGCCGAGGTCCAGACCGACCGCGAGCTGCGCGCCTACGACACGATCATCATCGACGAGGCTCACGAGCGGTCCCTCAACATCGACTTCCTGCTCGGCTATCTGGCCCAGCTGCTTCCCAGGCGCCCCGACCTCAAGGTCGTGATCACCTCCGCGACCATCGACCCGGAGCGTTTCTCCCGCCACTTCGGCGATGCCCCGATCGTCGAGGTCAGCGGCCGTACGTATCCCGTCGAGGTCCGCTACCGGCCGCTGCTCGAAGAGGACTCCGAGGACGCGGACCGCGACCAGATCACCGCGATCTGCGACGCCGTCGACGAACTCCGCAAGGAAGGCCCCGGCGACGTCCTGGTCTTCCTCTCCGGCGAGCGCGAGATCCGGGACACCGCCGACGCGCTGGAGAAGCGGAAGCTGTCCGGCACGGAGGTCCTGCCTCTCTACGCGCGCCTCTCGCACGCCGAGCAGCACCGGGTGTTCCAGGCGCACTCGGGACGCCGGATCGTCCTCGCCACGAACGTCGCCGAGACCTCCCTGACGGTCCCCGGCATCAAGTACGTGATCGACCCCGGCACCGCCCGGATCTCCCGCTACTCGCACCGCACGAAGGTGCAGCGGCTCCCGATCGAACCGGTCAGCCAGGCCAGCGCCAACCAGCGCAAGGGCCGCTGCGGCCGTACCTCCGACGGCATCTGCGTCCGGCTGTACTCGGAGGACGACTTCCTCACCCGTCCCGAGTTCACGGACGCGGAGATCCTCCGTACGAACCTGGCCTCCGTCATCCTCCAGATGACCGCCGCCGGGCTCGGCGAGATCGAGAAGTTCCCCTTCATCGACCCGCCGGACCACCGCAACATCCGGGACGGCGTGCAGCTCCTCCAGGAACTGGGCGCGTTCGAGACGGCCGAGAAGTCCCAGGAGGGCAAGCAGGAGGGGAAGAGGGGGCAGCGGCTGACCCCGGAGGGCCGCAGGCTCTCCCAGCTGCCCGTGGACCCGAGGCTCGCCCGGATGGTCCTGGAGGCCGACCGCAACGGCTGCGTCCGCGAGGTCATGGTCATCGCCGCGGCGCTCTCCATCCAGGACCCGCGCGAGCGGCCCTCGGAGAAGCAGGCGCAGGCCGACCAGCAGCACGCCCGGTTCAAGGACGAGACGAGCGACTTCCTCGCCTATCTGAACCTGTGGCGGTACGTCCGCGAGCAGCAGAAGGAGCGCGGCTCGTCCTCGTTCCGCCGGATGTGCAAGCAGGAGTACCTGAACTTCCTCCGCATCCGCGAGTGGCAGGACATCTACAGCCAGCTGCGGACGGTCGCCAAGCAGATGGGCATCCACCTCAACGAGGAGGACGCGCCGGAGCAGTCCGTGCACGTGTCCCTGCTCGCGGGGCTGCTCAGCCACATCGGTCTGAAGGACGTCAAGGAGTCCAAGGACGGGGCGAAGGACAAGGCGAAGGACAGCGGGCGCCGGGAAGGCGGCCGGAACGAGTACCTGGGCGCGCGGAACGCCAAGTTCGCGCTCTTCCCCGGCTCGGCGCTCTTCAAGAAGCCCCCGAGGTTCGTCATGTCCGCCGAACTGGTGGAGACCTCCCGCCTGTGGGCCCGGGTCAACGCGCGGATCGAACCCGAGTGGATCGAGCCGCTCGCCCAGCACCTGGTGAAGAAGACGTACAGCGAACCGCACTGGGAGAAGGACCAGGCGGCCGTCATGGCCTTCGAGAAGGTCACCCTGTACGGCGTCCCGATCGTCACCGACCGCAAGGTGAACTACGGCCGGATCGACGCCGAGGTCTCCCGCGACCTGTTCATCAGGAACGCGCTCGTCGAGGGCGACTGGCGCACCCACCACAAGTTCTTCGCGGACAACCGCAAGCTGCTCACCGAGGTCGAGGAGCTGGAGCACCGGGCCCGCCGCCGGGACATCCTCGTCGACGACGAGACCCTCTTCGACTTCTACGACAAGCGGGTCCCCGAGCACGTCGTGTCCGGCGCCCACTTCGACTCGTGGTGGAAGCACAAGCGCCATGAGGAACCGGAGTTCCTCGACTTCGAGCGCGAGATGCTCATCAACGAGAAGGCGGGGGCGGTCACCAAGGACGACTATCCGGACTCCTGGCGGCAGGGGCCGCTGAAGTTCCGGGTGACGTACCAGTTCGAGCCCGGCGCGGACGCCGACGGCGTGACCGTCCACATCCCCCTCCAGGTCCTCAACCAGGTCACCGACGAGGGCTTCGAGTGGCAGATCCCGGGACTGCGCGCCCAGGTCGTCACGGAGCTGATCCGCTCCCTGCCGAAGCCGATCCGCCGCCACTACGTCCCCGCGCCCGACTTCGCGGGCCGTTTCCTCGACACCGTGGTGCCCGTGCAGGAGCCGCTGACGGGCGCGCTCGCCCGCGGCCTCCAGCGGATGGTCGGCGTCCCCGTCACCCCCGAGGACTTCGACTGGTCGAAGGTCCCCGAACACCTCAAGGTCACCTTCCGGATCGTCGACGAGCGGCGCCGGAAGGTCGCCGAGGACAAGGACCTGGAGGCGCTGCGCCTCCAGCTGCGTCCCAAGGCCCGCCAGGCCCTCTCCCAGGCCGCCGCGGCGGCCACCGGCGGCCCGGACGGCTCCGGGCCCTCCCTGGAGCGCACGGGGCTCACCGACTGGACGATCGGGACGCTCACCAAGGTCTTCGAGACCCGGCGGTCGGGCCAGCCGGTCAAGGCGTACCCGGCGCTCGTCGACGAGGGCGCGACCGTCGCCGTCCGGCTCTTCGACACGGAGGCCGAGCAGGAACGGGCGATGTGGCGGGGCACCCGGAAGCTGATCATGCTGAACATCCCGGTGAACCCGGCGAAGTTCGCCTCGGACAAGCTGACCAACCAGCAGAAGCTGGCCCTGTCGGCGAACCCGCACGGCACGATCCAGGCCCTCTTCGACGACTGCGCCACCGCGGCGGCGGACAAGCTGATCGCGGACCACGGCGGCCCGGCCTGGGACGAGGAGTCCTTCCGGAAGCTGTACGACAAGGTCCGCGCGGACCTGGTGGACACGACCGTACGGACGGTGGGCCAGGTCCAGCAGATCCTGGCGGCCTGGCAGGCCTGCGAGCGGCGGCTGAAGTCCGCGAACAGCCCGGCGCTGCTGCCGAACCTGCGGGACGTACGGGCCCAGCTCGACCGGCTGGTGCCGGCCGGCTTCGTGACCCTGACCGGGCTGAAGCGGCTCCCCGACCTGATGCGCTATCTGGTGGCGGTGGACCGACGGCTCCAGCAGATGCCGACCGGGGTCCAGCGGGACACCACCCGGATGGAGAAGGTCCACGAGATGCAGGACGAGTACGCCTGGCTGCTCGAACAGCTCCCGAAGGGACGCCCGGTGCCGTCCGAGGTCACCGACATCCGCTGGATGATCGAGGAGCTGCGGGTGAGCTACTTCGCCCACGCCCTGGGCACGGCGTACCCCGTGTCGGACAAGCGGATCGTGAAGGCGATCGACGCGGCGGCCCCCTGAGGGGCCCGGCCGCCGACGAGTTCGACCGCACCCGCTGACCTGGGGTACAGTCATCCTCGCAGCCGCTTACAAGGGGTTGCGAGCAAGGTCCTGTGGAGCAGTTGGTTAGCTCGCCACCCTGTCAAGGTGGAGGTCGCGGGTTCAAGTCCCGTCAGGATCGCCCTTCGAAAGGCCCGCATCGTGAGATGCGGGCCTTTCTTCGTGTCCGCTTCCTTGACGGAGCCGGGTGGCCACGGGTACCCCGGACTTCAGGGAAACGGGGCCCCACACCGGAGGTGGCGCATGGCCGCGGCGTCCATGGCACGGCACGACACCAGAGCACTGCTGCGCGCCCATCTGGCGGCCGCCGCACGCTTCGGGCACCTGACGCGCCACTGCGCGGTCTGCCACCGGCTCCTGAGGCTCGCCATGGAGGGCGGGGAGGGGCCGGAAGCCGTCGGGTACGGGCGGCAGGCCCCGGGGCCCCCGAACCCCTCCGCGCCGTCCGTACGGGCCGCACCGCCGGAGCCCCATGGATCAGCCGGGACCGGCGAGGGCAGCGGGGACGGCGGGGACGGCGGAACTGCCTGGAATGGCGGGGACGGCGGCCGGGAAGTCCTCGGCGCGTCCGGCGGCCGGGCCCGGGAAGTCCTCGGCGGCTCCGGCGAGTACGGCGGGCCCGAAGTCCCGGGCGGGCCCGGCGGCTCCCGTGGGGCCGAAGCTCCCGGCGCGTCCGGCGCCCCGGGCGATTGCGGTGACCCCCGTGACCCCGGAGGCCCTGGTGACCCCGGGGACGAAAGTCCCATCGGCCGGTGACCAACGGCGGGTTGAGCGTGCTCCTGGGAGTGGGAGGCTGTTCTTTGGCAAGGCTTCGCCAGTGTGACGGGTGTCACTGAAAGAGTTTTAGAAACCGCTTCACTTACACCCTTCCTACACCAGCACGATTTAATATGTGCAATTGCACCACCAGGAACAGAGTGGCGCCGGGCACAAAAGAAGATCGCGCCAGACCCGGCGGAGTCCAGCGCGATCGATGGCGGAGTCCCGTTGGGGCGGGAGTTCACCGGCAGAGCTAGGGGTGGGCGACCGGATTGGGGGATCCGGACGGGCCCGGTGTCACAAGTGGTGCGGGGTGTGCGCGACCTCAGGCCTCGCTGCGCTGCTGCGGAATGCCCGCAAGCAGGGCACGGACCTCAGCCTCGCGGTAGCGGCGGTGTCCACCCAGGGTGCGGATGGACGTGAGCTTCCCGGCCTTCGCCCAACGGGTCACCGTCTTCGGGTCCACGCGGAACATCGTGGCAACCTCGGCAGGGGTCAGCAGCGGCTCGGCATCAGGGGTGCGAGCGGTCATGAGCGGCCTCCTCGGGAGAACCGAACCAATCTCGGTTCTTTCCTCTAAATTCTGCACCTTGACCCGCGTTGCCCGAAATGGCAGAAGCGGGCCGAGTCGGTTATAGGACGAACGGCTTGTCCTCGGCACTACAACTACACCATCCGTCCAGCCACGTCGGCCAAACCGATGGAATTGCCCTCGCAGGTGTTCATCAGCGGCGGAAGTCGATGGACCATGCCATAACGGACAGTCACGCGACTGTGACGATCAGTCACAGGGCGATCAGGAGTCCTCAGACCCCCCATAGAGTGCAATGCTGAGCGTTCCGCCCATAGATGGACGGAAGGAACCCTCCCCGGACTCCTTGTCCTATTTTGGCACGAGGGTGGGTGATGGGCGCAAGGGTGCGTTAAGTGCTGTCCGTCACGCTTGAGCCAAAGGCCCGGATCGGGACCAACGGCCCCGCCCGCTCAGTGCCGAAGGACCCGGACACCACCGTGCGACCAGAACCGGCCACCCGGAACATCCACGTCCTGAAGATCATTTACCCCGATCGGGGATGTCTTGTCGATACCGACCTGACGAAGATGCCCGACTGATGTCAGTTCGCGAACCGCAGCTCCCTGACGATCCGCCAGCGCTCGGCCAGCCGCCCGTACGCCTCGCCCGCCGCTTCGGTGTCCCCTTCCCGCAGCGCCGCGAACCCCTCCGCGAGCTGCGCGGCCGACCGGTCGCCCGCCAGCCACTCCTCGGGGACCGCGTGCACCAGACCGCCGAAGTCCAGCTCCACCAGGGCCCTCGGATGGAACTCCTCCAGCCAGCGCCCCACCTCGATCAGCCCCTCCGTCATCGGGCCCTCGTCGATCGACTCCCGCAGCGCCCTGAGCGCCCGCGCGAGCCGCCGGCGCGCCTGCGCCATCGTCGTCCGGTACCGCAGCACCGGAGCACGGCCCTCCGCACCCCCCTCCGGCGTCCCCTTCGCCCGCCCCGGCTCGTACTCCCGGTCCTCGTCCCCGAAGAGCGAGAACCACCGCAGCGGCACCTGCCACACCGCCGTACGGATCCACGGGCGCGCGTCCGGGTTCCGCTCCAGCCACCGCTCGTGGTCCGCCGCCACCTGCGCCCGCACCACCGGCGGCAGCATCGCGTCCAGGACCGGCCCGGGGAACTGGTCCACCACCTCCCGCAGCGCCAGCCAGCCGCGCAGCCGGGTCCGCCACGGGCAGATCACCACCACCCCGTCCAGCAGGGCGACGAACGCGTCCGCGCTCTCGTGCACCGGGACCGGGACCGGCGGGGTCGGCAGCAGGTCGGCGAGGGACCCGCGCAGCTCGTCCTGCGCCCCCGGGGTGCGCGGGAGCCGCGCGTACCGGGCCCAGTGGGTCCGCTCCGGCTCGGGGAACGCGGCCAGCGGTTCGTACACCCGCAGATAGGACGCGTAGGGGACGAGGACCGAGGAGGCGACCGACATGTCGCGCATACTTCCACGGAGGTACCCCCCGAGGGGGTGATCCTGAGCACTGCCGCTGATCTACGCCCAGGTAGGACTTACCCTCGTGCCGAACTGGTCCTCCCCCACCCGCAGGGAGGCCCGAAACCGCCGCTTCGTACTTGGGAGTCACCACCGTGACCGATGTGACCGGCGTTCCTGCTGACGTACTGCGCACCCTGTTCCACTCGGAGCAGGGTGGCCACGAGCAAGTCGTGCTCTGCCAGGACCGCGCCACCGGCCTCAAGGCCGTCATCGCACTCCACTCCACCGCCCTGGGCCCGGCCCTCGGCGGCACCCGCTTCTACCCCTACGCCACCGAGGCCGAGGCGGTCACCGACGCCCTCAACCTCGCACGGGGCATGTCGTACAAGAACGCCATGGCCGGTCTCGACCACGGCGGCGGCAAGGCCGTCATCATCGGCGACCCCGAGCAGATCAAGACCGAGGAGCTCCTCCTCGCCTACGGGCGGTTCGTCGCCTCCCTCGGCGGCCGGTACGTCACGGCCTGCGACGTCGGCACCTACGTCGCCGACATGGACGTCGTCGCCCGCGAGAACCGGTGGACCACCGGCCGCTCCCCCGAGAACGGCGGCGCGGGCGACTCCTCCGTCCTCACCGCCTTCGGCGTCTTCCAGGGGATGCGCGCCTCCGCGCAGAGCCTGTGGGGCGACCCGACCCTGCGCGGCCGCAAGGTCGGCGTCGCGGGCGTCGGCAAGGTCGGCCACTACCTGGTCGAGCACCTCCTGTCGGACGGCGCCGAGGTCGTGATCACCGATGTCCGCGAGGAGTCGGTGCGCCGGATCACCGACAGGCACCCCCAGGTGACCGTGGTCGCCGACACCGAGGCGCTGATCCGCGTCGAGGGCCTGGACATCTACGCGCCCTGCGCGCTCGGCGGCGCCCTGGACGACGAGACCGTGCCGGTCCTCACCGCGAAGATCGTCTGCGGCGCGGCCAACAACCAGCTCGCCCACCCCGGCGTCGAGAAGGACCTCGCGGACCGGGGCATCCTCTACGCGCCCGACTACGTGGTCAACGCCGGTGGCGTGATCCAGGTCGCCGACGAGCTGCACGGCTTCGACTTCGACCGCTGCAAGGCGAAGGCGACGAAGATCTTCGACACCACCCTGGAGATCTTCGCACGTGCGAAGTCCGACGGGATTCCGCCGGCGGCCGCCGCCGACCGGATCGCGGAGCGGCGGATCGCGGACGCCCGGCTCGCCTGAGCCGGGCGCGGACCGGCCCGCCGTCCGGGGCGCGGAGGAGGCCACGGCGGGGACCGTGGCGAGACTTCCCTCACGCCGTTCGGCGGGTCGGCCCTCAAGAAGAGGTTAAAATCGCGATTGACCAGCGAGGAAAGGGCACCTCGATGGTTCTGTACCGGGGTATGTGATGCGCGCGGCGTACCGTAGACCCGCGGAAACAGGTACCGTTGAAGCCCTACGGGCCGGTCTCTCTGTCGAGAGTCCGTTCCGACTCATGAACGCGTGTCAAGACTCTGGGGCCGACGAGCCCCGTCACCGAGGGGGTCGAGCCATGGGGCGCGGCCGGGCAAAGGCCAAGCAGACCAAGGTCGCCCGCCAGCTGAAGTACAGCAGCGGCGGGACTGACCTGACGCGTCTGGCCAATGAGCTGGGCGCTTCGACTTCGAACCAGCCGCCGAATGGCGAGCCGTTCGAGGACGACGACGACGAGGAAGACGACCCGTACGCCCAGTACGCGGATCTCTACGACGAGGACGACGAGGACGAGGACGACCAGTCCGGTCCGAGTGGTGCGTCCCCCCGTCGCGCTTGACCTTCTGAACCACCGAAACCCGGTCCGGGACCACCCGGCCGGGTTTCCGTGCTGTCCGCACACCCTCGTGTCCCGGGACCGGACACGCCCCGTCTTCCACCTGTCCTGACGCGCCCCCGTGGCTCCCCGCACCGAGGGCCCGTGCCGGTCTCCCGGCCGGGGGCACGTCCTCGTGGCGCCCGGCACCGGACGCGCCCCGGGTCCACGGAGAGACCGGGCGCGGGCCGCCCGTGAGGGAACCCGGCGCGGACCCCCACGGGTCGTCCGGGGGAGCACGCGGACGGGGCGCCCCCTCAGGAGCGCCCCGTCGCGTACCTCTTCCGTCCCGGACTACCGCGCGTAGTCCCCGACCAGCTCGGCGCCCGTGGCGCGGTCCCCGCGCCCGGTGATCTCGCCCGCCACCCAGGACTCGACCCCGCGGTCCGCGAGCGTCGTCAGGGCCGCGTCGACGGAGTCGGCGGGGACGACGGCCATCATGCCGACGCCCATGTTCAGGGTCTTCTCCAGCTCCAGGCGCTCCACCCGGCCGGCCGTGCCGACCAGGTCGAAGATCGCGCCAGGGGCCCAGGTCGAACGGTCCACGGTGGCGTGCAGACCGTCCGGGATCACCCGTGCCAGGTTGGCCGCGAGGCCGCCGCCCGTGATGTGGCTGAAGGCGTGGACCTCGGTGGTCCTGGTGAGGGCCAGGCAGTCGAGGGAGTAGATCTTCGTGGGCTCCAGGAGCTCCTCGCCCAGCGTCCGGCCGAGCTCCTCGACCTGCTGGTCGAGGCTCATCCCGGCACGGTCGAAGACCACGTGCCGGACGAGCGAGTACCCGTTGGAGTGAAGCCCGGAGGAGGCCATGGCGATGACCGCGTCCCCCGTACGGATGCGGTCGGGGCCGAGGAGCCTGTCGTGCTCCACGACGCCGGTGCCCGCGCCCGCGACGTCGAAGTCGTCCGGGCCGAGGAGGCCCGGGTGCTCCGCCGTCTCGCCGCCGACCAGGGCGCAGCCCGCCAGGACACAGCCCTCGGCGATGCCCTTGACGATGGCGGCGACCCGCTCCGGGTGGACCTTGCCCACGCAGATGTAGTCGGTCATGAAGAGCGGTTCGGCGCCGCAGACGACGATGTCGTCCATGACCATCGCGACGAGGTCGTGGCCGATGGTGTCGTATACGCCCAGCTGGCGGGCGATGTCGACCTTCGTGCCGACGCCGTCGGTGGCGGAGGCGAGCAGCGGACGCTCGTAGCGCTTGAGGGCGGAGGCGTCGAAGAGTCCGGCGAAGCCGCCGAGGCCGCCCAGGACCTCGGGGCGCCGTGTCTTCTTCACCCACTCCTTCATGAGCTCGACGGCGCGGTCGCCCGCTTCGATGTCGACGCCCGCGGACGCGTAGCTGGCACCAGTGGTCTCAGACATGGGTTGAGAGCTTTCGTGTCGTACTGCGGGGCGCAGCGGGGTGTGACGGGATTACGGGCGGCGGAGCGCGTCGGCGGCGGCGGTGGCCGCAGGACCGGCGGCCAGCTCGGTCTCCAGGAGCTGCTTGCCGAGCAGTTCGGGGTCCGGCAGCTCCATCGGGTACTCGCCGTCGAAGCAGGCACGGCAGAGGTTCGGCTTCTGGATGGTGGTCGCCTCGATCATCCCGTCGAGGGAGATGTACGAGAGCGAGTCCGCGCCCAGCGACTTGCCGATCTCATCGGTGGACATGCCGTTGGCGATCAGCTCCGCGCGGGTGGCGAAGTCGATGCCGAAGAAGCAGGGCCACTTCACCGGCGGCGAGGAGATCCGGATGTGGATCTCGGCCGCGCCGGCCTCGCGGAGCATCTTGACCAGGGCGCGCTGGGTGTTGCCCCGGACGATCGAGTCGTCGACGACCACCAGGCGCTTGCCCTTGATGACGTCCTTGAGGGGGTTCAGCTTCAGCCGGATGCCGAGCTGGCGGATCGTCTGGGAGGGCTGGATGAAGGTGCGCCCGACATAGGCGTTCTTCACCAGGCCGGCGCCGAAGGGGATGCCCGAGGCCTCGGCGTAGCCGATGGCGGCGGGGGTGCCGGACTCCGGTGTCGCTATGACCAGGTCGGCCTCGGCGGGCGCCTCCTTCGCGAGGCGGCGGCCCATCTCCACCCGGGAGAGGTACACGTTCCGGCCCGCGATGTCGGTGTCCGGGCGGGCCAGGTACACGTACTCGAAGACACAGCCCTTGGGCTTCGCTTCCGCGAATCGCGAGGTGCGGATGCCGTTCTCGTCGATCGCGATCAGCTCGCCCGGCTCGACCTCGCGGACGTAGCTGGCGCCGCAGATGTCGAGGGCGGCGGACTCGGACGCGACCACCCAGCCGCGCTCCAGACGGCCGAGGACCAGCGGGCGGATGCCCTGCGGGTCACGGGCCGCGTAGAGCGTGTGCTCGTCCATGAAGACGAGGGAGAAGGCGCCCCGGACCTCGGGGAGGACCTTCGCGGCGGCCTGCTCGACGGTGAGCGGCGTGCCGTCCTCGTCCGACTGGCCCGCGAGGAGCGCGGTGACCAGGTCGGTGTCGTTGGTGGCGGCGACGCGAGTCGTCCGGCCTTCCTTCTTGGGCAGGTCGGCGACCATTTCGGCGAGCTGCGCCGTGTTCACCAGGTTGCCGTTGTGGCCGAGCGCGATGGAGCCGTGGGCGGTCGCCCTGAACGTCGGCTGCGCGTTCTCCCACACGGACGCCCCGGTGGTCGAGTAGCGGGCGTGACCGACCGCGATATGACCTTGGAGGGAACCGAGAGAGGTCTCGTCGAAGACCTGGGACACGAGGCCCATGTCCTTGAAGACGAGGATCTGGGAGCCGTTGCTGACCGCGATACCCGCGGATTCCTGGCCCCGATGCTGGAGGGCGTAGAGCCCGAAGTACGTGAGCTTTGCGACCTCTTCACCCGGAGCCCAGACACCGAAGACGCCACAAGCGTCCTGGGGGCCTTTCTCGCCGGGGAGCAAGTCGTGATTGAGTCGACCGTCACCACGTGGCACGTTCCCGAGTGTAGACGGGCTCGACCACTGGTCCGAATTGAGGAAATGCGGGGACGTCCGCACTCGTGCGATCGCACGAAATGATCGTTTCCCGTTCGGAGGGGCCCACACAGCAGGCGCGGGAAGGGATTTCGGCCCCCGGGCCCGGCCGGGTGGGCACCCCTACCGGCCCGGCCGGGCCCCCGCGATGTGACGGAGTGCACCTTCCCGGCGCCGTGGGAGCCCTCGCCGGGCCTCGGGGACGATCACTCCTTCCGGGGGTTCTGGGAGGTTCCTCCCGAACGTCCCGGGGGGGGCGCCGACGGCCCGGAGAACCGGGCGTCGGGCTCTCGGAGAGGCTCTCCCGGAGACGGGGGGCCGGGTCACTGTTCCGGAGAGCCGGGGGCTGGGCGGCCGTTGCGGAGAGCCGGAGGCCGGGCCGCCGTTCCGGAGACCGGGGCCGCCGCCCGTGAGCCCCGGGGGGTGGGCCGGGCCGCCGTCCCCGGAGAACCCGTGAGCCCCGGGGGGTGGGCCGGGCCGCCGTCCCCGGAGAACCCGTGAGCCCCGGAGGGCCGAGCCGCCGTCCCCCGAGAGCAGAAGGGCCGGGGCGCCGTCCCGGAGAGCGGGACGGTCGTTGACAGGTGCACGCGGCTTCCCCCAGGCTCACGTCCATGCAGCCCCCGCGTGACCGCTCGGTCACCCTCGTCCAGCGCCGACACGTGGACCTCGTCCGTGTCACCAGCGCCGCCTGTCGCTGCGCCTGACGCTCCTTCCGCCTTCCGGAGCCTCCGCTCCCTCCCTCCGTGCCCCCGTGCCGTGCCGTCCCCGGCGCCGGGCCCCGGAGCGTCCGCGCACGCCCGCTCCTCCCCCAGGAGACCCGTATGTCCACGCCCCCCGGGCGCCTGTCCCGCCGCGCCCTCGGCGGAGCCGCCGCCGGTGCCGCCGCGCTCGCCGCCGTCGGCGCCGCCCCCGCCGAGGCCGCCTCCGGTCCGGCCGGAGCCGCCGCCCGCACCACCAGGGAACGCCCCTTCGCCGCCGCCCGCCCCCGCCGTCACTCCCGCCGCCCCAACATCCTCTTCGTGCTCGGCGACGACCTCGGCTGGGCCGACCTCTCCTCCTACGGCTCCCCCCACATCAGGACCCCGCACCTCGACCGGCTCGCCCGGCAGGGCGTCCGCTTCACCGACGCCTACTCCGGCTCCGCGACCTGCTCCCCGACCCGGTTCAGCCTCTACACCGGCCGCTACCCGGGCCGTACGAGGGGCGGGCTCGCCGAACCCATCGCCGACCGGTCCGTCGGCCTGGAGCCCACCCACCCCACGCTCGCCTCCCAGCTGCGCACCGCCGGTTACGCCACCGCCCTCATCGGCAAGTGGCACTGCGGCTACCTCCCCGACTACTCCCCCACCCGGTCCGGCTGGGACGAGTTCTTCGGCAACTTCGGCGGCGCCCTGGAGTACTACTCCAAGCTCGGGCTCTCCGGCGAGTACGACCTCTACGAGGGCGACACGCCCTACCAGGACCTGCGCTACTACACCCGTGTCCTCACCGAGCGGGCGAGCGCCTACATAGAAGACCGCGAACACGACCGGCCCTGGCTGCTCAACCTGAACTTCACCACCCCGCACTGGCCCTGGATCGCCGACGGCGACGAGGAACTGAGCGCCGAGATCGTCCGCAGGATCAGGGCGGGCGACCGCTCCGCGCTCCGGCACCCGGACGGCGGTTCCGTCGAGAAGTACGCGCGGATGGTCGAGGACCTCGACCGCTCGGTCGGCCGGGTCCTCGACGCGCTGCGCCGCTCCGGCCAGGAACGCGACACCCTCGTCTTCTTCGCCAGTGACAACGGCGGCGAACGCTTCTCCTACAACTGGCCCCTCGCCGGGAACAAGGGCTCCCTCCAGGAGGGCGGCATCCGGGTGCCGTCGATCCTGCGCTGGCCCGCCCGGATCGACGGCGGCCAGGTCAGCGACCTGCCCGTCTTCACCCCCGACTGGACCGCCACCCTCCTCGAACTCGCCGGAGCCCGCGCCCATCCCGCCTACCCCCTCGACGGCACCAGCCTCGCCGGACACCTGCTGCGCGGCGAGGAGGTCCCCGAGCGGGACCTGTTCTGGCGGGTGCGCGGCGAGCGGGCCCTGCGCCGGGGCGACTGGAAGTACTACCGGGGCAGGAGCGGGCGCGACCAGCTCTTCGACCTGGGCACGGACGCCCGCGAACAGGCCGACCGGGCCGCCGCCGAGCCCGCCCTGCTCGCCGCGCTCAGAACCTCCTGGGAACGGACGGACGCGGGACTGCTGGCGTACTGAGCGGGGGCGGTTGCCGGGGAGCGGAGGGTGCGGTGGTCGTACAGGGACGGTCGTGGTCGTACGGGTCCGGGGGCGCCGCCCTGCTGGGCTTCCGGTGCTGCCCCCGCTTCCCGCTTCCCGCTTCCCGCTTCCCGCTTCCCGCTTCCCGCTAACGGTCGCCCGGTTGCGCGGCCGTCGCCGTGAGGCCCTCGCCCGAGGCGTCGGTGAGGGTCAGGGCGCGGTGGTCGAGCCGGTAGGTGAGCGGGCCGTCGAGGAGCTCGTACAGCCGGGTCTCCAGTCGCATCTGCGGGTCCGCGCACATCATCCGGGTGGTCGCCATCGGGCCTTCGACGGTGAGGGTCCCGCCGTCGGTCCGGACGGTCGCGGAGAAGTTGTTGCAGCCCAGGTTCCCGGTGACCCGGCCGTCCTCGCCGAACACCAGGCGCGCCTTCGCCCCGCTGTCCCCGGGCAGCGAGGACACCGTGGCCCCGGAGACCAGGCCGTCGATCCGCCAGGTCGTACCGCGCAGCGGGGCGGCCGGTTCGGCGGTCAGTTCGAGGACGTGCCGGCCGTCGGGGGCGGTCAGGGTGAGGCGCTGCCCCTTCAGGGTTCCCCGGAGGGGTCCGGTGAACGCCTTCGTCCACACGGTCTCGAAGCGCACGGCGTCCTCGGGACAGGCCTTCTCCGACTTCTCCCGCGCGGAGACGGTGAGCGTGTCCCCGCGCAGGACGACTTCGGACGCGAAGGCGTTGCAGCCGGTGCTGCCCCGGGCGGTCCCGTCGGTGCCGAAATCGATCCGGGCGCCGTCCGGGGCGGCGGACCTGACCCCGTCGCTCGTCACGGCGCCGATCGTCCAGTGCGTACCGGCGACGGGCAGGTCGGGGGTGTCCGCGCCCGAGCCGCTTCCCGGGCCGCTCCCCCGGCCCCCCGCGCCGCCGCAGGCGGTGAGGAGCGCGACCAGGGCGGTGGCCACGAGGAGGCGCGGCGGCGCGTTCCGCCCCGGCTTCCGCTCGTGCGGTCGCTTCTGCTGTCGCTTCTGGCGCTGCGTCTGCTTCTGCATGGCGGTGGGACGGAGCGGGGTGCCCCCGGGTTCCCCTCCGGGGCGCCCCGGAGCGCTCGGGGGGCGCTCGGGGGGCGCTCGGGGTCAGCCCATCAGGGGCAGGAGGTCCGTCAGATCGGCGCGTTCGCCGCTCGCGCGGACGTGGGCCGCGTCGAGTTCGGCGGCCCACCGCGTCCGCCCGGCCGCCAGTCTGATCCAGGTCAGCGGGTCGGTCTCCACCACGTTCGGCGGGGTGCCCCGGGTGTGCCGGGGGCCCTCGACGCACTGCACCACCGCGTACGGCGGGACCCGGACCTCGACCGCCCCGCCGGGGGCCTTCGCGGCGAGCGCGTCGGCGAGGAGCCGGGTGCAGGCGGCGAGGGCCTGGCGGTCGAACGGGATCTCCGCGCCGGTCGCCGCGTTCAGGTCGTCGGTGTGGACGACGAGTTCGACGGTCCGGGTGACGAGGAAGTCCCCGAGGGTCATCGGCCCGAAGCGCACCGGCAGCAGCCGCCCGTCGGGGGCGTCCGCGAGCGCCCGCCCGTAGTCCTCCGCCACGCGCGCGTAGAGCCCTGGCAGATCGGCGGCGTCGATGCCCCGGGTGTGCGTGTCGATCCGTCCGGCAGCCCCTGCGGTCACGAACGGCCAGTCGAGCAGGGCCAGCCGGTCCTTCCCGGGCGCCGGCTCGGGCTCCGCCAGGAGCAGCGGCACCGAGTCGACCATCCACGCGAGGTGCGCCGCCAGGTCCCGCACGGTCCAGTCGCCGAGCCGGGTCGGCCCGGCGAGCTGTGCGGACGTGAGGGCCCCGACGGCCTCCCGTACGTGCCCGAACTGGGCGAGCACGGCGGCCCTGGTCCTGGCGGAGTCGTAACTGCGGGTGCGCTTCTTGGCCGGTGGCATGGGGGCGAGGGTAGCCGGAGCACGAGCCCCGGCCGCGCGGCCGGACCCCACGGCGGCCGTTCGTGACCGCTGGGGAGGTCAGGCCGCCCGGGCGGTCCCGGGCATGGCCTCGGCCCCTGCCCCGGCCTCAGGCTCGGCGCCACCGGCAACGGCACCGGCACCGGCACCGGCACCGGCACCGGCATCAAGCTCGGGCTCGGACTTCGTCGTGGGCTCGGGCGACGCATCGGTCCCGGTCCCCGGCTCGGGCCCGGTCCCCACTCGTTCACCGGCCTCGAACGTGTCGCCGTTCCCGGGGACGCCGATCCCGTGCCAGGTGAACGGGACGCCCACGGCCGTGTCCAGGTCCGGGCCGTCCATCAGCTGGAAGTGGACGTGCGGCTCGGTGGAGTTGCCCGAGTTCCCGCACCTGGCCAGTTCCTGCCCGGCCGTCACCCGGTCGCCCGCGCGGACCGTCAGCGAGCCGCGCCGCAGGTGCGCGTACACCGCGTACGTACCGTCACCCAGGTCCAGGACCAGGTGGTTGCCGGTCACCCAGCGCGCCCCGGCCAGCGACCTGACCAGGGACTCGACCACCATCAGGTACAGCAGGGCGGGCAGCGAGGTGCGGGTGCGGTGGTCGCGCTGCCGGTCCTCGGCGTGCACGACGACGGCGTCCGCGACGGCGGACAGCGGGGCGCCGAAGGCCGGGTACTCCTCGCTGCGGCGGCTCAGCGGCCACAGCGCGCGGAAGGCGGGCCTGCCGTCCCCGGAGCCGTCCGGGGGACCCACCGCCGCGATGTCGATCGCGTACGTCTGCCCGTACAGGTGCGTCCCGTGGCTCGGGGTCCGGTCCGCCGGGCTGTTGAGGGCGGTCCAGCGGCCGGTGACCGGCGGGGCGATCTCGACCGGCGCCCGGTCCGCGGCGGCGGCGCGGCGGGGGCGGGCGGTCACGAAGAGGCCGACGCCGACCACGGCGCCGACGACCGCCGGGAGCCAGCCCGCCGCGTACGGGTAGGGCGGAGTCACGAAGACCGACGCGAGCGCCTGCGCGAAGAACAACAGCATCAGCAGCCGGAAGACCGTGGTGGCGAGTTTCCGTGACGACATGGACGTTCCCCCTGGACGGACGGTGGTGACGGATTCGGGCGGGCGGGCGACGGGCGGGACCTGTCAGGGACGGACGGCCGTCACGGTCGGAAGGCCGTCACGAACAGGCGGCCGTACGGAACGGACGGCCTTGAGACGACAGGGCGGCCGTGAGGCGACGGGCGGGACCGTCACGGCCGGGCGGCCGTGAGGACCACCAGGAGCGGGACGACCCGGGCGGCCGGGACCTCGTACCGGCCGCGCCCGCTGGTGTGCAGCCAGCCCGCGCCGGTCAACTGGCGCAGATGGTGGTAGATCTGGCCGGTCGTGCCGGTCTCGGCCGACTCCGCCAGCTCGGCGGCGGTGCGCCGACCGCCGAGGATCTCCCGCAGCAGCCGTAGCCGTACGGGATTCCCGAGCGCGGCGAGGTTCTCGGCGACCGAGGCCCAGTCCTCGTCGAGCAGCCGCTCGGTGAAGGCGCCGAACTGCCACTCGTACCGCTCGTCGGTCGGCAGCCTGACCGAGCCCGTGAACAGGACCGCGCCGTCCTCACCGGCCGCCCCCGCCTCCGCGATCTGCGCCTTGAGCCCCTCCAGGGCCCAGAAGGTGCCGCCGACGGTCTCGGGCGGGGGTCGCTCGACGCCCTCCAGGGCCGCGACGCGCTCTTCCAGCGCGGCGACCCGCTCTTCCAGCTCCATGACCATGAGATTACGTAATTACGTAATCTCATGCAACCGTCGGAGCCCGCCCGCACCCGACTCCCGCACCCGAGCCCGTAGGCGGTCCCGCACGCGATCCCCTTACGCGGGACGCGGCCCCCGTGCGCGCGGCGCGAGAACCACGGCCCACGCCCGCACACACGGAAGAGCCCCCGCCCGGACCCGAAGGCCGGACGGGGGCTCCCCGTGACTCCTGTGCGACGCGATCAGGCCAGCAGGCCCGGGATCGTCGCCTCGTGCGCCGTGCGCAGCTCCGCGAGGGAGAGCGCGAACTCGCCCTGCACGTCCACCGCGTCACCGTCGACGACACCGATCCGGGCCACCGGGAGACCGCGCGCACCGCACATGTCGGTGAAGCGGAGCTCCTCGCTGCGCGGGACGGCGACGACCGCGCGGCCCGCCGACTCGGAGAACAGGAACGTGAACGCGTCCAGGCCCTCCGGGACGACCAGACGCGCGCCGTGCCCGCCGCGCAGACAGGACTCGACGACCGACTGCACCAGACCGCCGTCGGACAGGTCGTGCGCCGCGTCGATCATGCCGTCGCGGGACGCCGAGATCAGGATCTCGCCCAGCAGCTTCTCGCGGTCGAGGTCCACGGCCGGCGGCAGACCGCCCAGGTGCTGGTGGATCACCTCGGACCAGGCCGAACCGCCGAACTCCTCACGCGTGTCGCCCAGCAGGTAGAGGAGCTGGCCCTCTTCCGCGAAGGCGATCGGCGTACGGCGGTCGACGTCGTCGATCACACCGAGGACGGCCACGACGGGCGTCGGGTGGATCGCCACGTCACCGGTCTGGTTGTAGAGCGACACGTTGCCGCCGGTCACCGGGGTGCCGAGCTGGAGGCAGCCGTCCGCGAGACCACGGGTGGCCTCGGCGAACTGCCACATCACGGCCGGGTCTTCGGGCGAACCGAAGTTCAGGCAGTCCGAGATGGCGAGCGGCTTGGCGCCGGACGCGGCGACGTTGCGGTACGCCTCCGCGAGGGCGAGCTGCGCACCCGTGTACGGGTCGAGCTTCGCGTACCGGCCGTTGCCGTCGGTCGCCATGGCCACGCCGAGGTTGGTCTCCTCGTCGATGCGGACCATGCCCGCGTCCTCGGGCTGCGCCAGGACCGTGTTGCCCTGCACGAACCGGTCGTACTGGTCCGTGATCCAGGACTTCGACGCCTGGTTCGGCGACGACACCAGCCTCAGGACCTGGTCCTTCAGCTCGGCGCCGGTCGTCGGCCGGGGCAGCTTGCCCGCGTCGTCCGCCTGGAGCGCGTCCTGCCACTCGGGGCGCGCGTACGGCCGGTGGTAGGTCGGGCCCTCGTGGGCGACGGAACGCGGCGGCACGTCGACGATCTGCTCGCCGTGCCAGAAGATCTCCAGGCGCTCGCCCTCGGTCACCTCACCGATGACGGTGGCGATGACGTCCCACTTCTCGCAGATCTCCAGGAAGCGGGCGACGTGCTCGGGCTCGACGATCGCGCACATGCGCTCCTGCGACTCGCTCATGAGGATCTCCTCGGGCGAGAGCGTCGCGTCGCGCAGGTGCACCAGGTCGAGGTCCACGCGCATCCCGCCGGAACCGGCGGAGGCCAGCTCGGAGGTGGCGCAGGAGAGCCCGGCGCCGCCGAGGTCCTGGATGCCCGCGACCAGCTTCTCCCGGAAGATCTCCAGGGTGCACTCGATGAGGAGCTTCTCCTGGAAGGGGTCGCCGACCTGCACGGCGGGGCGCTTGGTGGGCTTGGTGTCGTCGAAGGTCTCGGACGCGAGGACCGAGACGCCGCCGATGCCGTCGCCGCCGGTGCGGGCGCCGTACAGGATGACCTTGTTGCCGGGCCCGGAGGCCTTGGCGAGGTGGATGTCCTCGTGCTTCATGACGCCGATGCAACCGGCGTTGACCAGCGGGTTGCCCTGGTAGCAGGAGTCGAAGACGACCTCGCCGCCGATGTTCGGCAGGCCGAGGCAGTTGCCGTAGCCGCCGATGCCCGCGACGACACCGGGCAGCACGCGCCTGGTGTCGGGGTGGTCGGCGGCGCCGAAGCGGAGCGGGTCGACGACCGCGACCGGGCGGGCGCCCATGGCGAGGATGTCGCGGACGATGCCGCCGACGCCGGTGGCCGCGCCCTGGTAGGGCTCGATGTACGAGGGGTGGTTGTGCGACTCGACCTTGAAGGTCACCGCGTACCCCTGGCCGACGTCGACGACGCCCGCGTTCTCACCGATGCCGACGAGCATGGCGTCGTTCTCGGGGACCTTCTCGCCGAACTGCTTCAGGTGGACCTTGCTGCTCTTGTACGAGCAGTGCTCGGACCACATGACGGAGTACATGGCGAGCTCGGCGCCGGTGGGACGGCGGCCGAGGATCTCGCGGACGCGCGCGTACTCGTCCTCCTTGAGGCCGAGCTCCTTCCAGGGCTGCTCGCTGTCCGGCGTCTCGGCCGCGTGCTTGACCGTGTCGAAGGCTCGGGGGTACGGGGGTCGACCCCCGGAAGAAGGCAGCATCAGGCGTTGACCAGCTTCTTGAGGATCGAGGTGAAGAAACCGAGGCCGTCCGTCTTGCCGGTGCCGATGAGCGGCTCGACGGCGTGCTCCGGGTGCGGCATGAGGCCGACCACGTTGCCCGCGGCGTTGGTGATGCCCGCGATGTCGCGCAGCGAGCCGTTGGGGTTCACGTCCAGGTAGCGGAAGGCGACCCGCCCCTCGGCCTCCAGCTCGTCGAGCGTGCGCTCGTCGGCGACGTACCGGCCGTCCATGTTCTTGAGCGGGACCTCGATCTCCTGGCCCTCGGTGTAGTCCGAGGTCCAGGCGGTGCCCGCGTTCTCCACCCGCAGCTTCTGGTCGCGGCAGACGAAGTGGAGGTGGTTGTTGCGCAGCATCGCGCCCGGCAGCAGATGGGCCTCGGTGAGGATCTGGAAGCCGTTGCAGATGCCGAGGACGGGCATGCCCGCCTTCGCCTGCTCGATGACCGTCTCCATCACCGGCGAGAAGCGGGAGATGGCTCCGGCCCGCAGGTAGTCGCCGTAGGAGAAGCCACCGGCCAGGACCACGGCGTCGACCTGCTTGAGGTCCTTGTCGCGGTGCCACAGCGAGACGGGCTCGGCGCCCGCGAGGCGGGCGGCGCGCAGCGCGTCCTGGTCGTCGAGCGTGCCGGGGAAGGTGACGACGCCGATGCGTGCGGTCACGACTCCACCTTCACGACGAAGTCCTCGATCACGGTGTTGGCAAGGAAGGTTTCGGCCATCTCATGGATGCGGGCGAGGGCGGCCTCGTCGACCGGTCCCTCCACCTCCAGCTCGAAGCGCTTCCCCTGGCGGACGTCGGCGATTCCGGCGAATCCCAGGCGAGGCAGTGCACGCTGCACCGCCTGCCCCTGGGGGTCGAGGATCTCCGGCTTGAGCATGACGTCGACTACGACGCGTGCCACTGGCACTCCCGGTGGTGTGTTGCGTGGGCGGTCCGCTCAGCGTACCTGCCTCCAAATTCTACGCGGGTAGAGATCTGAAGGATCCTACAAAGGCCAGGTCACGGACCTGCCCGACCGGCGGACGCCGGCCGCGTCCGGGACCCGCCCCGCCCACGCAAAATTCCCGTGAAATATCGCGCTCCCCGCCTGATCTCATCGACTCCCGCCGCATCCCCCGACGGTTCTCGGCCGGTTCTCCGCCACATCTCCGTCGCATCTCCGCCGGACCTCATTGCATCGGGACACGCTCAAACAATTGCCGGGGCTTCCCCCTGCGACACCTGCCGCTGTAGAAAGGAATCCAGAAGAAAGCAGCATTGTCCCGGCACAGCCGTAGGGTCGTCATCGCCGCACGTCAGAGGCGCCACAAGCGTCCTCTCCCCGGCGTCGGCCACAGGAAAGGACCGATATCCGTGGCTCAGCGTGTGGTGGTCACACTCTCCGACGACCTGGACGGCGGAGAAGCGGCTGAAACGGTCGCGTTCGGCCTCGACGGGAAGATGTACGAGATCGACCTGAATGCTGCCAATGCAAAGAAACTCCGCAAGGCACTCGCCCCGTACCTCGCGGCCGGACGCAAGCAGTCCGCGCGCGGGGCGGCCGGCCGGAACGCCCCGGCGGAGACGTACACCCACACCTCGGTGGCCCCCGCCCCCGCGGCCGTCCGCGCCTGGGCCCAGTCCAACAAGATGGACGTGCCCGCCCGGGGCCGCATCCCGAAGCGGGTCTACGAGGCGTTCCAGGCGGCGAGTTGAGCCGGGGGCCCGGCCGGACCGCCCCCCGAGGAGGGGCCCCGGCCGGACCGTCCCGGGAGGCGATTTGCATTCCACCCCCCATGATCCGCTAAGGTTTGGAACACGCCGAGGGGCAAGGCCGAAAGGCCCGGTCCCAAGCAGCGTGCGGGTGTAGTTCAGTAGCAGAACATCCCCCTTCCAGGGGGAAGGCGCAGTGTGCAATTCCTGTCACCCGCTCTGCATCGCAAGACCGAAGCACTCCTGTGCATCGGGTAGAGTGATGCCCGCACCGCCCGGTGAAAGCCGAGCGGCAGCAATGCGGACGTAGCTCAGCTGGTAGAGCATCACCTTGCCAAGGTGAGGGTCGCGAGTTCGAATCTCGTCGTCCGCTCCAGATCGAAGGCCCGGTTCTCAGGAACCGGGCCTTCGTTGTGTTCCCGACCAACCAACCAACCGGCCGCCCCGCTCCCCGTCGCCCCGACGCCCCCGCGCGGTCTTCCTCCATCGACCGGCTGACGGGCCGACCCGACCGGCCGACACCCGGGGGCCTCGTCCGTCGGCACCTCGCCTCACGCTCTGGCCGCGTACCCGCCTCCGGGACCGGGAGCGCGGGAAGGGCCTCTTCGACCGGCATGGCATCGGTCGGCATCACATCAGTCGGCATGGCATCGGTCGGTATGGCATCGATCGGTATGGCATCGATCGGTATGGCATCCGCATGGCACCGCATGACATTTGTCAGACGCGGGTGATGACGGCACGCACTGCCGTACGTCCGGTGGCGCCGAGAACCTGGATCCATGACCCACGCGATCCAGGCGGAAGGCCTCCGCCGCACCTACTCCGGCGGTTTCGAAGCCGTCCGCGGCCTCTCCTTCACCGTCCCGCGCGGCGAGATCTTCGCCCTCCTCGGCACCAACGGCGCGGGCAAGACCTCCACCGTCGAACTCCTGGAGGGCCTCGCCGCCCCCAGCGCGGGCACCGCCCGCGTCCTCGGCCACGACCCCTACCGGGAACGGGCCGCCGTCCGCCCCCGCATCGGCGTGATGCTCCAGGAAGGCGGCTTCCCCTCCGACCTCACCGTGGCCGAAACCATACGGATGTGGGCGGGCTGCACCAGCGGCGCCCGGCCCTCCGTCGACGTCCTCGACGCCACCGGCCTCACCGGCCACGAGAAGATCCGCGTCAAGCAGTTGTCCGGCGGCGAACGGCGCCGCCTCGATCTCGCCCTCGCCCTCCTCGGCCGCCCCGAGGTCCTCTTCCTCGACGAGCCCACCACCGGACTCGACGCCGAGGGCCGCCGCGACACCTGGGCCCTCGTCCGGTCCCTCCGCGACGAGGGCACCACCGTCCTCCTCACCACCCACTACCTGGAGGAGGCCGAGATCCTGGCCGACCGGCTCGCGATCATGCACGGCGGCCGGATCGTGCTCTCCGGCACTCCCGCCGAGGTCACCGCCGCCCGCCCCGCCCGCATCCTCTTCACCCTCCCGCCCGGCATCCCCGCCGCCCGGCTCCCGCTCCACCTGCGGGCCGCCGAGGACGGCGGCCGTGTCGAGATCCGTACCACCGCGCTCCAGGACGACCTGGCCGCGCTGCTCGGCTGGGCCCGGGACCACGACGTACGGCTCGGCGGGCTCGACGCCCGCTCCGCCTCCCTCGAAGAGGCGTTCCTCGACATCGCCGGACGGATCACCACGGAAACGGAGCCCGCCCGATGAGCCTCCTCGCCCACGCCTCCTCCCGAGCCCGGCTCGCCGTCCCCTCCCGCGCGCGGCTCGCCGCCCTCGGACGGGCCGAACTGACCCTGCTCCTGCGCAACCGCACCGCCCTCTTCGGCGCCCTCTTCGTCCCCGTCCTCATGGTCGAAGCCGTCCGCACCTCCCTCCGGACCGCCGACCTCGGCGACACGGGCACGAGCATCACGGAGATCGCCGTCACCGGCGCCGTCGCCATGGCCCTGCTCATGGGCGTCTACAGCAACCTCGTCGCCGCCTTCGTCACCCGCCGCGAGAGCCTCGTCCTCAAGCGGCTCCGCACCGGCGAACCCACCGACCCCGAGATCCTCACCGGCATCGCGCTGCCCGCCGCCGTCCTCGCCCTCGCCCAGTGCGCCCTGCTCACGACCGGCGGCGTCACCCTCCTCAGCCTGTCCGCGCCCGCCCGGCCCGAACTCCTCCTCGCCGGGGTCCTCCTCGGCACCGTCCTGCTCGCCGCACTCGCCGCCGTCACCTCCGTCGTCACCCGCACCACCGAGAGCGCCCAGCTCACCGCCCTGCCCCTGGTGATGCTCTCGGCCGTCGGTTCCGGCCTCTTCGTCCCCCTCTCCGCCCTCCCGGACCGGATCGCGTCCTTCTGCGAGCTGCTGCCCCTGACCGGCTCCGTGAGCCTCCTCCGGGCGGGCTGGACGGGCGGCGCGACGGCGGGCGACCTCACCGACGCCCTGCTGCCGACGCTGGCCTGGATCGTGGTCTCGGTGTTTGCTGTCCAACGGTGGTTCCGCTGGGAACCCCGGCGCTGAACCCGAAGAGCCCGAGAACCCGAACACTGAGAACCCGAAGAGCCTGAGAACCCGAAGCACGAGAACCCGAAGCCTGAACCGGCGCCGAACCCCGGCACCGGACACCCCGGCCGGCCGGCCCCGGACGACGGGCGGCGGGGCGCACCGCACACCCCTGCGCCGGACATCGACCGGACGCCGACCGGACACCTGGAGGGGCCGACCCCATGAAGAGCCTGCGCGCCCTGAGCCGCCGCAGCGGCCTGGACAAGGTCGACCTCTACACCCGCGTCACCGCGTACATGCTGCTGTGGACCGCCGTGTTCGTCCTCGGACTCCTGCTCCTCGTCCGGCAGGTACGACACGAGGCCCCGCTGCCCCTCGTGATCGTCGCCCCGCTCCTCAACCTCGCCAACGGGTTCTTCGGCCACCGCTTCCTGCGCCTCGCCATGGACGCCTACCTGCACCCCGGCACCCCGGTCCCGAGGCACGTCGTGCGGTACGCGGCCGCCGCCGGGGCAGCCACCGTCGGCGCGGTCCTCCTCGCAGGGGCCACCGCCGGCATCGGGGACCTGCTGCCCTCGATGCTCGGGGCGGCGCTCATCCCCTTCGCCGCCGGGCACTGCCTGGTCCTCCCGGTCCGCCGGATCGTCCTCCACCAGGCGCTCCTGATCGCCCTGCTCGGCGCCCTCGTCCCGCTCACCGGCACGAACGCCGGGCAGACCCTGGCGTTCCTGGGGATCGTCCTGTTCTTCACCGGCTGGCTGGCCGTGACCATCCGCCTCTCGCTCTGGGTGCTCGGCGTCGTCTTCGAAGTGCGCGCGGCACGCGATGTGCAGACCCGGCTCGCCGTCGCCGAGGAGCGGCTGCGCTTCGGCCGCGACCTGCACGACATCCTCGGCCGGAACCTCTCCGTCATCGCCCTCAAGAGCGAGCTGGCCGTCCAGCTCGCCCGGCGCGGACGCCCGGAGGCCGTCGACCAGATGACCGAGGTCCAGCGGATCGCCCAGGAGTCCCAGCGGGAGGTGCGGGACGTCGTGCGCGGCTACCGCGAGGCGGACCTGCGGGTGGAACTGGAGGGCGCGCGGGGCGTGCTCGGCGCCGCCGGGATCGACTGCGCCGTCGACGCCCCCGCACTCGACCTGCCGGACCCCGTCCGGTCGGCGCTGGGCTGGGTGGTCCGGGAGACCACCACGAACGTACTGAGGCACGGGGACGCGCGGAACTGCGCGATCACCGTGCGGGAGGAGAACGGCACGGTGCTGCTGACGGTCGTGAACGACGGGGCGGACGGCCCCGGGGCAGGCACGGACCTGCCCGGCCGGGGCTCCGGCCTCGCCGGACTGCGCGAACGGCTCGCGGCCGTCGACGGCACCCTGGAGGCCGGCCGTGGCGACGGCGGTACGTTCGAGGTGACGGCCCGCGTACCGGCCACGGGTACGGGCCCGGGTACGGCCACCGGTGCCTCGGCGCCGCCAGGGATGCGGGGGATGCCGGTGACCGTGCCGGTGGTGCCCGTACGGACCGTGGCGCCCGCCCCGGAACCGCCGCGCTCGGGGCCCGCGCCGGGGAAGGTGCCCGCACCGACCGCGCCCGGGTCGCCCACCTCCGAGTCGCCGGGGTCGCCGTCCACGCCTCCTCTGACGAAGGCGGTCGACCGATGACCGCGCCCGGACCGGGCTCCGCACCGGAGCGGGGCGACGCGCCCGCCCCGGGAGCCGCACCCCACCCCGTGCCGGAGTCGGACCCCGTACCCGTACCGGAGTCGGACCCCGTACCCGTACCCGTGCCGGAGCCGGGGCCGGGGGTCTCCGCCGCGGCCACCACCCCCGCACCCCCGCCCCTCCGCGTGCTGCTCGCCGACGACGAGCATCTGATCCGGGGCGCCCTTGCCGCGCTCCTCGGTCTTGAGGACGACCTCGTGGTCGTGGCCGAGGCGGCGACCGGGCCCGAGGCGCTCGCCATGGCCCTGGCCCACCGGCCCGACGTCGCCGTGCTCGACCTGCAGATGCCGGGGGCGGACGGTGTGAGGGTCGCCACAGCCCTGCGGGACGAACTGCCCGGCTGCCGCACCATGATCGTGACCGGTCACGGCCGTCCCGGGCATCTCAAGCGGGCGCTCTCCGCCGGGGTCCGGGGCTTCGTGCCGAAGACCGTCAGCGCCCGGCGGCTGGCCGAGATCATCCGTACCGTGCACGCCGGAAACCGCTATGTCGACCCGGAGTTGGCGGCGGACGCCATCGCCGCCGGGGACTCCCCGCTGACCGCCCGGGAGGCGGAGGTGCTCGAACTCTCCGCCGACGGAGCCCCCGTGGCGGAGATCGCCCGGCGGGCCTCCCTCTCCCCCGGAACCGTCCGCAACTACCTCTCCTCCGCCGCCGCGAAACTCGGTGCGGAGAACCGGCACACGGCGGTGCGTCTCGCGCAGACCAAAGGTTGGGTATAGTTGGCTCCGCGCTACGGCGCATGCGGACGTAGCTCAGCTGGTAGAGCATCACCTTGCCAAGGTGAGGGTCGCGAGTTCGAATCTCGTCGTCCGCTCCATGAAGAAGCCCCCGGTCGATCCGACCGGGGGCTTTCTCGTGCTCCCGCCCCCTCCGTCGGCGGAGGGGGCGGGAGCACGGACGGCTAGGGCGTGTTTCGAAAGTCCCGCCTGCCTGCCGGGCAGACGACGCCACTTTCGAAACACGCCCTAGGACTGCAACGGTCTTCAGAAGCTGTCCGACCAGGTCTTCCCGGTCAGCAGCTCGTACGCCTCCAGGTACTTGGCGCGGGTGGCGTCCACGATGTCCTGCGGGAGCGCGGGCGGCGGCTGCTCGCTCCGGCGGTCCCAGCCGGAGGCCGGGGAGGTCAGCCAGTCACGGACGAACTGCTTGTCGTACGAGGGCTGGGCACGGCCCGGCTGCCACTGTGCGGCGGGCCAGAACCGCGAGGAGTCCGGGGTGAGCACCTCGTCGGCGAGGACGAGGGTGTCCCCGTCGAAGCCGAACTCGAACTTGGTGTCGGCGAGGACGATCCCGCGCTCGCGGGCGATGTCCCGGGCCCGGCCGTACACCGCGAGCGTCGTCCGGCGCAGCAGCGCGGCGGTCTCGGCGCCGACCTGCCGGGCGACCTCCTCGTAGGAGACGTTCTCGTCGTGGTCGCCGACCGCCGCCTTCGTCGCGGGGGTGAAGATCGGCGCGGGCAGCTCGGAACCGTCGGCGAGCCCTTCGGGGAGCGCGAGACCGCAGACCGTGCGGGACTCGTCGTACTCCACGAGACCGGAGCCGGTGAGGTAGCCGCGGGCCACGCACTCGACCGGGACCATGGCGAGCGACGTGCAGATCAGGGTGCGCCCGGCCCAGTCGGCGGGGGCGCCGGCCGGAAGCTCGGTCGAGAGCACATGGTGCGGGACCAGGTCGGCGAGCTGGTCGAACCACCACAGGGAGAGCTGGGTGAGGACCCGGCCCTTGTCGGGGATCTCGGTGGGCAGGACCCAGTCGTACGCGGACAGGCGGTCGCTCGCCACCATCACGAGGTCACCGGCCTCGTTCCGGTACAGGTCGCGCACCTTGCCCGTGTGGAGATGGGTCAGGCCCGGGACCTGGACGGGCTCGGGCTTTTCTACGAATCCGGACACGGTTCCTCCGCGTAGGTTGATCCAGGAGCGTTTCGATTCTCTCGCACCCGGCCACCACCACGGCGAGCGGCCCCGGTCAGCCCTGATCGATCCCGGCCGATCCCGGTCGATCCCGGTCGGCGGACGCCCGGCCCCCGGTCGGTCCCTCCTGCCAGATCCCGGTCAGTCCCTCTTGCAGATCCGGTCGAGGAGGTTCGCCGTGGCCCGCTGCACCCGGGCGTCCACATGCCCCGGGCGGTCGAGCGCGGGAGACCAGGCAAAGGTGCCGGAGGCGAAGACCCAGGCCCCCGAGGGCGCCCGGTACAGCGAGGTCTCCTGGTGCCGCAGCGCCCCCTCCCCGTCCTGGTACGGCGAGTGCGCGAGCAGGATGCGGCCCTGGTGCTCGGGCAGCGGGGTGCGCGGGAAGTAGCGGTCCGCCTCGCCCGCGACCAGTCCCGGCAGCTCGTCGCCGTCGCCCGCCCCGGTCGCCTCCCACAGCCAGTGCCCCGCGTTCCTGACGACCAGCGGACGCGGCTCCGGCACCCGTCCCGCGTACTGGATGCCGAGCAGCTGCTGCTCCGGCCGGTCCACCTCGCGCCAGAGCGCGGACCGGCCGGGACCGCGCCGCTTCCGGCAGGTCAGGAGCCGGTCCGGCACCCCCGAGGGCGAGGGGCCCAGCTCCACCTGCCAGTACATGGTGTTGGCGGAGAGGAAGACCAGCGAGGTCCCCTGGTCGCGGGCGCGCTCGACGGTCCTGCGCATCGGCACCGACCAGTACTCGTCGTGCCCGGGGAAGACGAGTCCCCGGTAGCGCCCGGGGTCGACCCGGCCCGCGTGCAGGTCGCGGGTCTCCGCGTACGCCAGGTCGTAGCCGTAGCGCTCGGCCCAGCGGATGAAGTCGTACGCGTGCCCCACGTGCAGCGGCAGTCCCGCGCCCGCGTAGGGACGGTCGAAGGAGACGGTGACGGCCGCGTCCTCCTCACCGAGCAGCCGGCCCTCCTCGTCCCACGCGTGGTAGAGGCTCGCGCCGGTGTGCCCGTCCTCCGGGTAGAGGTTGTACGCCTGCCAGGTCACGTCCGGCAGGACGAGCAGCAGGTCCGCCGGGTGACTGTCCCGGACGGTGAACGGGATGTGCGAGCGGTGCCCGTCGGCGGTGGTGAGCACGGCCACGTACGCGCCGATCGACCAGTAGGACGGGACCTGGAGCCGCCAGGACTGCCACCAGTGGTGACAGGAGACCGTGCGGTCGGCGGTGAGCGGGGCGGGCTGGACGATCCCGGAGAGCCGGGGACTCGTGGTGATCTTCGCGGCGCCATGACCGCCGTAGTGACCGATCCGGTAGATGTCCACCGAGAACTCCTGCGGCGGGTCCACCGTGATGTGGAAGTCGATCGACTCGCCCGGTGCCACCGCGCCCTCGGAGGCGAAGCCCTTGATCTGGCGGCGCACGTCGTCCGCGGTGCGCGGGCCCCCGTTGCCGCCGCTGGCCAGGATCTCGTCCGCGTACCAGGGCACCATCTGCCCGGTGTCGTCGAAGTAGTTCTCGGAGCCGCGCAGCCAGGGCAGCGGGCCCTGGCCGAAGGGATCGGAGACGGCGTGCGCCAGCGCCCCCGACTCCCACCTCCTGATCTGGTCCGCCCCCATGGTGCGCCCTCCCTCGACTCCCCCGGTCGTTCCCGGTCGGTCTCGGTTCCCCCGGCTCGGTCGATCGGCCCGTGGCTGGTCCGTGCCACTGGCGCGGACGTCCGGTGCGTGCCTCTGTCAGTGGCGGTCTCCAGCACATCACATAACGCGCGCACTCCGTCACCGTTCGTCGTGAATTGACGAGAGTGGAAGCGCTGACTCCGGGCGGAACGGCCGGAGAGGCGGCCGAAAATAGCCGTGAAACCAGGACAGTAGCCATGAAAACGCCCGGAGCCCTGTCCGAGAACCATCGGGTGATCCACCCCGGGAACGGCCCGATGGCCGGTCTTGGCTGGTTCAGACCAGTCGTACGGGCTTCTCCGGGCGCACTCCGGTACGGGCCAGCCAGAGCCGCAGCGGCTCCGGGTCCCCGTCCTCCACCAGGGCCAGGACCCGGGGGCCGAGATCGGCCGCGCGCTCACCGCCCACGAGCAGGGAGGGCCCGTCGAGCCAGTCCAGTCCGGGTGCCGCCCCCGCGGTGTCCACGGCCGCGCAGCAGACCATCGCGGTCACATGGTCGGCGAGCAGGTCACGGCCGCTCCGGGGCGGCTGGAGCGGGAACAGCGGCAGGGGGCCGTCGGAACCGCTGAAGACGACGGGCGGCGGGGGCACGACCCGATCGGCCTCGGAGTCGGCCCCGGAGCCCGCCGACCGGGCTCCGGCCGTGGAACCCGTCCCGGGCACGGCCCCTGCCCCGGCCCCTGTCCTTGCTCCGGCTCCGGACGTCGGGGCGGCCCCGGGTGCGGACCTCGCTCCGGGCCCGGGCTTCGTCCTGGACTTGTTCCCGGTCGCCCCGGGCGCCTTGGCCTTCACGGACGTACCGGCGGCCACCCGCGCCTCCCTGACCGCTTCCTCCCGTGCGAGGAGGCCGCTCAGCGCGGCGGCGAGGGCCTCGGCCGCGGGATTGACCGGCTCGTCGTCGAGTGCGTCGAAGGCGTCGGGACCATCGGGAGAGCCGGGCTCGGCGGGGGCGCCGGGGACGACGGAAGCGTCGGGGGCGGCGGGGACACCAAGGTCGGCAGGGGCATCGGAAGCGGTACCGGCACCGGCGAGGGCGTCCCGCCCGGCGAAGGTCTCGGGAGCGACGAGGGCGCCGGGTTCGTCAGGGCCCCCAGCACCAACAGCACCGACAGCACCGTCAGGACCAGCGGGGGAGGCGGGGGAGGCGGGACAACCGGGAGCGACGTCGGCGGCGTCCACCGCACGGCTCTCCGTCCAGCCTTCCGCACGGCCTTCCGCATCGCCCGCCGTCAGATGGTCGATCACCCGGGCCAGGGTCGGGCCGTCGTCGGGCGTCGGGCCGCCGGTCACACCGAGGCCGTCGAGGACCCGGTGCAGCCGGGCCGCGTCCGTACGCCACTTCCGGTCGACGACCTCCTCCGGGTACTGGTTCCACTCCACCGGCGACCAGTCGGGACAGGGCTCGGCCGGGCCGCCGTGGAAAAGCCGGGCGGCGAGCAGCGAGGTGACCTCGTCGACCGCGCCGGGCTCCTCCAGGAGGTCGCAGGCCGGGCGCTCGCCGAGCCGCGAGGAGAAGCCGTCCGCGAGCCGGTCCCGGCGGGACAGTTCGGTCAGCGCGGAGACCACGCCCGCGTCGAGCCGGGCGGGCCAGCGGCCCATGCGCCAGGCGGGCAGCGCGACCCGGGTCAGGAGCCGGTCCCAGCCCGCGTACGCGAGACCGACCTGCTCCTGGGCGACGATCCGCACCCCGTAGTCCACGGCCTGGGCGCGCTCGGAGCCCGCTGCGGCGACCCCGCGCTCCATCTCGGCGGCGTGCGTCCGGCAGGCGCGGAGCAGGACCCGGGCGACCTGGGCGACCCCGCGCGCGCCGAGCCGCCGGAGCGGGTCGAGACCGGGCTCGGCCGGTACGGCGACGGCGGCGTCGAGTCCCCGGACGAAACGGCGGGCGGCGGCTATGTCGGGATGCGCGGCGGGGCCCGTACCGGCGACGACCGGGGCGAGGATCGCCCGCAGTTCACCGACGCGCATCCACCACAGGAAGGGCGAGCCCATGACGAGGACGGGGGCGCTGCCGGAACTCCGGCCACCGGCGTCGCCCGGGGCGCGCAGCGCCCGGTGGGTGCGGTCCTCCAGCCAGCTGTCGCAGTCGGGGGTCAGGGCTATCGCGGAGGGTGCGGGGACGCCGAGCCGGTCGGCGAGGTCCCGGACGAGCCGGTAGAGGTCGGGGGCGGCGGTCTCGGAGAGCTCCACCGTGGGCGTGGCCGCCGGGCGGGCCAGGACGACGACGAGCGTGACGGCCGAGGCGGCGACGAGGACGACGGCGGCGAGGACGCTGACCGCCCAGCGGGCCGCTTCCCAGCCGGGGCCCGTGAAGTGGCCCGCGGCACCGCCCGCGTGGAGCACGACGGCCACGGCGGCGGGCAGGACCGCGAGGCCCAGGGCCCTGCCGCGGACCCGGAGGACCGCGAGGGCCCGGGAGTGCGCGGCGCGCGCTCCCCACTCCTCGGCGACAACGGAACCGGTACCGGACACGCCGTACATCACCCCCTCCTGCCCACGTCGGGACTGCCTGTGGCGGTGTTGCTCACTCCCCCACTGTGGCACCCGGCACCGACATCGCAATGCCGGTGGGCCAAGTGCCGGAACGCCTCCGCCGCACCCTAGTTGGGGCTGTGGCGGACGTCATCCGGATGGCTCAACCGTCACTCGATGGAATGGCCTTGGGCAAAGGTGATGGCGTTCGGGAGGCCGTGCGGTGCAGGGTTGCTCCACCGCACGGCCGGGGCGCTCCCCCTTGGGGGGTCAGGCCTCGGCGGCCTTCCGCGCGATGTCCGTGCGGTGCTGGGAGCCGTCAAGACGGATGCGGCCGACCGCCGCGTAGGCGCGCTCGCGGGCCTGTGCCAGGTCCGTACCGGTGGCGGTGACCGAGAGGACCCGGCCGCCCGCGCTCAGCACCGCGTCGCCGTCCCGCTTCGTACCGGCGTGGAGGACGTACGCGAGCGGGGCGTCCCGCTCCGCGACCTCGGCCAGGCCCTCGATCGGGTCGCCGGTGCGCGGGGTGTCCGGGTAGTTGTGCGAGGCGACGACCACGGTGACGGCGGCCTCGTCGCTCCAGCTCAGCGGGGCCTGGTCGTCCAGGGTGCCGTTGGCCGAGTTCAGCAGGACGCCCGCCAGCGGGGTCTTCAGCCGGGCCAGGACGACCTGCGTCTCGGGGTCGCCGAAGCGCGCGTTGAACTCGATGACCCGCACTCCGCGGCCGGTGATCGCGAGGCCCGCGTACAGCAGGCCGGAGAACGGCGTGCCCCGGCGGCGCAGCTCGTCGACGGTCGGCTGGAGGACGGTCCCGAGGACCTCCTCGACCAGCTTCGGGTCGGCCCAGGGCAGCGGCGAGTAGGCGCCCATGCCACCGGTGTTGGGGCCCTCGTCGCCGTCGAGCGCGCGCTTGAAGTCCTGGGCGGGCTGGAGCGGGAGGACGGTGGTGCCGTCGGTGATCGCGAAGAGGGAGACCTCGGGGCCGTCCAGGAACTCCTCGATGACCACGCGGTCGCACGCGAGCGCGTGCTCCCTGGCCCGTGCGAGGTCGTCGGTGACGACGACGCCCTTGCCCGCGGCCAGACCGTCGTCCTTGACCACGTACGGAGCGCCGAAGGCGTCGAGCGCCTCGTCGATCTCCTCGGGGGTCGTGCAGACGTAGCTGCGGGCGGTGGGCACCCCGGCGCCCGCCATGACGTCCTTGGCGAACGCCTTGGAGCCCTCCAGCCGCGCCGCTTCCCGCGACGGGCCGAAGACGGGGACACCGGCGGCGCGGACCGCGTCGGCGACACCGGCGACGAGCGGCGCCTCGGGGCCGACTACGACGAGTTCCGCCCCCAGCCGGGTGGCGAGGCGCACGACGGCGTCGCCGTCGAGCTGGTCGACGGGGTGCAGCTCGGCGACCTCCGCGATTCCGGCGTTGCCGGGCGCGCAGTGCAGAGCGGTGACGTCGGGATCGAGGGAGAGAGAGCGGCACAGGGCGTGTTCGCGGGCGCCGCCGCCGATGACGAGGACCTTCACGCCTGCCAGGGTAGCCCCCGGCGCGGGATGCCCTTTGTGCGGGCCACCGAGCGAGACGGCCCTACTGGTTCGGATATTCCTCCACAACGGTGGCGCCCAGCTCGCGCACGATCAGGTCGTGGCCGGAGAGCGCCGAGTCGACGAGGTCGGGGTCGTCCTCCTCCGGTACGTCGTCCTCGGGCGCCACGGGCTGCGGCGCGGACGGCGCGTACGCGGACGGGGCGGCGGGCCCGGACGCCGGGGCCGGCGGGGAGCCCGCGCCCGGGAAGCCGCCGCCGCCCGGCGGGAAGGAGGGCGCGGACTGCGGCTGCTGTACGGGGGCGGGCGGGGCCTGCGGGAACGCCGGGGCGGGCGCCTGCGGACGGCCGCCGCCGAAACCGGTGGCGGCGGGCGGGGGCGAGGCGCCGCCGGAGGGATCGATGATCGCCTCGATCTTCCAGTTCACCTGGAACTGCTCGGCGAGGGCCTGCTTGAGGACTTCCTCGCTGCCGCTGGTGGCGAAGTTGTCACGGGCGCCCGCGTTGAGGAAGCCGAGCTGGAGGGTGGCGCCGTCGAAGCCCGCCACCTGCGCGTTCTGGCTGAGCAGGATCCACGTGAAACGGCGCCGGTTCTTGACGGCGTCGAGGATCTGCGGCCAGAGGTTCCGCACCTGTGCGGTGTCCCCGCCGCCGGAAGCGGCGGCCGGGGCGGGTGCCTGCGGCTGCTGCACGGGCGCGGGGGCGTAGGCGGGCGCGGGGGCCGCCGGGGCGGACGCGCCGGGCCAGGCACCTGGGGCGCCGCTGCCCGGGGCGGCGGCGCCGGGCCACGCACCGGGCCGTGGCGCGGCGGGCGCGGCCTGCGGGGGCTGTGCGGGCTGCTGGGGCTGCGCGACCTTCGGGGGCGCGGGCTGCTGCGCGGGAGCGGGCGCCGCCGGGGCGGGTGCGGGGGCCGTCTGCGCGGGGGCGGCCGGGGGGAGCGGGGGCGGGGCCATCGGGGTGTGGGCCTCGGGCCCGGGGACGTATCCCATCGCGGGCGCGGGCGGCCCGGCGGTGAAGACCGGCGCGGGCGCGGCGGCGGGCGGGGCCGACGCCATCCCGCGCTCCAGACGGTCGAGGCGCGCCTGGAACGACCGCTCGTCGTCGAAGGCGGCGGGCAGCAGCACGCGCGCACAGATCAGTTCGAGCTGGAGCCGGGGCGAGGTGGCGCCCCGCATCTCGGTCAGCCCGTTGTTGACGAGGTCGGCGGCCCGGCTCAGCTCGGCGGCGCCGAACACGGACGCCTGGGCCTGCATCCGCTCGATCACGTCGACCGGGGCGTCGATGAGGCTCTTCTCCGCCGCGTCCGGGACGGCGGCGAGGATCACCAGGTCGCGCAGCCGCTCCAGGAGGTCGGCGACGAAACGGCGGGGGTCGTTGCCGCCCTCCACGACCCGGTCCACGACCTCGAAGGCGGCGGCGCCGTCCCCGGCGGCGAACGCGTCCACGACCGCGTCGAGGAGCGAGCCGTCCGTGTAGCCGAGCAGGGAGGTCGCCATGGAGTACGTCACACCGTCGTCGGCGGCACCGGCGAGGAGCTGGTCCATCACGGACATCGAGTCACGCACGGACCCGGCGCCGGCGCGCACCACCAGCGGCAGCACGCCCTCCGCGACCGGGATGCCCTCGCGCCCGCAGACCTCGCCCAGGTAGTCCCGCAGGGTGCCGGGGGGCACGAGCCGGAAGGGGTAGTGGTGGGTGCGGGAGCGGATGGTCCCGATGACCTTCTCGGGCTCGGTCGTGGCGAAGATGAACTTGAGGTGCTCCGGCGGCTCCTCGACCACCTTCAGGAGGGCGTTGAAGCCCGCCGGGGTGACCATGTGGGCCTCGTCGATGATGTAGATCTTGTACCGGCTGGAGGCGGGCCCGAAGAAGGCCTTCTCCCGCAGGTCACGGGCGTCGTCCACACCACCGTGCGAGGCCGCGTCGATCTCGATGACGTCGATCGAGCCGGGTCCGTTACGCGCGAGGTCCTGGCAGGACTGGCACTCCCCGCAGGGCGTCGGGGTGGGCCCCTGCTCACAGTTCAGACAGCGCGCCAGGATGCGCGCGCTGGTCGTCTTCCCGCACCCACGGGGCCCGCTGAACAGGTACGCGTGATTGACCCGGTTGTTCCGCAGGGCCTGCTGCAACGGGTCGGTGACATGCTCCTGCCCGATGACCTCGGCGAAGGACTCGGGGCGATAGCGGCGGTAGAGCGCGAGAGACGACACGTGTACGAGGTTATAGGCGCACACCGACAACCCGGGAAAATCCGCCGCGGGCGGCCGCCGGGGCCGGACGGCACGGACGCGTGATCCGTACGGGAGCCGGGGCCGGGCCCGAGCGACACGGACTCGTGATCCGTACGGAACCGGAGCCGGATCGGGCTCCGGAGCGGGCCTGGAACGGAAGGGGTACGGGGGCCGGGCCGCGAAGGGCACGGGGACCGTGGGCGGCAGGCGGCAGGCGGCAGGCGGCAGGCGGCAGGCGGCAGGCGGCAGGCGGCAGGCAACGGTCCCCGGGGCACGGAGCGGCGGGACCGTGGGGCGCGAGGCGCGGCCCGCGCGGGGCGGTGGGCCGATGGCTGCGGCGAGGAGATCGAGCCGTCGGAGCGGTGAAGCGGTCGAAGAACGCAAGCGCCCCCCACGCACCTGCCAGAGCCGACCTACCCTTGCTGCCTTCCGGCCCTGGGGGAGTTCAGTCAGATAGCACCGCGTGAGGGGCTTCGCTCAGCGTACCCGATCCCGGGGGCTCCCCGGTGCGGCTCCCCCACCTGGAACACCTCGGCGACCCGGCCCCGGATCGAGTTCGCAAGCACCCTCCTCGGTCATGTAATGTTCGGACCGGAGGATTCGCCTAGTGGCCTAGGGCGCACGCTTGGAAAGCGTGTTGGGGGCAACCCCTCACGAGTTCGAATCTCGTATCCTCCGCCATTGCTCTCACCGGGCAATACGTTGAAGGGCCCCACCGTTCGCGGTGGGGCCCTTCGGCGTTGCCGTCCCGGAACTCCGGACGCGTTCGGCCGTCAGCCCTCAGCGCCTGGCGCACGAGGGCCGTCGGCGCCCATCGGTCACACCGGGCAGGGGCGGTACTCCAGGCTGAGCGCGCGGTCCACGGCGTAGCTGGTCCGCGTCGACGCGTCGATCACCTGCGGCCAGGAACCGTACTTGGCGTAGAGCTGGTCGGCGGTCGGGCCGAGCGGGTTGCCGTACTTCGCCATGTTCCGGGCCTCCAGGATGCGGACCTCCTCGGGACTCATGCCCGCGCGGGTGATCTCCTTCGCCTCGTTCCGCATGTCGACGAGTTCCCGCGCGATCTCCTCGTCCGTGGCGCCCGCCTCGCGCATGGCCGCCTCCGTGCGGTGCATCTCCTCCAGAAGCCCGTGGTAGCTCATCCGGGTCCGCTGCGCCTCGACCTTCTCGTCCATCGGCAGGACGCGGATACGGCACACGACGGGGTCGGTACTGGGACAGGGCTCGTCGGCGGGAACGGGCCGGTCGAGCGGCGCCGTGATGATCGAACCGCACGACTCGACGGCACCGGCGACGGCGGTCCCGGCGGTGCCGAGCAGCGCGACGGCGGCGACGAGGGGGACGAGGGCACGGCCCAGGAGAGAGGAAGAACGCATGCGGGCCACCCTGGCGACCCCGCCCCCACCCTTCACGCAGGCGCACCGACGGTCACCCCTACGGGGAGTGAAGGGGGCGCATTCACCGGAAGGGGCGCATTCACCGGTTCGGGGGGTGCTGAGGGGGAGGGACGTTCCTGCGACATCCGGTGTGTAGTGATGCCGATACTTTCTGTGATGACCAGTCGGCACACAAGCCAAACAGGGGTTATCGATGAGGAAGTTCGCCACGGCAGTGGTGGCCGGAGGGCTGTTCTTCGGGGGGATGGGGGTGGCGGTGGCCAGCTCGGAGCACCGCTTGACGATGCAGACGCCAGGCGTCTCGTTCGTCGGCAAGTACCAGTGGCAGCCCACCGACAAGGCCCCCAGCGGGCTGCGCGTGAGGGGCGATCTGTACGACAAGATCCCCGATGACGGCCACAACGTCTACCTCCGCGTCAAGGTCGAGAACTATGCGTGGGGGAAGGTCAAGGGCGTACAGAAGAAGGCCGTCAAGATCGACAAGGTCTTCTACGACGGCGCGGTCCTGAAGACCAAGCAAGTACGGATGCAGGTGTGCCTCGACCGTGGGTCCCTGCAGCCCGACAGCTGCTCGGAGGAACGGCTGTTCGCCCGGCGGTAGACGAGAGCCAGGGGCTGCCGACCCGTGGCAGCCCCCTACTGCAGAAAGTGCGCGATCACCATGGACGTCATTCTCCGCGCCGAGGGCGTGGATCTCTTCTATGGCACCGAGCAGGCCGTCAGCGGTGCCGAGTTCACGCTCAAGCGCGGTGAAGTGGCCGCCGTCATGGGCAGCAGCGGGTCTGGGAAGTCGTCGTTGCTGTACTGCCTCGCCGGAGTCCTCCCCCCGTCCGCCGGAACCGTCACCTTCGACGGGATCAGGCTCGCTTCCCTCCCGGACGGGGAGCTGAGCGCCCTGCGCCGTACCCGTCTCGGGTTCGTCTTCCAGTACGGCGAACTCCTCCCGGAGTTGACCGTCGAGGAGAACGCGGCGCTCCCCCTCCGGCTCGCCGGGATCAGCAAGGCGCACGCCCACGTCATGGCCGCCCACGTGCTGGGGCGGCTCGGCATGAGCGATCTCCTGCGGCGCAGGACCTCCCAGCTCTCGGGGGGCCAGAGCCAGCGCGTCGCCGTCGCCAGGGCCCTGGTCCACCGGCCGGACGTGGTGTTCGCGGACGAGCCGACGGGGTCGCTGGACAGCGTCAACGCGGAGACCGTCCTGAAGGAGTTCCTCTGGCTGGCCCGACGGCAGAAGACGGCCGTCGTCATCGTCACCCACGACGCCGAGGTCGCCGCCAGGGCCGACACCCGGTACACGATGTCGGACGGTGTGCTGGCCCAGCGGGTGGCGGTGTGAACCCGTTCGTCCTGGGGATCCGTCTGCTGTGGCGGAGCGGTCGCAGGGGAAGGGTCCGCTTCCTGCTGATGGCGTTCGGTTCCGCCCTGGGGGTGGCCTGCCTGGCGGCCGTCCTCACCATTCCCACGATCCTCGCCGCGCACGACGCGCGCACGACGAGCCGCGCGGTGTCCCCGGGCCACAACAAGAACATCGTCTACCAGGAGTACCTGGACCCGTACGGCTCCCAGCCGCTGCGCCGTGTCTTCTTCGGCCGTACGGGCGCCGGCCCCGCGCCCGTCCCGCCGGGGATCACACGGCTTCCCCGGACGGGCGAGGCCGTCGTGTCGCCGAAGCTGGCCGAGGTCCTGGCCGCCAACCCCCGGGCCGCCGGGCTCGTGCCGGGGCGGGTCACCGGCACCATCGCACCGGTCGGGCTGGGCGGCCCCGACGACCTCTACGCCTACATCGGCGCCGATCCCGCCACCCTGCCGGAGGCGCGGGCCCTCGGCCATTTCGGCGCCGACGGCGTACGGGACGAACTGGTCGACCCCTCCACCCTCGACATCCTCCGCTTCACCCTCGGCTGCATCGTGCTGCTGCCCCTCGTCATCTTCCTCTCCGTCTGCGCCCGGCTCTCCGGTGAGTCCCGGGCCCGGCGGCTCGCCGCCCTGCGGCTCGTCGGGCTCAGCGCGAAGGACACCCTCCGCGTCAACGCCGGGGAGAGCGTGGCCGCCGCCTTCGTCGGGGCCGTGATCGGGATCGTGGGGTACCTCGGGGCGAACGAACTGATGGCACGGATCGGACTTCCCGGGCTGCACTGGTATCCGGCGGACGGACGGCCCGAGGTGACGACGTTCGCCGTGTGCCTGCTGGGGTGTCCCGCGCTCGCCTGGGTCGTCGGCCAGTACAGCGCCCGCCGGGCCGTCTCCTCGCCGATCAGCGTGCGGAGGACCGGGGAGCGCCGGGCGCCCCGGAAGCTCGGGACGCTGCTCCTCGTTCCCGGGCTGGGAATCATCGCCGGGTACTGCGTGCTCAGCCTGATGGGGCGGGATCCCTCAGGAGGCTCGGCCAGCGCGGTCCTCGTGCCCGGCGCCGTACTGCTCACCGGTGCCGGGCTCGTGTTCGGTCTGGCGCCGATCACGGCGTGGCTCGCACGGCGGGTGGCCGGGACGACGAAGTCGTTGCCGGTGGCGCTGGCGATGCGAAGGGCCGAGGTCGATCCGGGGTCGTCCCTGCGGGTGGTCACCGGGCTGGTCCTGCTGGTGTTCGGGGCGTCCCTGACGCAGGGGGTCCTCGTCGAGCTGGACCAGGTGAGTCGGCAGACCGCTCCCCTCCAGGAGTACAGCGTCGGTCTGAGCGACCTCGACACCGCCCAGCGACAGGGCCTCGGGAAGGTGTCCGGGGTACGGACGCAGGTGGCCTCGTACGACTCCTGGGATCCGCTCGACGGCAGCGACGTACCCCACGCGCACCTCGTCGTCGCCACCTGTGCGCAGCTCACCGCCTCGACGGAGCGGGCGACCGGTTGCGTCGACGACGAGGTCATGCAACTGCGTGACAAGCGGAGCACCTTCGCGTACGACCCGAAGGCGGGCGAGCGCTACCCCTTCGCCCTGGAGGACGGCCGGAAGACCGTGTTCACCGTGCCGAGCGAGCGAATCGACGTACGGCCCTGGGACCTGTCCGTCTTCTCCTCCGGGGCCCTCCTCGTCCCGCCCTCCCTGCTCCCGCCCGGTCTCGCCGATTCGGCGGGCACTCTGACGCTCGTCAGCGACGCCGACCCCGCCACCGTCCGTTCGGTGCTCGACGGGATCGGGGCCGTGGCTCCCACCGCGGACGTGCAGCCCGTGGGGATCGTCATCGAATCGCTCGCGCAGCTCGCCGTGATCCGGAGTCTGCTCGGTGTGGGGATGGTGCTCGGACTGGTCATCGGGGTGGCCGCGTTCGTCGTGTCCGTGGCCGACCGGGCCATGGAGCGGCGGGGGCAGGTGGCCGCGCTCGTCCTGCTGGGGGCGCGGGCCGGGACCTTGCGGGTGGTGCAGGTGGTACAGGTGCTGCTGCCGCTCGTCGTGGGGCTCGGGGGCGCCCTCGTGGCCGGGTGGCTCGCCGAGTCCAGCTATCTGATCACCGGGGGCGGTGCCGTGCACTGGGACTGGGACGGGCTTCCACTGCTGCTCGGCTGCACCCTCGGCGTCCTGCTCGCCGCCGCCCTCGCCTCCCTGCCGATGGTGCGGCGGCACGTCGATCCCGAGCACATCCGGCGGGACTGACGCCCGTACGGCCACGGGCCGGCCGGTACCGGGCGACGGCCGGGCGACCGTCCGTCCGTCCGCTCGTACGGAAGTCGCCGACCGGCTCCTCGATCCGCGTTCCGCGCCCACCCCCTAGGGAACCCACCGGACTTGATGGATCATGGAAGGATGACGAACTCCTCCGGTTCTCCCTGGTCAGAGCGGCATGTCAGCAGGGACGGGGTGCGGCTGTCCGTACGCGACTGGGGCGGCTCCGGCACCGATGTCCTGCTGCTCCACGGGCTCGCCGGACACTCCGGCGAATGGGACGCCACCGCGCGGCTGCTGCGCGACTCCGGACACCGGGTCGTCGCCCTCGACCAGCGCGGGCACGGCGCCAGCGAACGCCGCCCCGAGGACGTCTCCCGGGCCGCGTACGTCGCCGACGCCGTCGCCGTCATCGAGGAACTCGGCCTCGAACGACCGGTGTTGATAGGTCAGTCGCTCGGCGGGAGCACCGCCCTGCTCACCGCCGCCGCCCACCCCGCTCTGCCCCGGGCCCTCGTCCTCGTCGAGGCGGGGCCCGGGGGTGCGCACCCCGGCACCCAGGAGCAGATCGCGGGCTGGCTGGCCGCCTGGCCGGTGCCGTTCCCCTCGCGGGAGGTGGCCGCCGCCTATCTGGGCGGCGGGAAGGAACCCGTAGGGGACGGCTGGGCGGGCGGCCTCGAAGAACGCGCCGACGGGCTGCATCCCCGGTTCGACCCCGAGGTCATGGTGCGTTCCCTCGACGAGAACGTCCGCCGGGCCTTCTGGGACGAGTGGGCGGCCGTCGCCTGCCCCGTCCTCGCCGTCCTCGGGCAGGGCGAACAGGGCGGGATCATCGGGGGCGACGAGTACGCGGAGATGGTCCGGCTCCGGCCCGCGCTGCACGGTGTGAGCCTGCCCGGCGCCGGGCACGACGTCCACCTCGAACGTCCCGACCTCCTGCACCGGCTGGTCCTCGGCTTTCTGCGGAACGTCTCCTGACGCCCAGGGCCGGTGCGCTCCCGGCGCCCCCGGACTCCTGGGAGCCGTGACGCCTGAGCTCCGGGGAGGGACGGCGAGACCCGGACCCGGACCCCGGGAACGATGAGACCTCGGGCTCGGGAAGCGCTCCCCGGATCTCGCCGAACTGACATCGTGGCGGGGGCCGTTGGCGTATCGGGTGGCGGGCCGGGCCGGAGGTACCGCGCGGACCGGCCCGGTTCCGGGGGACTGTCGGTGCGCTGCGCCATGCTGGGACGCATGGGCGAGACGAGGACGATCGGTACGGCGGAGCGCAGGGCGCGCCTCGGGGCGCGGCACCTGCTGGCGAGGGGCGCGCGGGCGGGATCGGCGGAGGAGGTCGCGGGGGCGCTCGTGGCGCTGCACGGGACGGACCCGGCGAGCGTGTTCCTCGCGGTGGGGGCCAGGCTGGCCGGGACGGTCGGTCCGGTGGCGGACGTGGAGAGAGCGCTGTACGAGGACCGGTCGCTGGTGCGGATGCACGGGATGCGGCACACGGTCTTCGTCTTCCCGGTCGCGCTCACGCCCGCCGTGCAGGCCTCGACGACCCGGCCCGCCGCCGTCCGCGAACGTACCGCGCTGGTGAAGCACTTGGTGGCGGGCAGTTCCTTCGACGCGGCCTGGCTGGCGGGCACCGAGGACCGTGTCCTCGCCGAACTGGCGAGACGTGGGGAAGCCACCGGCGCCGAACTGGGCGACGCGGTGCCGGAGTTGAGATCGACGTATCTGTACGGCCCCGGCACCCGTCAGGAGGGCGTGCAGTCGGTGTCGAGCCGGGTGCTGCGGGTGCTCGGGATGGAGGGGCGGATCGTACGGGGCAGGCCGCAGGGGTCGTGGACGTCGAGCCGCTTCCGCTGGGCGCTCGGCGTGCCGCATCCGGAGCGGGCGCCCGCCGAGGCACGGGCGGAGCTGCTCCGGCCCTGGCTGGCGGCGTGCGGTCCGGCCACGGAGGCGGATCTGAAGTGGTGGACGGGGTGGAAGGTGACGGAGGTGCGGGAGGCGCTGACCGCCGTAGGGGCGGTGCGGGTGCGCCTGGAGCCGACGGAGGGCGCGGGTGGGACGGCAGGGGCGGGCGGGGACGCCGGGACCGGGTTCGTGCTGCCGGACGACCTCGCGCCCGTACCGGAGGGGGAGCCGTGGGCGGCGCTGCTGCCGACGCTGGATCCGACGGCGATGGGCTGGCAGGGCCGTGACTGGTACCTGGCCCCGGAGCTCCGCCCGGCGCTGTACGACCGCAGCGGCAACATCGGGCCGACGGTGTGGTGGAACGGCCGGATCGTCGGCGGCTGGGCGCAGCGCCCGGACGGCACGGTCGTCCACCGGCTCCTGACGGACGTGGGCGCGGAGGCGGAGCGGGCGATCGGGGCGGAGGCGGAGCGGCTGACGGCCTGGGTGGGGGACGTCCGGGTGACCCCCCGCTTCCGCGCCCCCCTGGAACGCGAGCTGAGCGGGGGCTGAGCGGGGACGGCGGCGCACCTCGTACGGGCGGGCCCGGTCACACCCGTACGGGCACACGGGCGGGGCTCCTCGGCGTACGTGGGAACGGACCGGCTCAGTGGCGTGTGTACAGACCGGGGACGCCCAGGGCGGCGAGGCCGTCGAGGACGAGGTCGACGCCGACGGCGGCGAGGAGCAGGCCCAGGAGGCGGGCGAGGAGTTCGATCGTGGCGTGGTGGGTGCGGCGCAGCACGCGGGTGAGCAGCAGGACGCAGATCAGGTCGAGGGCGATGACGGAGACGTACGCGCCGACGACGGTGGAGCGCCAGCTGAACGAGTCGCGGGCGGCGCCCTCGATGAGGACGGCGGTCAGGGCGAGGGGGCTGACGACGTACGGCACGAGCAGCTCGCGCACGCCGCTGGCCAGGTCGGGGCCGTCCTGGTGGGTGGGGGCGGAGCCGATGTGGAGGCCGAGGACGAGCCCCACGGCGTAGATGAAGAAGATGACGCCGCCCGCGATCTGGAGCGCGGGGGTGCTGATGTGGAAAAGGTCGAGCAGCCAGGGGCTGGCGAGTCCGGTGAGGAGTCCGACGAGGACGGCGGCGCCGGAGGAGATCAGGGCGATGGTGCGGAGCTGCCGGACGGGGTGCACCTGGGCGAGTCCGGCGAAGGAGAGGAGGACCTTCGGTGGGCCGACGACGGAGAAGAAGGTGATGAAGGCGGCGGAGTAGGTGAAGGTGTTCACACCGGAATCATGGTGCGGTCGGGTGATTTCTCCGGTTTTCGAGATTTTTTCCCGCGCGGTGTCGAGAACGGCCCGGCGGTTCCGGCTGTTCTGCGGGAAGCGGTGGAGGCCGCGCGGAACAGGGGGGCCACCGGCGGGGCCGGGGGCTGCCGGGAGTCCCGGGTCCTGCCGTCGGGGCGGAAACCGCCGGGAGGGTGGAGGGGCGGTGCCGCCTCTCCACCCTCCCGGGAGGTCACGCGTCCGTTCCCCGATGGAGGCGGGTCAGGGTGGTGTCCAGGTCCGTCGCGCAGGCGTTGGCGCGGTTGTACGGGAGTTTGCCGAGCATCAGGGCCATGCCGCAGGTGTTGGTGAGCGCCGAGAAGACCAGGCCGCCCGCGATGCCCGCCGAGAACAGCTGGAAGGCGGGGTGGACCAGGATTCCCAGCAGTAGGCCGAGGAGGACCAGCGAGCCCGCGACCAGCCGCACCTGGCGGTCCATCGCCCACACCGGCTTCGCGGGGGCGCCCGCCGGACGCGCCAGGCCGTGGCCGCGCGCGGCCCAGCCGCTCGTACCGCCGTCGAGGTCGTACGCTCCGATCCCCTCGCCCGCGAGCCGGGCGCAGGCGTTGGCCGAGCGGCTGCCGGACTGGCAGACGAGGAGCAGGCCGCCGCGCGCCGCCGCCTCCCGGAGGGCGGGGACGGCGCGGTCGAGGCGGTCGAGCGGGACGTTGACGGCGCCGGGCACGTGCCCGGAGGCGTACTCGCCGGGCGTGCGGACGTCCACGACGGTGAGGTCGGCCAGCCGGGCGCGGGCCTGGTCGGGGTCGAGCAGGAGGGGTGCGTTCATGGCAAGTGTCATCCTTGGTCTTCGACGGGAGCCCCGTGCTGGGGAGTAAATTACCCCCTGGGGTATCTGTGGAGGAGTGGCTGTGGAACTGGATCTCGCGGGTGCGGAGCTGAAGGCCGTCCTGAACCGGCTCCGCCGGGCTCAGGGCCAGATCTCCGGCGTGATCCGGATGATCGAGGAGGGCCGCGACTGCGAGGAGGTCGTGACCCAGCTGGCCGCCGCCTCCCGCGCCCTCGACCGGGCCGGGTTCGCGATCATCGCGACCGGGCTCCAGCAGTGTCTGACGGACGTCGAGGACGGCCGCCGGAACGGCGAGGACCGCGACGCGATGCGGGCCCGCCTGGAGAAGCTCTTCCTGTCGCTGGCGTAGGCACCGGGGGCGGCCGGTCGCCGTCTCCGGGCGCCCGGGTCGTCACCTCTGGGCGGTGCGTCCCCGGGCAGTACGCCCCCGGTGCCGTAGCGGCCTCGGAGGTCATGACGGTCACGGCGGTCCCGGTGGCTGCCGGGCCTCAAGGCGTCCGCGTCCTCGGGTCCCGGGTTCACAGGACCGTCGCGTCCAGCAGCATCAGCGCCGCCGCCGCGAGGAGCACCGCGCCGAAGATCCGGCGCAGGGTGTTCCCCGAGACCTTCGAGGCGAGGCGACGGCCGTCCCAGGCGCCCAGGATCGCCGCCCCCGCGAAGGGGGCGACCACCGCCCAGTCCAGCGGCTCGGCCGTGCCCGACCGGGCGAGCAGCGCGACCAGCGCGTTGGCCGCGACGACCAGCAGGCTGGTGCCGACCGCCTGACGCATCCGCAGCCCCACGACCTGGACCAGGGCCGGGACGGTCAGGAAGCCGCCGCCCACCCCGAGGACCCCGGTGACCGCGCCGAGCCCGGCGCCCGCGCCCGCGACGGCCGGGCCCGAGCGGCGCACTCCCTCCGCCGGGGCCGTGGGCCTGAGCATCCGCACCGCCGCGATCCCCGCCACCGCCGCGAACCCGGCGGTGAGCAGCGTCTCCGGGAGCCGGGCCGCGAGGAGGCCGCCGACCGCCGCCGGGACGAGTCCCGCCGCCGCGAAGAGCGCGCCGGTCCGCCAGCGGACGTTGCCGTCCCTGGCGTGCCCGTGGAGCGCGGTCGCGGAGGTCGCGAGGACGATCAGGAGGCTGGCGGTCGCGGCGGCGGTCGGGGTGAAGCCGAGCAGATAGATCAGTACGGGCACGGCGAGGACGCTGCCCCCGCCGCCGAGCGCCCCGAGCGCGAGCCCGACGACGGCACCGGCCGCGAGGGCGATCAGCATCGGGCCGGTCCCGCCGGGCCGGTGGGAGGGCAGGCGGGCGGACCGACACGCGGGCCGGGGCGCGGGGTGGTGGCGGGTCGGGCGGTGAGCGGGTCGGTGGACTGCACGCCGCGCTCCTTTCGGGGCCGGGAGGCCGGAGGTCGGTCCCGAAGCGGGACTTATTACCCCCGGGGGTATACAAACGACCCTAACAGACGTACCCCCGGGGGTATTTTCCCCGGGGGTACGTGAGTGTGGCGACCGGCCGTCCGTCAGTCGACGGCCAGCCCCTTCAGCCGCTTCGCGATCTTCGTCAGGCGGGCACCCTGGTAGCGGGCGGCGGCCAGGACGCTCTCCTGCGGAGCGCCGTTGGAGCCCGGGTGCGCGGTGCCGTACGGGTTGCCCCCGGCCGCGTACACCGCCGGGTCCGTGAAGCCGGGCGAGACGATGACCGAGCCCCAGTGGTGGAAGGTGTTGTAGAGCGCGAGCAGCGTCGACTCGTTGCCGCCGTGCACGTTGTGCGCGCTGGTGAAGGCCGTCGCGGGCTTGTCCGCCATGACCCCGCGCTGCCACAGGCCGCCGGTGCCGTCGACGTACTGCTTCAGCTGCGCGGCCACGTTGCCGAAGCGGGTCGGGGAGCCCAGCGCGTACGCGTCGGCCCACTCCAGGTCCTCCAGGGCGGCCACCGCCACGTCGCCGGTGGCGTCCACATGGGCCCGCCAGGCCGGGTTCGCGTCGATCGCGGCGTCGGGGGCCAGCTCGGGCACCCGGCGCAGCCGCACCTCGGCACCGGCCTTCTCCGCGCCCTCCGCGACGGCCCGGGCGAGCTGGTGGACGGAGCCCGTGGACGAGTAGTAGATGACGGCGACCTTGACGGACATGACGATCTCCTCAACCGGATTGTGTTCCGTTTCCATCGGGAGCCTAAGCGGATTTCTATCCGGTTCACAAGGGGGCCGAGTATGCTCGGGGGCGAGGAACACCGGGACGAGCGGCCTGAGCAGGGGGAACGGGGCGCGGCGGCGACAGGACGAAGGAGTCGGCAGATGAGCACGGAGAACCCCGGGATCGGGTGTACCGGGTACACGGAGGACCGGACGGCTTCACCGGCGGCTCCTACCCGGGCGACCGCCCCTGCCACCCGGTCGACCGGTCCCGGCACCCGGTCGACCGGTCCCGCCACCGGGGCGACCGGCCCTGCCACCGGGGCGGCTGAGCGCCCCATCAGCACTGCCAGCACCATCAGCACCACCGACCCCACCAGCGCCACCGGCCGCCTCAGCACCACCAGCGCTACCGGCCCCACCGGCCCGTCCGCTCGATCCGCCGCCACCCCCGCCCGGCCGTCCCCTTCGCCCGCGTTCGTCCTCCCGCTGCTCCCGGCCCCCGGGGCGCCCGCCCCCGAGCGGGCCGACGCCGCCCGCAACCGGCGCAGGATCCTCGACGCCACCGCCCGGATCGTCGCGGAGGAGGGCCCCTCCGCCGTCACCATGAACCAGGTCGCACACGCCAGCGGCATCGGCGTCGGCACCGTCTACCGCCGCTTCGGCGATGTCAGCCAGCTCCTGTGGGCGCTCCTCGACGACCGCGAACGCCGCTTCCAGGAGGCGTACATGAGCGGCCCGCCGCCGCTCGGCCCCGGCGCCCCCGCCGACGTACGCCTCGACGCCTTCCTCGACGCCCTGGTCGACCGGATCGGCGAGCAGCGCGAGATCCTGCTCGCCGCCCACTCCGCCGCGCCGCGCGCCCGCCACCACAGCGGCGCCTACCAGGTGATGCACACCCATGTGTCGCTGCTCGTCGCCCGGCTCAGGCCCGGCGCCGACAGCGCGCTCCTCGCGGATCTGCTGCTCGCGCCGTTCGCCCCCGACGTCATGCACCACCTGGCCGTCGAACGGGAGCTGTCCGCCGACCGTCTGAAGGCGGGCGTACGGGAACTGCTCCGGCTACGGGCCTGACGGCCGGACCGCCCCGGGGCCCCGTCCAGCCGTCGGACCCCACTGGACCCGGGCGTTCCGGGGAGCGCACGATCCCCGTATGACGAGCGACCCCCGGACCTTCCTGATCCTGCACGGCTACGAGAACCACCGGCCGCCCGGCCACTGGCAGCACTGGCTCGCCGGGGAGCTGCGGGCGCGCGGCCACGAGGTGCGCTACCCCCAGCTGCCCGAGCCCGACGCGCCCGTCCTCGACGACTGGCTCGCGGCCCTGGAGGAGCACGGGAAGCGGCCCGCGACCGGCGAGTTCGTGGTGCTGGCGCACAGCCTGTCCGTGCTGTTGTGGCTGCGGGCGGGGCCGCGCAGGCCGGACGCGGACCGGGTGCTGCTCGTCGCCCCGCCGTCGCCGCCGGTGACCGCCGCCATCGGGCCGATCGCCGCCTTCGCCGAGGGGCTCGACCTCACCGAACGGGGGCTGGCCGCACGGCTCGTGCACGGCGAGGGGGACCCGTACTGCCCGGACGGCGCCGACCTGCACTACGGGCTTCCGCTCGGCCTCGACACCGACCTCGTACCGGGCGGGGAGCACCTCAACCCGGACAGCGGCTACGGGCCCTGGCCCTCGGTCCTGGCCTGGTGCGAGGACCCGGCGGTACGGATCGGGGGGCGCTGACGGGCCGGCCCGCCCGGTCCGGCACGTCCCGCCGGCCTCTGTCCCGGTCCGGTGGGACGGCCCTCCGAGGCCGGTGGGGCGCCCTCCGAGGCCGGTGCGCGAAGGGGTGAGTCCACCGGGCGGGCGGCCCGTACCGACGCGATGATCGGACCATGAGCCCCGCGCCGCAGAGCCCCGAGCCGAGCCCGGTCCACGAGATCCACCTCGCCCAGCATCCCGAGGCCGACGCGCTGCTCGGCCGGTCGCCGCTCGCCGCGCTCGTCGGGATGCTCCTCGACCAGCAGGTGCCCATGGAGTGGGCGTTCTCGGGGCCGTACACGATCGCCTCCCGCCTCGGCGGGGACGACCTCGACGCGCACGGGATCGCCGTCCGCGACCCGGAGGAGTTCGCCGCGCTGCTCTCCGCGAAGCCCGCCGTGCACCGCTACCCGGGGTCGATGGCCCAGCGGGTGCAGCAGCTGTGCCGGTTCCTCGTCGAGGAGTACGGGGGCGACGCCGGGGCCGTATGGGCGGACGCGGCGACCGGGGAGGAACTGCTCGCCCGCCTGGAGGCACTGCCCGGGTTCGGCAGGCAGAAGGCGCAGATCTTCCTCGCGCTGCTCGGCAAGCGGTACGGGGTGCGGCCGGAGGGCTGGCGGGAGGCGGCGGGCCCCTACGGGGAGCGCGGGTCGTACCGCTCGGCCGCCGACATCACGGGCCCCGAGTCGCTGGCGAAGGTACGGGCGCACAAGCAGGAGATGAAAGCGGCGACCAAGGCCGCCAAGACCGCCAAGACCGCTGGAGCGGCGAAGTCGACCACGCCGGCCAAAACCACAAAAACCACCAAGAGCACCAAGAGCACCAAGAGCACCAAGAGCACCAAGAGCACCAAGAGCACCAAGTCTGCCAAAGCGGGTGAGGGTGGCGGAACGGTCAAGAGCCCCAGGGCTGACTGAAACGCCGGATCCGGAGAGTCCGCCGAGGCGACCGGACTGGCCGGATCGATGCAGCGCACGAAAGCGACCAAGCCGTCGAAATCGGCAGGGAATTGATAATTCCAGATTTCAATCCTGCTCCATGTGACAGGAATTGTGGAGAAGGTGTTCACAGAAGGCCCTGCTGATCGCTAACTTCCCCTCAACCTCGTCCGTAACGGGAAGGACTTCTGTGAACGCAACCCAGCGTCGTGCCGCGGCCATTCTGGCCGTCGCCGCCCTCGCCACCCCGCTGGTCCTCGCTTCCCCCGCCACCGCGGGGCAGGACCCCACGGCCGCACCCGCCCGTGATGCCGCCAAGCTGGCGAAGAAGCTGGTCAGCGAGACCACCGCCAAGGACGCCTTCAAGCACCTGCAGAAGTTCCAGGCGATAGCCGACTCGGCCGGCGGTCACCGCGCGGCCGGTTCCCTCGGCTACGACGCCTCGGCCGCGTACGTCTTCACGCAGCTCAAGAAGGCCGGCTACAACGTCTCGTACCAGAAGTTCGACTTCGAGTACACGGAGACGCAGGCCGAGAAGGCCTCCGTCGTCTCCCCCGCGCCCCGGACGCTCGACGTCAAGGCGATGACGTACACCAAGTCGACCCCGGTCGGCGGCATCACCACGGGCCTCGTGGCCGTCCCCGTCGACGCCGACGGCACCACCGGCTGCGAGCCGACCGACTTCGCCACCGGCACCTTCACCGGCAAGATCGCGCTGATCAAGCGCGGCGGCTGCACCTTCTCCGTGAAGCAGCAGAACGCCGCCGCCGCCGGTGCCGCCGCGGCCCTCATCTACAACAACACCGCGGGCGCCCTCTCCGGCACCCTCGGCAGCGCCGCCGACGGCAAGATCCCGACCGGTGGCCTCACCCAGGCGGAGGGCTCGCAGCTCGCCGCCGACCTGGTCAACGGCCCGGTCACGCTCAAGGTGGAGATCCGTCAGCTCCAGCAGATCCGGACGACCAACAACGTCCTCGCGGAGACCAAGGGCGGCAACGCCGCCAACACGGTGATGCTCGGCTCGCACCTCGACTCGGTCACCGCGGGCCCCGGCATCAACGACAACGGCTCCGGCTCCGCCGGTCTCCTCCAGACCGCCCTGGAGCTGGCCAAGTCGAAGGACAAGGTCCGCAACAAGGTCCGCTTCGCCTGGTGGTCCGCCGAGGAGAACGGCCTGCTCGGCTCCGAGCACTACGTCAAGAACCTGACGGCGCTCGACAAGAACGAGATCAAGCTCTACCTCAACTTCGACATGATCGCGTCGCCGAACTACGGCCAGTTCGTGTACGACGGCGACAACTCGGACGGCGTCGGCGCGGGTGCCGGTCCCGAGGGCTCCGCCCAGCTGGAGCGCGGCATCACCGACTACCTGGACAAGAAGGGCATCCCGCACTCGGGCACCGACTTCGACGGGCGCTCCGACTACGGCCCGTTCATCGAGGTCGGCATCCCCTCCGGCGGCACCTTCACCGGCGCCGAGGGCATCAAGTCCGCCGCGCAGGCGGCCAAGTTCGGCGGCACGGCGGGCGTCGCGTTCGACGTGAACTACCACGCCAAGGGCGACGACATCAAGAACGTCAACATGAAGGCGTTCGGCATCAACATCGGCGTCATCGCGCACGCGGTGGGCACCTACGCGCACGACATCTCGTCGCTGCGCAAGCCGGTCCCCTTCGTCCCCACCACCGGTGAGGACAACGGCAGCGGCGGTCTGCACGACCACCACGAGCCCACCAGCTGAACCACCGCACCACCGGGCCGGACGGCGTGATCAGCGCCGTCGGCGGGCGGTCCCGAAGAGCGAACGGCTGATCTCCCGGCCCAGCTGGGTACCGATCGACCGCGTGAGGGACTTGAACATCCCGCTGCCGACGACCTGTTCGACGAGCGAGGGCTCCTCCTTGGGGGCCCTCGCTCCCGTCCGTGCGGGCCCGGCGGGCCGCTCCGGCGGGACCACCGGGCCCTCCGCCGCCGCGCCAGTCCCCGCCGCCCCACCCGCCTCCGCCGCCGCCTCCCGCGCCGCCAGCTTCTCGTACGCCGACTCCCGGTCCACCGCCTGCGCGTACCGCCCGGACAGCGGCGAGTCCCGCACCGCCGCCGCCAGGACCTCCGCGTCCACCGGCCCCATCAGCGACTCCGGGGCCCGCAGCCGGGCCACCGCCACCGGCGTTGGCGCCCCCCGCTCGCTCAGCACGGTGACCACCGCCTCGCCCGTACCGAGACCGGTCAGCACCTCCTCCAGGTCGTACGGCGAGTTCGGGAAGGTCCGCACGGTCGCCTTCAGGGCCTTCGCGTCGTCCGGGGTGAAGGCGCGCAGCGCGTGCTGCACCCGGTTGCCCAACTGCCCCAGCACATCGGCCGGTACGTCCTTCGGCGTCTGCGTCACGAAGAACACCCCGACGCCCTTCGAGCGGATCAGCCGGACCGTCTGCGTGATCGACTCCAGGAACGCCTTCGACGCCCCCTTGAACAGCAGGTGCGCCTCGTCGAAGAAGAACACCAGCTTCGGCCTGTCCAGGTCGCCGACCTCCGGAAGACCGTTGTAGAGGTCCGCCAGCATCCACATCAGGAAGGTCGAGAAGAGCTGCGGCCGGTCGCCCACCGACGGAAGCTCCAGGACCGACACGATCCCGCGCCCGTCCGGCGCCGTCCGCAGGAACTCCGCCGTGTCGAACTCCGGCTGCCCGAAGAACGCCCCCGCACCGCCCTGTTCGAAGGCGGTGAGCGCCCGCAGGATCACCCCCGCCGTCGCCGTCGACAGACCACCGATCTCCTTCAGCTCGGGCCTGCCCACGTCCGACACCAGGAACGCCACGACCGCCCGGAGGTCCTTCAGGTCGTCCAGCTCCAGGCCCTTGGAGTCCGCGTAGTGGAAGATCAGGCCGAGGGACTGCTCCTGCGTCTGGTTGAGCTGGAGCACCTTGGAGAGCAGGACCGGGCCGAAGCCGGTCACCGTGGCCCGCACCGGGATGCCGGGGCCGGTGCCGCCCAGACCGTAGAACTCGCTGGGGAAGCCCGTCGCCCGCCACTCCTGGCCGACCTGCGCGGCCCGCTCCCGGACCTTCTCGCCGTCGGCGCCGGGCACCGAGATCCCCGAGACGTCCCCCTTGATGTCGGCGAGGAAGACCGGCACGCCGTTCGCCGACAGCTGCTCGGCGATCAGCTGGAGCGTCTTCGTCTTGCCGGTGCCGGTCGCCCCGGCGACGAGTCCGTGCCGGTTGAGGACGGCCAGCGGGATGCGGACCGGCGCGTCCGGGTGACAGACGCCGTCCCAGAGCAGCGCCCCCAGTTCGAGTGTCGCGCCCTCGAAGGCGTACCCCTCGGCGATCCCGGCGGCGGGCCCCGCAAGGGCCTCCGACGGCTGCTCGCTCCCGCTCATCACGGCACCCCGATTCCGGTTTGTCATAGTTCGCACCAGCATCGCACCGCCCGCGCATGGCTGCGCCGGGAGCCGCTCGCCCGGTAGGCTTTCCGTGTGATCTTCAAGCGCATCGGAAACGGAAAGCCGTATCCCGACCACGGCCGGGAAAGCACCCGGCAGTGGGCGGACGTCGCCCCGCGCCCGGTCCGTCTCGATCAGCTGGTCACCACCAAGGGCCAGCTGGACCTGGAGACGCTGCTCGCGGAGGACTCCACCTTCTACGGCGACCTCTTCGCGCACGTCGTGAAGTGGCAGGGCGATCTCTATCTCGAGGACGGACTGCACCGCGCCGTCCGCGCGGCGCTCCAGCAGCGTCAGGTGCTGCACGCCCGCGTCCTGGAAATGGACTGACACCGCGCCCGGTCGGCCGCTCCGCGACTGACCCTTTCGGGGCCGGTTCGCCCCCATCCGGACGCGATCACATGATCATCAAGTAGGCATCGCCGACGGCCGGCATTACGCTGCGCTCATGAGCATGCTCACTCCCCCAGGAATGGGCGGAAAGTACCGCATCACAGGGGACACCTACCCCCGAATGCGCCGCCCGCGGCGCCGTCGCAGGATCCTCCTCGCGGCCTCGGCCGCCGTGGTCGTGCTCGGCGCGGCAGGCTGGGGCACGCTCCAGCTCGTCGACGTCTTCTCGGGCGACGGGGGCAAGCAGACGACGGCCGGGAAGCAGACCGACTGCAAACCCGCCCCCCGGGCGACCGGCGCGCCCGCCGCCGCCCTCCCGAAACCCGCCCAGATCACGGTCAACGTCTACAACGCGACCCCGCGCGGCGGACTCGCCAAGACGACCGCCGACGAGCTCAAGAAACGCGGCTTCACCATCGGCAAGGTCGGGAACGCCCCCGCCGCCTACGACAAGAAGGTCCCCGGCTCCGGGCTGCTGCTCGGCGCCCCCAGTGCCACCAAGGGCGCCTTCCCGGTGCTCGGCACCCAGCTCAGGGGCGCCACCACCAAGACGGACACCCGGGGCACGGCCGACATCGACCTGATCATCGGGACGGCCTTCAAGAACCTGGACCCGAAGGCCACGGCGGACGCGGCCCTGACCGCGCTCACGAAGCCCGCGGCGGCCCCGGCCGGGAAGTGCTGAGTCCGGTCGGGAAGCGCCGACATGAGAAGGGCGGGCCGGAGACCGGCCCGCCCCCTCTTCACGTACGTCACCCGGCGGGGTCCCCGCCGGTGAAGCCCCTGTCCGGCGGGATCCCCGCTCGGTGGGATCCGCGCGGTGGAGTCCGCGTGGTGGGATCCGCGTGGTGGGATTCCCGCCTCGACGGGATTCCCGCCCCGGTGGAATCCCTACTCGGCCGAGCCGTACATGCGGTCTCCCGCGTCGCCCAGGCCCGGGACGATGTAGCCCTGCTCGTTGAGGCGCTCGTCGACCGAGGCCGTCACCACGGTCACCGGGGTGCCCGCGAGGTCCCGCTCCATCACCGCGACGCCCTCAGGGGCGGCCAGCAGCACCACGGCGGTCACGTCGTCGGCGCCGCGCCTGATCAGCTCCTGGATCGCCGCGACCAGCGTGCCGCCGGTCGCCAGCATCGGGTCCAGGACGTACACCTGGCGGCCCGAGAGGTCCTCCGGCATCCGCGTGGCGTAGGTGGACGCCTCCAGCGTCTCCTCGTTGCGGATCATGCCCAGGAAGCCGACCTCGGCGGTCGGGAGCAGCCGGACCATGCCGTCGAGCATCCCGAGCCCGGCGCGCAGGATCGGGACGACGAGCGGGCGCGGGTACGACAGCTTCACACCGGTCGTGGCCGTGACGGGGGTCTCGATGTCGACCTGCTCGGTCCGCACGTCCCTGGTGGCCTCGTAGGCGAGCAGGGTGACCAGCTCGTCGGAGAGCCGACGGAAGGTCGCGGAGTCGGTGCGCTTGTCGCGCAGCGTGGTGAGCTTGTGGGCGACCAGCGGGTGGTCGACGACGTGGAGACGCATGACTCAACAGTAGCCCGCCGCGCACTGGCGTCGACCCACGCCACTGGGGGAAGGTGGGAGCACGGGGACCCAGCGATGGGGTGGAGTGACCGATGCCCGACCTGGAAGAACCGGCCGACGGCGCCGCCGAGGGGGCGGCCCGGACACCGGGGCCGGAGACGGACGCGGAGCGCCGCAGGCGCCGCGCCCAGTTCCTGCGTGAGCTCCACGAGGCGAAGGCGCTGCGCGAGCGCGTACAGCCCAGACGCGCACGGGCCGCCCGGATGCGTCAGGCCATGCGGATGCGAACCTTCCGCTGGTGAGGGAGCCGGAGCGGCCCGAGCGCGGCGAACCGGCTGGGCCCGGCCGTGCGCCCCCCGTGTGCGCCGGGGTCGCGCGCCCGTCCGATCGCGGGGTCGTTCAGACTGATGCACGACGCAAGAGCCGAAGACCTCTCCTGGCGCCGTGGTTTCTGTCACGATGCCGAGGGGGCGGGGCATCAGGAGCGCTCCGCCGGATCGTCACACCTCTGATCAGTGGGAGAGAGTCAGGTGTACTTCGCCGCACTGCTCGCGCGCACCGAAGACGGGTGGGAAGCGAGCGACACGGAGCTCGACGACGTGGAGACCCTGTCGGATCTGACCGAGCTGGCCCGTGAGGCCTCGGACGACGACACGGTGATCGTCTTCATCGAGCAGGAGGACGCGTGGTTCGGGATCGTACGGATCGAGGGTGAGGAAGACCCTCGCGTCTACGTCTCGGACGGCGCCGCCGCCGCCCGTTCCTCGTACGGGGAGATCCTCACCCGGGAGATCCTGGGCGACGAACTGGACGACATCGACGACGAACTGGAAGCGCTGGACCTGGACGGCACGGAGGACGGCGAACCGCTCGCCGAGTCCGACGACGACGGTCCGGCCGGCCCCGCCGAGATCGTGCCGGCCGCCCCGGTCGGCGACCGGCTGATCCTCGCGGACCTCGGAGTGTCGGCGGTCGATCTGCTGGCCCTCGACAGCGACGCCCTCGCGGAGATCGCGGAGGCGCTGGGGGCCGCCGAGGTCCTGGAGGCCGTCCGCTAGTGGCACGTGCGCGACCCCTTCCCGACACGACGAACGGCCCCGGGCTCCCGGGCGACGCCCCGGAGCCCCCTTCGGGTGATCCCGTACGGGACCCCTGGCGGGCGGCCATGCGGCTCGCCCTCGCCGAGGCCGACGCGGCGGTGCCGGCCGGTGACGTACCGGTCGGCGCGGTCGTGCTCGGCCCCGACGGCGCGGTCCTCGCCCGCGCCCACAACGAGCGGGAGGCCACGGGCGACCCCACGGCGCACGCCGAGGTCCTCGCCCTGCGCCGGGCGGCCGCGGCGACCGGCGCGTGGCGGCTGACGGGCTGCACGCTGGTGGTGACCCTGGAGCCGTGTGTGATGTGCGCCGGGGCGCTGGTCCAGTCCCGGGTCGAACGGGTGGTGTTCGGCGCCGCCGACGAGAAGGCGGGCGCGGCGGGCTCGCTCTGGGACCTCGTCCGCGACCGGCGGCTCAACCATCGTCCCGAGGTGCTCCACGGGGTGCTCGGCGCGGAGTGCGCGGAGCAGCTGACGGCCTTCTTCCGGGACCGCTGACCCCGCCCCGACCAGCAGCGCGATACGGATTTCATCGCAGCCGGAAGTTCCGCTAAGCTCTCTCTCGGTAGCGTGTCCGAGCGGCCGAAGGAGCTCGCCTCGAAAGCGAGTGTGGCGCAAGTCACCGAGGGTTCAAATCCCTCCGCTACCGCTTTTAACACCCCCCTGATCTGCGGAAACGCGATCAGGGGGGTGTTTTGCGTGCGGCGCGACCGCACCACCTCATGACGGTGGGACACGGGGGAACCGCGAGAGCTCAGTCGACCCTCCCAACAGGTGCGTCACACCGTCCGACGGAGGGCCCCCTGCGGGCCCGGTAAGTCGCGGTGATCGCCCGTCGTGGCCGTCGTGACGGTCGCTCCAGGGGCGGCACCGACCCGTCACCGGCATCCCGGTATCCCGGCATGCCACGGTCGCCACGAGAGCAGGTAGCCACCTTGAAGGTGTCCACCGCACCGGTGCGGGGTGGACACGCAGCAATCCGCCTCGTTGATCACCCCTGTTGATCACCCCTTATGAGGGCGGTCACTTTATGGCCAATTCTGGTTGATTCGCATTCATTTTCGAAACCCTGCACCCTGGCGAGAGCCAGGCCATGTCCAATATATTCATGAATCAAGATCGCCCCGGTTCCGGGGCGCCCTTCGATCTCCTGTCCGCGTCCGCCCGTCTGGCCTGGGGCGAGCATGGAAGGCCGGCGCCTGAAGGACTGCTACGAGCGAGAAGCCGCCCGCACCGGCGTCCCCTGGCAACGCCGCGACTACCACCGCGACGACTTCTCCGCCGGGGACGCCCCCAACCAAGGCGTCACCGCGGCGGCGCAATGCATGTACGGAATCGCCCACGCCGTTGTCGCGGCACTCGGCTGCTCCCCCGGCCTCGGCTTCGTCCACTCCGGCCACGAACGGTCATTCGTCATGGATGTGGCCGACTTCTACAAGACCGACGTGGCCATCCCCGCCGCCTTCGACGCGGCAGCCGAGGGAGAAGAAGAGGTCTCTGCCCGGACCCGCAGGATGCTCCGGGACCGTATCAACGAGACCGGGCTCCTCGACCGCTGCGTCAGGGACATCGAAGACCTGACTCGGCTACGACGGCACCCGCGACACGACCGACACCCCTCAGGACCGCGTCACCCTCCAGTCCGATGGCGGCCTCCACGTCGAAAGCGGCCGCAACCATGAAGACGAGATCATCTGGTGACCGTCATCGTCCTCACCAACTGCCCGGTCGGCCTGCGGGGTTTCCTCACCCGCTGGCTCCTGGAAATCTCCCCGGGCGTCTTCCTCGGCGCTCCCTCCACCCGCGTACGCGAAGCCCTGTGGAACGAAGTGCGCCAATACGCGGGCCAGGGACGCGCACTGCTCGCCTACCAGACGAACAACGAGCAGGGCTACACCTTCGAAACCCACGATCACTCATGGCACCCGACCGATCACGAGGGACTGACACTCATCCACCGGTCGGCCCCTCACACGCAGCGCGCTGCACAGCGGCCGACCGAAGTCCCACGCCAAGGCTGGAGCAAGGCGTCCAAGCGGAGGAAGTTCGGCGACAGATAGCCGACAGCGGCGCCTCAGAAACAGACGAAGGAGCCAGTGCCGCACATGACGCACAGAGTGGATCTCAGAGATTCCCGATAAAGAAGGAAAGAGCACTATGTCGCAAATTGAAGAAGTAAGTAAAAACAGGCACCTGCCCGCGTAAACTCCCAGGTCAGCATCTGTGGTCCCCGCGCACGCGGGGTTGGTCTCAGCGGCGAGGAGAAGCTGGAGTTCGCGGCTGAGTGGTCCCCGCGCACGCGGGGTTGGTCTCGAGGACCAGGAGGAGCTGCCGACGCAGCGCATGTGGTCCCCGCGCACGCGGGGTTGGTCTCCCGAGATCAGTGCCGAAGAGCGGACGATCCGGGTGGTCCCCGCGCACGCGGGGTTGGTCTCAGGTCCACAGGTGGGCCCGATGTGTGCCGACCGTGGTCCCCGCGCACGCGGGGTTGGTCTCGGCCCTCACCCTCCTCGTCGGGAACATCGACGGTGGTCCCCGCGCACGCGGGGTTGGTCTCCCTCAGGGTGCGGTCTCGTAGGAGACGGTGGTGTGGTCCCCGCGCACGCGGGGTTGGTCTCGCGCATGCACTTGGCACAGCGCAAAGTGAAAGGTGGTCCCCGCGCACGCGGGGTTGGTCTCGGCCCCTCCACCACGCCCTCCACGGCCCCGGGGTGGTCCCCGCGCACGCGGGGTTGGTCTCGGCGCCAACCCCTGGGCACGGTAGTTGACGAGGTGGTCCCCGCGCACGCGGGGTTGGTCTCGGGGGTGGCGCCGTCGGCCAGGTTCTCCAGGAGTGGTCCCCGCGCACGCGGGGTTGGTCTCGCAACCTGCCGCAGCCTTCCGAGCCCGGCGCCGTGGTCCCCGCGCACGCGGGGTTGGTCTCTACAAGCCCGTCTTCCGCGACGTGCAAGGCATGTGGTCCCCGCGCACGCGGGGTTGGTCTCGACGGGCTGGCCGTCGGGTGGCGCATCCTGTTGTGGTCCCCGCGCACGCGGGGTTGGTCTCGACGGGCTGGCCGTCGGGTGGCGCATCCTGTTGTGGTCCCCGCGCACGCGGGGTTGGTCTCGACGTCATCGGCCTGGTCACCAGGGACACCGAGTGGTCCCCGCGCACGCGGGGTTGGTCTCCACTATCTTGCTGCTGCCTTTCACCGCCCCGTGTGGTCCCCGCGCACGCGGGGTTGGTCCCCGGCGCCAGGCCCGGTCAGCGCCCCGGCGGCGGTGGTCCCCGCGCACGCGGGGTTGGTCCCAGCACGCCGTTGGTCTGGTGGGTGATCTGGGTGTGGTCCCCGCGCACGCGGGGTTGGTCCCCGGGCTTGACAACGCGCCAGCGTTGTGCCTCAGTGGTCCCCGCGCACGCGGGGTTGGTCCCCCACGACAACCCCGCGGACCCTCCCCGACGGCGTGGTCCCCGCGCACGCGGGGTTGGTCCCGACTACGTCCTGTCCGTCTGCGCCCAGCAGGAGTGGTCCCCGCGCACGCGGGGTTGGTCCCCGACCTGGTGAGACGGGTCGCGGCGGCGGAGGGTGGTCCCCGCGCACGCGGGGTTGGTCCCATGTCCGCGCAGTTCAGAGAGGCTATCTACGAGTGGTCCCCGCGCACGCGGGGTTGGTCCCATGATGGTGTCTGCCGAGTACCACGCCACCCCGTGGTCCCCGCGCACGCGGGGTTGGTCCCGCTGCCGGATCGGATCCGGCCCGGGGCACTCCGTGGTCCCCGCGCACGCGGGGTTGGTCCCGGCGGGGAAGAGGAGAAGACCCCTAAGGAGATGTGGTCCCCGCGCACGCGGGGTTGGTCCCATCCACACGTCGATCGACTGGCAGCTATACGAGTGGTCCCCGCGCACGCGGGGTTGGTCCCGCCTGGATCGTGACCAGCCTTGCCGTGTCCGGGTGGTCCCCGCGCACGCGGGGTTGGTCCCGCCCTGCCGGAGCCCAGCGCGCTCCCCACCGCGTGGTCCCCGCGCACGCGGGGTTGGTCCCGCACCGGGGCTCCGCCGCCATGGCTACCGCCGGTGGTCCCCGCGCACGCGGGGTTGGTCCCGTGGGGTGCCGAGGTCCCTGATCCAAGCTGGTGTGGTCCCCGCGCACGCGGGGTTGGTCCCTGGTGGCACACCGACGACCCGACCGACCCTGCGTGGTCCCCGCGCACGCGGGGTTGGTCCCCGGTTGTCGGCTCCGGGGGAGGTGTTCGGGATGTGGTCCTCGCGTACGCGGGGTTGGTCCCACGCTCAACGGCTCGTACAGCATTTCGGCCATGTGGTCCCCGCACACGCGGGGTTGGTCCCGTCCCGCCCGTCACTGTCCCTCGTCCCCGCCCGTGGTCCCCGCGCACGCGGGGTTGGTCCCATGGTCCCGCTCGCGGACGCCTGGGATTCGGGGTGGTCCCCGCACAGGCGGGGTTGGTCCCCCTGCACGGAAGGCGCCATGCCGAACGACACCGTGGTCCCCGCGCACGCGGGGTGCTCTGGCAGGATCGCTCTGTCAGCACGGGGTGGCACCGTCCTCCGCTACTCCCTCGTTACCTATCTCATGGCTCGCCATTGATCTCAGGACGCGTGGACGCGAAGCACTCCCTCAGATTCAATGGCTTCGCCCGTCTCAATTGCCAGCAGTACCGTTACACCCTGTGATGACCTGCAGGGGGCTGATCCGTTGGTGCAGCACGGCCTCCAGCAGCATCAGAAGCGCAGAGGCGACACCCGTCGTGAGGCCCGGGTCGACCGCAGAGCCGGGGGGGGTGAAGACCGCCGACCGGAGCTCGTCCTCCCCGTGAGGCACTGCCTCACGGGACCCGTCAGAGGCCGATCAAGCGGGATCCAGCAGGATAGAAACCGGGCAGTGGGCCCCGACCTGGGGAAAAGCCGCAGGTGAGACCGATCGCATGGGTGGGTTCGGCCCCTCCGCTACCGCTTCCGTCGAAGGGCCTGGCGCGTCAGTGCCAGGCCCTTCCGCGTGCTTCGGGACGATACGAGCGGGGCACCCGTAGGGGAAAGGCACCGGCCACCTATACGGGATGGACGCGGGGGCCCGTAGGGGAGAGGCACGGGGAGACCCGTACGGGGAAGGCTCCGGAGTCACCCTTACGGGAGGACCCGGCGCCCGGACATGGGAGAGGCCCCGGCCGTGCGCTCAGGGAAGCACGGTCGGGGCCTCGTTCAGGGGGTTCCGGGGGTTACGGGACGTCCGGGGAGCTCACGGTGTAGGGGGAACTCGGGGATCCGTCGGTGGCCCTCGGGGATCCGTCCGGGGATCTCGGGGATCCGGAAGAGCTAGGACGGGGGGAGCGGCATCGGGGGGACAAGCCGCTCCCCCCGATGAGAACCGGTCCTGCAAGTCCTGCGCCGCAGTCAGGGGGGAAGCTCGCGGCGCGGACCCCGCAGTGAGGGCCGGTTCCAGGAGCCTGGAGGATTCCTGCCAGATCCCGCCGGGCTCGAGATCCATCCTGCTCGCCCCCGCCCCTTTCGGAGGACGGCAAAAGACCCCGATCTCCGGGCCCTTGGTCCATAAAGCCTCGGTTAGAGTGGCGCGGTCGCGCGGCGGGACGCGGGCGGGGAACCAGGGGAGGGCCGGCCATGGCGCAGGTGAAGAAGATCGCGTTGTACGCGGTGGTGGTCTTCGTGCTGTACACGATCGTCACGTCCCCTTCGAGGGCCGCCGATCTCGTGCAGGTAGGGTTCGAGGGCATTTCCAGCGCCGCCCAGGGTGTCGGCGAGTTCATGACCGAACTCATCAACTAGGAGCTCTCCGTGATCCGCCATCTGGTCCTGTTCAAGCTGAACGAGGGCGTCTCCCGCGACGAGCCGCGCGTCGCCGCGGGGGTGGAGGCGTTCCGCGCGCTCGGCGGCCAGATCCCCGAGGTGCGCTTCTGGGAGTGCGCCTGGAACATCTCGGACCGGCCGATCGCCTACGACTTCGCGATCAACTCGGCCGTCGAGGACCCGGACGCGCTCCAGCGCTACCTGGACCACCCCGCGCACCAGGCGGGCGTCGCCCAGTGGCGCGAGTTCTCCACCTGGGTGATCGCCGACTACGCGTTCTAAGGCGTGTTTCGGAAGGCAGCGCCCCGGCGGGCTTTCCTGGCACCCCCTCTCGGCTCATGGGCGTCCGCTGACGCCGACCGGGCCCCCCGTCCGCGCGCGGGGGGCCTTTTCCGTGCGTGACCTCTACCTTTTCCGCCACTATGCCCTCAACACGTAGTGATGCGGTGCTTGCACACAGTGGACATGTCTTGTGATGCTATGACCGCTTTTGACGGATGAATCGACCGCAGTCGAGCAGCGGACCCGCGAGACCAGCCAGAGGGGTGGCGTGAACGTGCCGGCCAGTACAGCGCCTCAAGTCCCGCCCCAGCACGAGGCGGGCGGCGCGGAGACCCCCCGACCCCGCCCCCAGAGCACCCGTGGCGCCGACACCCGCGCCCTCACCCAGGTCCTCTTCGGCCAGCTCAAGGACCTGGAACCGGGCAGCACCGAGCACCACCGGGTGCGCGGCGCGCTCATCGAGGCCAATCTGCCGCTGGTGCGGTACGCGGCGGCCCGCTTCCGCTCCCGGAACGAGCCGATGGAGGACGTCGTCCAGGTCGGCACCATCGGTCTGATCAACGCCATCGACCGCTTCGACCCGGACCGGGGCGTGCAGTTCCCGACCTTCGCCATGCCGACCGTCGTCGGGGAGATCAAGCGGTACTTCCGCGACAACGTCCGCACCGTGCACGTGCCGCGCCGGCTGCACGAGCTGTGGGTCCAGGTGAACGGCGCCACCGAGGACCTGACCACCGCCCACGGCCGCTCCCCCACGACCGCCGAGATCGCCGAGCGGCTGCGGATCGGCGAGGACGAGGTGCTCGCCTGCATCGAGGCGGGACGCTCGTACCACGCCACCTCCCTGGAGGCCGCGCAGGAGGGCGACGGACTGCCCGGACTGCTCGACCGGCTCGGCTACGAGGACCCCGCGCTGGCCGGAGTGGAGCACCGCGACCTCGTCCGGCACCTGCTCGTCCAGCTGCCCGAGCGGGAGCAGCGCATCCTGATGCTGCGCTACTACAGCAACCTGACCCAGTCCCAAATCAGCCAGGAGCTCGGGGTCTCCCAGATGCACGTGTCAAGGCTCCTCGCCCGGAGCTTCGCCCGGTTGAGGTCCGCAAACAGGATCGAAGCGTAACCGGAACGGGTAGACCGGTTCGGAGCAGTTCTCCCGCACCCCAAATGCCTCACACCCCTTGTTTCCTGCGGATATACGCCCTCGGCTTGTCGACAAGTCACTACAGCGCGTTGCCGACATGTGACATTCTGCTGGAACCGAGTTTGCCGCAGCTCCGCCGCCGGTATTCAGGTGGAAGCTGCGTTCCTCAGATGGTCGCGGCCACCGCGACCGTCCGCGACCTCAAGGGGGTGGCATGTCCACAGAACTGGGCAGCTCGAAGGTGCTCACGCTCACGCCCGTTTCCGTGCCCGCGCAGCCGACGGCGCCCGTCGCGAGCGGCGGCGCGGAGACCTCGCCGCCGCCGGTGGTCGTGCCGTCGGGCGCCCTCGACACCCGCACCCTCTCGCGCTCCCTGTTCCTGCGGCTGCACGCCCTCGACATTGCGGGAATCGCCAAGGACAGCCCCGAGCGGACCTACGTCCGCGACACCCTCATCGAGCTGAACCTGCCGCTCGTGCGGTACGCGGCGGCCCGCTTCCGCTCCCGGAACGAGCCGATGGAGGACATCGTCCAGGTCGGCACCATCGGCCTGATCAAGGCGATCGACCGCTTCGACTGCGAACGGGGCGTGGAGTTCCCGACGTTCGCCATGCCGACCGTCGTCGGAGAGATCAAGCGCTTCTTCCGCGACACCTCGTGGTCGGTCCGCGTCCCGCGCCGCCTCCAGGAGCTGCGCCTGGCCCTCACCAAGGCCAGCGACGAGCTCGCGCAGAAGCTCGACCGCTCCCCCACCGTGCCCGAACTCGCCGCCGTGCTGGGGGTGTCGGAGGAGGACGTCGTCGACGGCCTCGCCGTGGGCAACGCGTACACCGCCTCCTCGCTCGACTCCCCCTCGCCTGAGGACGACGGCGGCGAGGGTTCGCTCGCCGACCGCCTGGGCTACGAGGACACCGCCCTCGAAGGCGTCGAGTACCGCGAGTCGCTCAAGCCGCTGCTCGCCAAACTCCCGCCCAGGGAACGGCAGATCATCATGCTCCGCTTCTTCGCGAACATGACGCAGTCGCAGATCGGCGAGGAGGTCGGCATCTCCCAGATGCACGTCTCCCGGCTGCTCACCCGCACGCTCGCCCAGCTGCGCGACGGACTCATCGCGGACTGACCTTCCGGTCAAGTTCCTCAAAGGGCTCCCTTCCTGATGGAGCGTCAGTCACACTGACGCCCATGAGGCGAAGGAAGCCGGTACTCGTGACGGTGGCGCTCTGCCTCGGCGGAGCGCTGACCGCCTGCGGCGGCGGGGACGGCGAGGGGTACGCGGCGGTGGGCGCGGGCCCCTCCCTCCGAGGAGCGGTCGCCCCGTCCGGCGCGGTGACCCTGGTCCCCCTGGACGACCCCGCCCCGAGCGAAGACGCCTCCGGCACCTCGTCCGCCTCACCGTCCCCACAAGCCCCGGGCGGCCCATCGGGTACGGGTGCGGCCACCACCCCGGGCACGGGACCGGGACCGGGCACGCGTACGGAAGCCGGTACGGGCGCCCCCACGGGCCCCGGCGGCGGTACGCGCCCGGGAGCGGGCCCCGGCACCTCCCCGACGTCCGTGCCCGCCGGCCCCGGCACCGCACCCGGCCACGGGACCGGCACCCCTCCCCGTACCCCCTCCGCACCGCCCCCGGGGCCCACGCCCGGCACCGGGGCGCCCACGGCACCGACGCCCGCCCCCGGGCCCGCCCTGCTGACCGTCTCCGCGCCCGTGCTCGCCGACGGGGACCGGCGCTGGTGCGAGCGGGTGACCGTCACCTTCCGGAACGGCGGGGGCACGGCGGCCCGTTCGGGCACGGTCACCTTCGCCACCCATGTCATCGGCGCCCTCGGGACCGACTGGGCCACACTCACCTCCACCCGGCCGCTGCCCGCCCCGATCGCCGCGGGGGCCGCCCGGACGGAGACGTACGACGTGTGCGTGGACGCCTGGAGAGTGCCGCTCGGCATGCGGATCGACACCCGGGAGGTCACCGCCGTGTGGCGGTGAACGACGGCACGGGGACGAGCCCCGGGGCGGGGGCCGACCGCCGGGGCCTGGCCGCCAGGGCCGGGTCCGGCCTGATCCGGCCTGATCCGATTCTGATCGGGTCCGGTCTGATCCAGCCTGATCCTGCTCTGATTCGGTCCAGTCTCATCCGGTCCGGTCTGGTCTCATCCCGTCTGGCCGGACCATCGAGCCGGGCCCGAAGCAGGCCCAGTGGCTCCCCTCTATAGGGGTGCGCTCCCCTATAGAGGCGCAGAGCGCGGGGAGTGGACGTGAAAGGTGGGGGGGGGCGGGCCCCCCCGCCCCCCCCCCCCCCCCGGGGGGGGGGGGGCGGGGGGGGGCGCCGACGGCCCCCCCCCCCCCCGCCCCCCCCCCCCCC
>NZ_JBIWNI010000005.1:114331-398662 GCF_044767145.1 Streptomyces sp. NPDC101490
GCGGCCCGTGGGGCCCCCTTTTTGGGGGGTGCGCCCCCTTTTTGGGGGGCCGGGGGGGGGGTGTGGCGGTCATGGGGGGGCGGGGCCGCGCCGCGCGCCCCCGCCCCACCTCGGGGTTCGGGAGGGACGGGCGGGTCAGCTCAGGGCCAGCCAGGCGACGGCCGCCAGGACGACGATCACCGCGACCACGCCCACGATCAGCCCGACCTTCGGGCCGCTCGACGCGGCGGCCGCCGCCTGCGGCTGCTGTCGCTGCGGGGTGCCCTCGTCGACGAAGGCGCGGAACATCTGGGTGCTGCCGGCGGAGTCGTAGGAGCCCTCGGGGCCCTGACCCTGGCCCTGGCCGTACGGTGCTTGGGGGTTGTGTGCCATGGCCAGGACCCTAGCGAAGGACCGGTGGCGGGCCCAAGCCCCGTCCCCCCACCCCGGTCGGACGGGGGCGAGGAGCACACGGCCCAGCCCGGCCCAACGGGTGTGCGAGGCGCCCGGACCCCGCCTTTGCCCATTCTTTAGCGCTGTTTGACCGATTTAGTTTGCCTGAAGCAACCATCAATCTCTATCGTTGCCCTAAGCAACAACATCGATGGGGTGGCCGATGGACCGAGGCAATCTGTACGAGAACCTCGCCCGCCAGGTGAGCGCCATCGGTGCCGTGAAACGCGGACTCTCGCGGACCCTGCCCGCCGAATGTCCCGGCGGATCCGCGATCGTCCTCGCCCTGCTGCACCACCACGGCGACATGCGGATCGGCCGGGTGTCCGAACTGATGGCCGTCGACATGTCGGTCAGCAGCAGGCACGTGGCCCACACCGTGGACCGGGGCTGGGTGGAGCGACTGCCCGATCCCGCCGACAAGCGCTCCCGCATCCTCCATCTGACCCCCGCGGGCGACGAAATGCTCGCCACCCTCGACCGACGGCTGACCGCCATGCTCGCCCGCACCCTCGCGGAGTGGTCCGACGAAGACGTCGAGCTGCTCACCGTCCTGCTCGCCCGCCTCCGCGACGCCTTCGGAGACTGCCGGGCCCACCACGCTTGAGAACGAAGGAAGTTGATGGCTACCACCACACCTGACACCGGTGTGCGCGGCGGGAGCGCCCAGGAAGGGGACTCCGCCACCGGCGGCGCCCCGATGACGCACAAGCAGATCATGGAGGCGCTGTCCGGGCTGCTGCTCGGCATGTTCGTCGCCATCCTGTCCTCGACGATCGTCTCCAACGCCCTTCCGCAGATCATCACCGATCTGGGTGGTGGCCAGTCCGCCTACACCTGGGTCGTCACCGCGGCCCTCCTGGCGATGACCGCGACCACCCCGCTCTGGGGCAAGCTCTCGGATCTCTTCTCCAAGAAGCTGCTCGTCCAGATAGCCCTGCTCATCTACGTCGCGGGCTCGGTCGTCGCGGGTCTCTCGCAGAGCACCGGGATGCTCATCGCCTGCCGTGTCGTGCAGGGCATCGGCGTCGGCGGTCTGACCGCCCTCTCCCAGATCATCCTGGCCGCGATGATCGCCCCGCGCGAACGCGGCCGGTACAGCGGCTACCTCGGCGCGACCTTCGCCGTGGCGACCGTCGGCGGTCCGCTGCTCGGCGGCGTGATCACCGACACCGACTGGCTCGGCTGGCGCTGGTGCTTCTACGTCGGCGTGCCCTTCGCGCTCATCGCCCTGTTCGTCCTGCAGAAGACCCTGAAGCTGCCGGTCGTGAAGCGTCAGGTCAAGGTCGACTGGGCGGGTGCGTTCTTCATCAGCGCCGCCGTGTCGCTGCTCCTCGTCTGGGTCACCTTCGCCGGTGACAAGTACGACTGGATGTCCTGGCAGACGGCCGTCATGGTGCTCGGAGCGGTCGCGCTCGGCGCGGTCTTCGTGTTCGTCGAGTCCCGGGCGAGCGAGCCGATCATCCCGCTCCGTCTCTTCCGCAACCGCACCATCACCCTCGCCTCGCTGGCCTCGCTCTTCGTGGGCGTCGCGATGTTCGCGGGCACGGTCTTCTTCAGCCAGTACTTCCAGCTGGCGCGGAACGAGTCGCCGACGATGTCCGGCGTCCTGACCATCCCGATGATCGCGGGCCTGTTCGTCTCCTCCACGGTCTCCGGTCTGGTCATCACCAGGACCGGCCGGTGGAAGGCGTGGCTGGTCTCCGGCGGCGCCCTCGCGACCGGCGGTCTGGGCCTGCTCGGCACGATCCGCTACGACACGGCGTACTGGCACATCGCGCTCTTCATGGCGGTGCTCGGCCTGGGCATCGGCATGATGATGCAGAACCTGGTGCTCTGCACCCAGAACCAGGTGGCCCCCGCCGACCTCGGCGTCGCCTCCTCCGTCGTCACGTTCTTCCGCTCCCTCGGCGGCGCGGTCGGTGTCTCGGCGCTGGGCGCGGTCATGGCCCACCGGGTCACGGACTACGTCAAGGAGGGCCTGGCCGAGCTGGGTCCGAAGGCGGCCGGTGCGATGGGCCAGGGCGGCGGTGGCATCCCCGACATGGACGCGTTGCCGCCCCCGATCCGCACGGTCATGGAGAGCGCGTACGGGCACGGCGTCGCGGACGTCTTCCTCTACTCCGCGCCGTTCGCGCTGCTGGCCTTCGTGGTGACGCTGTTCATCAAGGAAGTCGCGCTGAAGAGCAACAGCACGGTGAAGGCCGCCGAGGAGGCCTGACAGAAGCTCCCGGCCGCGCTTCGAGCGGAGGCACGGCCGGGTCGGGTACGGAGCGGCGGGCAGGGGACGGCCCGCCGCTCCGTCACGTTCTCCGGAGTCTTCTCATGGGGTCCCCGGCTCCGTGGTTCTCCGGGGCCTTCTCAGGGTCCCGGCTCCGCGGGCCGTACGGAGTCCTCCCGTACGGCTCCGCCCGTCACCGCTCGGTAGAGGCCTTCCGTGTGGCCCCGCCCGTCACTCCTCGACGGAGGCCTCCGTACGGCCCCGTTCGACCATGACCTCGATGCCCGCGATCAGCACCTCCAGGGCGTAGTCGAAGTCGCGGTCCCAGATGGCGGTGACGCTCCCGTGCGAGGCGCGCTCGTCGAGGATGTCCGCCATCGGCGCCAGCGCCTCGACGAACGCCGGGTCGTCACGGAAGGCCCTGACCGACTGCCCGTAGAAGTCGTCCTGGGACATCCCCGCCTCCGCCGCCCGGCGTTCGAACTGGGACTCGATGGTCCCGTAGCCGTAGACGAACTGGAAGACCGCCGAGGTCGCGCTCGGCTGACGGGCGATCGGGAGCCCGGTGTCCCGGATCGATCCATGGATCTTGGAGCCGACGGCGATCGCGGCGGGTCCGATGTTCAGGTACTGGCCGGCGAGCGGCGACATCCACGGGTGGCGGACCAGCATCCGGCGGTAGTCCAGGGCGAGCGCCCGGACGCGTTCCCGCCAGTCCCCGGCCGCGTCGATCGCGGCCAGGTCGATCTCCCCGTACACCATGTCGACCGCGAACTCGATGATGTCGTCCTTGGTGTCCACGTACCAGTAGAGCGACATCGCGGTGACGCCCAGCTCGGCGGCGAGCCTGCGCATCGACAGCTTCGCCAGGCCGTCCTCGTCGAGCATCCGGACCGCCGCGCCGACGATCCGGTCGCGGTCGAGCCCGGCCGGGCCCCCGCCCGCGCGGGGTGCCCGTTCCTCCAGCCAGACGCTGGAACGCGCCGGGTTCCTGGCCCGGTCCGCTGCCTTGACCATCGCGTTCCTCCGTCTGTCAGCGCTCGGTCACCATGCTATGCAGCGACCGCCGACCGCTCCGCCCCCGCCTCGTTGCGTTCCGCGCGCCGGAGCAGCGCCGCCGAGACCAGACCGCCCGCGAGAACGGCGACGGCGCCGACCAGCTGGCTGGTCTGGAGACCGGAGGCGAAGGCGTCGGAGATCTGCCGCCGCTCGGCCTCGGACCCGGCGGCGGCCAGCGCGGCCGGGAGGGAGGCGGCGGTGACCGCGACGAGGGCGGCGAAGCGGGCGTTCAGGACCGCGCCGAGGACGGCGACGCCGAGACCGTTGCCGAACTCGGCCAGCGTGCCGTTGATCCCGGCGCCCACGCCCGCCTTCTCCGGCGGGATCGAGCTCATGATCGCGTTGGCCATGGCCGGGGAGGAGACGGCGATGCCGCCGCCCATCAGGACCAGACCGAGCAGCATCCCGGCGTAACCGCCGTCGGTGCCGCCGCCGAGCAGGGCGATCGAGGCGAGGCCACCGGCCACCAGGGTCATGCCGAGGACGACGGTGGGCGGGGTGCCCAGCTTCATGACGATCCTCGGGCCGATGCCGGTCAGGTTGAGGCCGACGATGGTCAGCGCGAGCGGCGCCATCCGCAGACCCGCCTCCAGGGGCTCGTAGCCGAGCACGAACTGGAGGTGCTGGGTGAGCAGGAAGAGCGAGCCGCCCATGCCGAAGACGACCAGGAGCGAGCCGCCGATGGCACCGATGAACTTCTGGTTCCGGAAGAAGTGCATGTCGAGCATGGGGTACGGGGTGCGCAGCTCCCACAGCGCGAAGGCGGTGAGGGAGCCGAGCCCGACGGCGGCGGGGACCAGCACCTCGACGGAGGTCCAGCCGTGCTCGGGGCCGGTGATGATCGCGTAGACGACACCGGTCATGCCGAGGGTGGAGAGCAGCGCGCCGGGCACGTCGGGCCGCTCGCCCTGCGGATTCTTCGACTCCGGTACGAGCCTGAGGACGGCGACCAGGGCCAGCACCGCGATCGGGATGTTGATCAGGAAGATCATTCCCCACCAGAAGTGGTTGAGGATGACTCCGCCGATCAGCGGCCCGCCCGCGAACCCGAGCGAGGAGACCGTCGACCAGAGCGCGATGGCCTTGACCCGCTCGGAGTCGTCGAAGATCTGCATGATCACGGCGAGGGTGGTGGTCATCAGGATCGCGCCGCCGACGCCCATGCCCGCGCGGGCGGCGATCAGCTGGCCCGTGGAGTCGGCGAGTCCGGCGGCGAGCGAGCCGAGGCCGAAGAGCGCGAGGCCGATCGCGAGCAGCTTCTTGCGTCCGTAGCGGTCGGCCGCGTTGCCCGCCGTCAGCAGCAGTCCCGACTGGACGAGCGAGTACGCGTTGATCATCCACTGGATGTCGGTGGTGGTCGCGTGGAGTTCCGAGGTCAGCGACGGGATGGCGACGCTGAGCACGGTGTTGTCGAGCAGCACGGTGAGCTGGGCGAGGCAGATGACGCCGAGGATCAGCCAGCGCTGCGGATGGCTACCGCCGGTGGGCGGCTGTGAGGTCGCGGCGGTGGTCGCCGTCATGGGCAGGACTCCTTGTACGGTGTACGAGGCCAGGGCTCGTACACCGTACAAGAGTCTCTCTTACGGCGTACAGGGATTTACTTCGGCCGGGTCAGGTCGTAGAAGGTGGCACCGCCGACCGTGACCTTCTCGAAGTTCTCCGCGACCCACGAGGAGATCTCCGCGTTGCCGCCGGGACCTCCGCCGAAGCCACCGGCCCGGGTCCGTGCGCCGTCGCTCTGGCCGACTTGGCCACCCTGATCTGTCTGATCTCCCTGATCCGCCTGGCTTCCCCGACTGCTCTGGCTGCTCTGGCTGCTCTGGCGGCTCTGCCCTCCCTGGCCGGTCTGGCCGCCCTGGCCGGTCTCTCCGCTTCGGCCGCCCGGGCCGCTCTCGCCACCGCCGATGAAGTAGTGGATCTCTCCCTGGGCCACGTACTCCTTGAACCGGGCGAGCGTCGGGGACGGGTCGCTGCCGTTGAAGCCGCCGATCGCCATCACCGGTTTCTCGGTGGCGAGCTGATAGCCGGCCGCGTTCTGCGCACCGACCGTGGCCGCGACCCAGGTGTAGGAGTCGGCGTCCACGAGCAGGGCGGACTTCGCCTCCGCGCCGACGCTCACACCGTCGAGGAGACCGCCCATGCCGCCGCCGGGGCCCTCGCCCCCGGGCGCCCCGGGAAGCATTCCCGGGGACATGCCCGGCGGCATCCCCTGCGGCCCTCCGCCACCGCCCGGCGCCTGCCCCTGCGCACCCTGGCTCTGGCCCGGCAGCCCCGGGAACCCGTACGGCATCGCCGTGCCCCGGCCGCCCGGCCCCCGCATCCCGCCGAACCCGGCCCCCGCAGGACCCGCCGTCACGATCGAGCCCCGGTGCCCGGTGTCCACCGTCGCCAGGGTGTACGCGAACGGCCCCGCGAGCCCCGCCGCGAGGCCGAGCCCCGCCGCGCCGAGGCCGATCCGCCGGTCCACGCGTCCGGCGAGCAGCAGCCCGAGCGCCGCCACCAGACCCACCGTCAGCACCGCCCAGCGCAGCCACGGCAGCCACTCCGGCGTACGGCCCAGGAGCACCCAGCCCCAGTACGCGGTCGCCCCCGCCGTCACCGCGAGGGTCACCGGGGCGAACAGCCCGGTGCGCTCCTCCCAGAGCACCACCGCGCCCATGCCGACGAGCGCCGCGAGGTACGGGGCCAGGGCCACCGTGTAGTACTCGTGGAAGATGCCCGCCATGAAGCTGAACACGGCCAGCGTGACCAGCAGACAGCCGCCCCACACCAGGAACGCGGACCGGGCCGTGTCCGTCCGGGACGCCCGCCGGGTCACGACGAGCCCCGCGACGAGCAGGATGAGCGCGGCGGGCAGGAGCCAGGAGATCTGGCCGCCGACCGAGTCATTGAACATCCGGCCGATCCCGGTCTCGCCCCAGCGGCCGCCGCCCGCGCCGCCCGGACCGCCGCCGACGCTGCCGGTCTCCTCGCCGTTGATGCGGCCGAGACCGTTGTAGCCGAAGGTCAGCTCCAGGAAGCTGTTGTTCTGCGAGCCTCCGACGTACGGCCGGGAGGACGCGGGCCACCGCTCGACGAGCGCCACCCACCAGCCCGCCGACACCAGCAGCGCGAGCCCGCCGAGCGCCAGCCGCCCCAGCCTGCGCCCGAACCCGCCCGGCGCGCACACCAGATAGACCAGGGCGAGCGGCGGCAGGACCAGAAAGGCCTGGAGGGTCTTCGCGAGGAACGCGAAGCCCAGCGCGACCCCCGCCGCCACGAGCCACTTCGTCGCGCCCCGGTCCTCTTCGAGGGCGCGCAGCACCGCGTACACCGCCACCGTGGTCAGGAGGGCGAGCAGCGCGTCCGGGTTGTTGAAGCGGAACATCAGCGCGGCCACCGGGGTGAGCGCCAGGACCGTGCCCGCGAGAAGCCCCGCCGCCGCGCCGAACCGGCGCCGAACCGCCGCGTGGAGCACGCCCACGGTGGCGACGCCCATGAGGACCTCGGGCACCAGGATCTGCCAGGACCCCAGCCCGAAGAGGCGGACCGAGAGGGCCATCGGCCAGAGCGCGGCCGGCGGCTTGTCGACGGTGATCGCGTTGGCCGCGTCGAGCGAGCCGAAGAAGAAGGCCTTCCAGCTCGCGCCGCCCGCCTGGACCGCCGCCGAGTAGAAGGAGTTGGCGTAACCGGAGGCGCTCAGGTTCCACAGGTACAGGACCGTGGTCACGGCGAGCAGCCCGAGGAGGGCGGGCCGGGCCCAGGGCGCGTCCTCGGCCCGGCCCCGCCAGAGCCGGGCGGCCCGTCCGGGGGCGGGAGCCCCGGCGGACGGCGGGATCACGGGTGGGATGCCGGCGCCCGGAGCCGGGAGGGGTGTCGTCGTCATCGGCCGTTCCTTGCGGTGGACCGCTCGGGGAAGACCCAGAGCCGGAAGAGGAGGAAGCGCAGCACCGTCGCCGCGAGATTGGCGACGACCAGCACGGCGAGTTCGGTCGAGTGCCCGGGATCACCGGTCGCCGTGTCGAGGGCGGCCAGCGATCCACTGGTCAGGGCGAGGCCGATGGCGAAGACCACGAGGCCCTGCGCCTGGTGGCGGACCGCCCGGTCCCGGCCCCGCACCCCGAAGGTGAGCCGCCGGTTGGCCGCCGTGTTGGCGACGGCGGAGACGAGGAGGGCGGCGGCGTTGGCGAGCTGCGGGCCGAGCCCCAGCCGGAATGCCGAGTACAGGGCCAGATAGCAGAGCGTGGACAGCGCCCCGACCACGCAGAAGCCCACCAGCTGCCGGGCGAGACCGCCGGGCACACCGTTCAGCTCACGGTCCCGGGGGTCGTCCCCGAAGGGCCGGGCGAGCCGGTCGAGCGGCAGCGAACCCGTGGCGAGGGCCCGCCCCACCCGCCACACGCCCTTCAGGTCGTCGGTGGCCGTCCGCACGATGCGCACGGTCGACTCGGGGTCGTCGACCCAGTCGACCGGCACCTCGTGGATGCGCAGCCCGGCCCGCTCGGCGAGGACGAGCAGCTCGGTGTCGAAGAACCAGCCGGTGTCCTCGACCATCGGCAGCAGCCGTTCGGCGACGTCCCGCCGTATCGCCTTGAACCCGCACTGCGCGTCAGAGAACCGGGCGGCCAGCGAACCGCGCAGGATCAGGTTGTAGGCGCGCGAGATCAGCTCCCGCTTCGGCCCGCGCACCACCCGCGAGGAACGGGCCAGCCGGGAGCCGATGGCCAGGTCGGAGTGGCCGGAGATGAGCGGCGCGACCAGCGGCAGCAGAGCGTTGAGATCGGTGGACAGATCGACGTCCATGTACGCCAGGACCGGTGCGTCGGAGTCCGACCACACCGTACGCAGCGCCCGCCCGCGCCCCTTCCGCTCGAGGCGTACGGAGCGCACCTCGGGCACTTCGGCGGCGAGGGCGGCGGCGAGGACCGGGGTGGAGTCGGTGGAGGCGTTGTCGGCGACCGTGATGCGGAAGCCGTACGGGAAGGTCCGGGAGAGGTGTTCGTGGAGCCCCCGGACACAGGGCTCCAGGTCCTTCTCCTCGTTGTAGACGGGGATCACCACGTCCAGGACGGGCCGTCCGGCCGGATGCACCGGCAGGTGCTCCCGGGCGGGAAGCGTGCCGGACAGGGGCCCCGCGATCGTTGGGGTACGCATACGGGGACCCTCGCGGGGCCCGCTGTCACGGCTGTGTGATCAGCCTGTGGCCCGCCTGTGAGCGGGTGGCGCCCGGGAGCAGAACGGTGAACACGGTCCGGCCCGGGGCGCTCTCGACGCTCACCTCCCCGTCGTGCGCGACGACCACCGCGCGGACGATGGCGAGCCCTAGCCCGGTGGACCCGGCGGTGCGGGAGCGGGAGGCGTCGCCGCGCGCGAACCGCTCGAAGACGGTGGGCAGCAGGGCGGGCGGGATGCCGGGGCCGTCGTCCTCGATCTGGACGGCGACGGTGTCGGTCCCGGGACGGACCCGTGCGGTGACCCGGGTCCCGGCCGGAGTGTGGGTACGGGCGTTGGCGAGCAGGTTGACGAGGACCTGGTGGAGCCGGGCTCCGTCGGCGGGGACGGAAGGCCCGCCGTCCTCGGGCAGTTCGAGGATCCAGTGGTGCTCGGGACCGGCGGCGCGGGCGTCGCTCACCGCGTCCACGACCAGCGGCACGAGGTCGGTCGGCCCGTACGAGAGGGGGCGTCCGGCGTCCAGCCGGGCCAGCAGCAGCAGATCCTCCACCAGACCCGTCATCCGGGTCGCCTCCGACTCGATCCGGCCGAGCGCGTGCCGGGTGTCGGGCCCGCACTCCTCCCGGCCACGCCGGGTCAGCTCCGCGTACCCACGGATCGAGGCGAGCGGGGTCCGCAGTTCATGGCTGGCGTCCGCGACGAACTGCCGCACCCGGGTCTCGCTCTGCTGACGGGCGTCGAGCGCCGAGTGGACGTGGTCCAGCATCCGGTTGAGTGCCGCGCCGACCTGACCGACCTCGGTCCTCGGATCGGCCTCCGCCTCCGGGACGCGCTGGTGCAGCGCCACCTCACCGCTGTGCAGCGGCAGCCGGGCGACCTGACGGGCGGTGACGGCGACCCGCCGCAGCGGGCGCAGGGCGACCCCGACGAGCACGCTCCCGGCGAGCGAGGCCGCGACGAGGCCCGCGCCGGTGACGCTCAACTCGACGACGACCAGGGTGGAGAGGGCGTCCTCGACCCCGGCGAGCGGAATACCGGCGAGGAAGGCACCACGGCCGCCCTCCGCGAAGACGACCCGGTACGAGCCGAGCCCGCCGGGCAGCTCCACGGTGTGCGGCTCGCCGTCGCGCGGGACGGCGTCGAGCGCGGCCCGCTGGGCCCCGTCGAGCCCCTTGATCGGGAAGCGCGGGCCCTCCGTCCCGCCGCTCCCCGCGACCTCCGTCGAATACCCGGCGGAGGAGACGCCGTCGTCGCTCAGCACGGCGCCGAGGCTCCCGATCGGGACACCCGGCCCGCCGAGGAAGGCGAGCGGCTCCCGCTCAGGGGCGGGGCCGGGCGTCGGCATGACCATCGGCGGTCCCGCGGCCCGCTGGGCCAGACCGTCGATCTGCTCGTCGGCCTGGGCGTAGAGGTACGAGCGGAACGCGATCGCCGTGACCGTGCCGATCACGGCCGCGACGACCGCGATCAGGGCGACGGCGGCGACGACCAGCCGGGTCCGCAGCGACCACGGCCGCCGCCCCGCCCTGGCGGACACCGCTGACTACTCGCCCGGCTTGATGAGATATCCGGCCCCGCGCCGGGTGTGGATCATCGGCGTCCGGCCCGCGTCGATCTTCCGCCGCAGATAGGAGATGTACAGCTCGACGACATTGGCCTGGCCACCGAAGTCGTACGACCAGACGCGGTCGAGGATCTGCGCCTTGCTCAGGACCCGGCGCGGATTGCGCATGAGGTAGCGCAGCAACTCGAACTCGGTCGCGGTGAGATGGATGGAGACCCCACCCCGGGTGACCTCGTGACTGTCCTCGTCCAGCGTGAGGTCCCCGACGACGAGCACCGACTCGCTGCGCGCGAGCACCGCCCCCGACCTGCGGACGAGTCCCCGCAGCCGGGCCACGACCTCCTCCAGGCTGAAGGGCTTGGTGACATAGTCGTCGCCGCCCGCCGTGAGCCCGGCGATCCGGTCCTCCACGGCGTCCTTCGCGGTCAGGAACAGCACCGGCACATCGGGCAGCTCCCGCCGGATGCGCCCGAGCAGGCTCAGCCCGTCGACATCGGGCAGCATGACGTCGAGGATCACGGCATCCGGCCGGAACTCACGCGCGGTGCGCAGGGCGGCGGTACCGTCCCCGGCGCTGCGCACCTGCCAGCCCTCGTACCGCAGGGCCATCGAGAGCAGTTCGGCCAGTGACGCCTCGTCGTCGACGACGAGCACACGGACGGCGGTTCCGTCGGCGCGGAGCAGATCGGCACGGGTGCCGCTTCGGGTGCTCGTGCGGGATGTGGTGACGGTCATGGGCCCACGCTCTCGGCCGCCGCTGAGAGGCCCCTTGCCCTTTCCTGTGAATTGCCTGAGAAACACCCCTGAGGTTTCACGTGAAACGACGGGCGCCTTGTTTCACGTGCTTGTTTCACGTGAAACGGCGGACCCGCGGCCCCTGCGACGGCGGGCCCTCGACGTCAGGGAGAGCGGTGGGCCCCTGGCGTGAGCTCGAACAGCGCGGCCCCGTTCTCGTACAGGACGCCCCGGAGCCAGTCGTCGCCGAACCCGAGACGTTCCAGGGCCCGGATCTGATGCGCGTACGGATACGGGATGTTCGGGAAGTCGGAGCCAAGCAGGATGCGGTCGCCGAAGTGCACGAGCCGCTTCAGCTCCCCCTCGGGGAAGGGCGCGAGCCGCTCGCTGAAGTCGGTGAAGGCCATGGTGGTGTCCAGGAACACGCCCTCGTACCGCTGCGCGAGATCGAGGAAGTCCCCGTACTCCGGCATCCCCATGTGGGCGACGATCACCCGCAGCCGGGGGTGCCGGGCGAGCAGCCGCGCCATGGGACCGGGACCGGTGAACGGGCCCGGAGCGGGACCGGAGCCGCAGTGGACGACGGTCGGGGTGCCGTTGTCGGCGAGGGTTCCCCAGACGGCGTCCAGCCGGCTGTCCGTCGGGTCGAAGCCGCCGACCTGGAGGTGCGCCTTGAAGACCCGGGCCCCGGCGTCGAGCGCCCGGCGCACGTAACGGTGGACACCCGGCTCGGGGAAGAAGGTCGCGGTGTGCAGACAGTCGGGAGTGCGGGCGGCGAAGTCCGCGCCCCAGGCGTTCAGCCACTCCGCCATGCCGGGCTTGTGCGGGTAGAGCATCGCGGTGAAGGCGACCGTGCCGAAGCCGCGCAGGAGCGCGAGCCTGCGGTCCTCCTCCTCGCGGTAGGTGATGGGCCACTCGATACCGGTGAGCGGGCCGACGCCGTCGAAGTAGGCCCAGACCTTGTCGAGGACGTTCTGCGGCATGAAGTGCGTGTGCACATCGACGAGCCCAGGAATCCCGAGCCGCTCGACGAGGGCGGGGATGTCGGTGAGAGCGGGTCCCGGTGGGGGGACGGGGTTACGGTCCCGGACCGGGCCCGGGGCCGGGGCGAGATGGTGGTGCGGGTCCGGAGTGAGGGTGTGGTCCGTGCCCGTGCCCGGGGCAGGGGTGGGGGCAGGGGTGGGGGGCCCGGAGCTGTCGGAGGTCCGGGGGTCGTCGCCCCCGGCGGTGCCGCTACTCGCGCTCAAAGCCGTAGCTCCGCTCGACCCTGCCGATGTGGACGCTGTAGCTCGCGTACCAGTGCTCCCGCCCGTGTTCCTTGGCGGCCCTGTGCTCGGCGTCGAGGCGCCAGGCGTCCAGCGACTCCAGATCGCGGAAGTAGGCGACGGTGATGCCGATGCCGATGCCCCCGGGCGTACGGGCGGACTCGTAGCCGAGGAAGCCGGGGACCGCGCTGACGACCTCCTTGAGCCGGGAGGCGGTCTCGGCGTACCCCTCGGGGGCGTCGGGCCGGACGGAAGTGAACACGGCGGTGTAGTAGGGCGGTTCGAGGCCCGCCACCAGCTGGGGAGTCATGTGATCACCCTCGCCGGGCCGGGACGCGGATGTCCACGCCGCCCCGGGAAAGGGATCCAAGACTTTACGAAGGAGGACGCGGCGGTGGAGCCGGCCGCCGGGCCGTCGGACCGCCAGGCGTCCGAGAAGCACGGTCCCGGGGCCTGTTGGTCTGACGGGGCTGGTGGTCCGACGGGGCTGGTGGTTCGCAGCAGGACTGGTGGTCCGGCGGGCCTGGTGGTCCGGCGGGACCGTCAGAACAGCTCTCCCTGGGCACCCGGGTCGGTGGCCGGGACCGCGACCGGCGATACCGGAACCGAGAGGCCCTCGTCGTCCCCGGCGCTCCGGAGCGCCCACCCGCCCATCAGCCGTGTGTCCAGGGCGAGACAGCGGCCGTCGGGAACGAGCAGATGCAGATCGGGCCCGGCGGCGGCCAGCAGCCGTCCGGTGACGACACCTCCGTCGGCCAGCTCGGTGACCGTGCCCGCGAGCGGCGGCAGACCGTCGAGCCCGAAGGCCCCCGCGTGGTCGTGCGGCGCGCACTCCAGGGGCTCCAGGGTCTCCGACCAGCCGCCGACCTCCCGCGCCCGCCGGTACAGCTCCAGGACCTCCGCCACACGCTCGGGAGCGGGCGGCAACGCGTGTCTGACCGCCCGCTTCCGCTCGTACGCGACCCGGTCGGGCACGCCCAGGGCCTGCCGCAGCACCTCCTCGGTGCGCCGTGCGGCCATCAGCGGCCCCCGCCCCAGCCAGCCGAACGTGACGGCGCCCTGTTCGAGGAGCCGGGTCGCGCCCCGCGCCTCGGCGGTGATCCCCACCTTGGTCATGCCGGGCCCGAACCAGGCCAGGTACACGCGGTACGGCCGCGGATCGTCCAGGAAGGTGTCGGCGGCGACGGAACGGGCCCGGTCGAGCCGGGCGCACTCGGGGCACCGGCCGCCGGTGGACCGTCCTGCCACGGCCGCCCCCAGGGGACACGGGTTCTCCCGGGCGCCCGGACAGCGCCGTACCCCCACGGCCCGGAAGGCCAGCCGACGCCCCTGGACGAGGGGGCTGACCCGCCCGCCCCGCCACCGGAGGCCGGGGGTCCCCCCGGCCCAGCCGATCCCCCGGCACCACCACTCCACGACGCCCGCTCCTCCTAAGCTCCCCGGATGCCCAGTCTCCGGCACATCCGCTTCCAGTCCCCGACGAGGAGCCCGCGGGGCCACCGGCCCGGCGTCTTCGGCCTGGCCAACGCGCTGGCCCGCGAGGGCCTGCTCTCCGCCGACGAGTACGCGGTCTGGCGGGCCTCGAACGACTAAAGGGTGTTGCAGAAGGCTCAGTTCTGGGCATTTTCCCTGTATGGGTGGGGTGCTGCGGGCTGAGCCGGTGTGGGTGGAGACATTCACGGGTTTGCGGATCGACCGGTTCGCGAAGCTGGTGAGAGTGGTCAAGGAGCGGGGCGGGAACGGACCGGGTGGCGGTCGGCCGTGGTGTCTTCCGCTGGCGGACCGGGTGCTGCTGGTGGCCGTGTACTACCGCACGAACCTCACGATGCGGCAGCTCGGGCCGCTGTTCGGTGTCTCGCCGGCGACGGTGTGCAGGGTCGTCCGGCGGCTCCGTCCGCTGCTGGCGCTCGAGCGGGCTCCGCGGCCGCCGGCGGACACCGAACGGCTGTGGATCGTGGACGGCACTCTCATTCCGGTCCGCGACCGTAAGGCCGGCGCCTCGTCCCGCAACTACCGGTACTCCGCGAACGTGCAGGTCATCATCGACGCGGACACCCGCCTGGTCATCGCGGCGGCCAGGCCGGCGCCGGGCAACAAGGCCGACGCGCACGTCTGGCGGGAGTCGGACCTGCCCGCCCTGGCGGCGGGCACGACGGTCATCGCGGACGGCGCCTACCTCGGCACCGGTCTGATCGTCCCGCACCGCAAGAGAGCCGGCCGTCCCCTCCTGCGCGGGCAGGAGGAGGACAACGCCGGGCACCGAAGGGTGCGAGCCCGTGTCGAGCACACCTTCGCCCGGATGAAGAACTGGAAGATCCTGCGCGACTGCCGGCAGCGAGGCGACGGACTTCACCATGCCGTCCAGGCCGTCGCCGCCATGCACAACCTCGCCATGACACAGTGAAACAGCAGATCAGACACCGCCTCGGCCTACCCAAGCCGAACCTTCTGCAACAGCCTTTAGTACGACACGCACGTCCCGAACCCGTCGACGGTGGACCCGGCGGTCTACGACCCGGGGGTGAACCCGGGTGCCGCCGCCTGGTTCCTCCCGACGGCGACCGAGGCCCTGGCCCGGGTCGCCCCGTACCTGCGCATCCTGCGGGACCACGGGGTGCCCTGCGTACGTCTGGAGTCGGCGGACCCGGGCCGGATCGTCTACGCGGACGGATACCAGGTGGTGGCGGTGGCGCCACGCGGCGGCGGCGGGACGTAGAGCCGGGGCCGGACGCCGGACCGACCGTTCAGGGCAGGACGTAGATCCGGGCCCCGTCCGGGTCCGGTTCGCCCACCTCCCTCATGCAGCCCCGCTCGATCAGGAGCCGTACACAGTCCCGTACGCGCTCGCAGGAGAGCCCGGTGCGGCTCGTGACGTCCTGCGGCCGGTAGCGGACCCCGCCCCGGACGAGCGCGGGCGCCAGGCAGCTGGCGACCGTCCGCACGTCCCCGGTGATCGCCCAGGACTCCACGAGCTCCTGGGGGTCGAGCATGACGACGGCGCCGGTGCGCTGGCGGGGCACGGCAAGCCGCCCAAGGGAGTCGGCGACCCTTGAGAGGCTGCGCCGCGTCTCGCGCAGCAGCTCCGCGTACTCGGCGTGCTCGACATGGGCGGCGGCCCGCTCGTCGAAGCGGCCCTCCAGCCGGACGAGGACGTCGAGCAGTTCCCGCGGCAGGACGAACCCGGCGTACACGGGCGAGGGCTGGAGTCCGTAACCGCCGGTCCGCTGCACCGAGGCCACCACCTCCGCCGTCCACGCCCGGAACGCCGCCGCCTGAGGCTTCCGGCACGCCCCGACGAGCTGCACGAGTCCCCGGAGGTTCACCATCCGCGTCGACGCCCTGATCCCCGTCCGGCCGAGATGGTCCACGCCGTCGGTGAGCTCCCGCGCCGACGCCAGGCACTCCGGAGGAAGCGCCACGGTCCGCAGCACCTCCCGGCTCCCCCCGTAGCCGAGCCTCTTCGCCACGTCCACCACCGGGAACCAATGGCCGCCGCCGGGCGCGGTCAGCCGCCGCAGGGGCCCGCCGGTGGCGACGTGCGCCAAGTCGTCGATGTCGATCGCGTCCATCGCTCATCACCTCCGCCACGCAAGGTAGGCCGAGGGCATATTCAACTGACATGCAAATCAGACAGGTTCACCCAAAAGGGGAGGCCTCCCGAGGATTCCCAGGAGACCTCCCCACCGCCGAGGCGCCTTACTTGGCGACGAACTGCGTGAGGATCGCCTGCACCTCGTAGATGTCGACGCCCTTGGTGAAGGTCTTCTGCACGGGCAGCTGGCTGCCCGAGATCCAGATCTTCAGCTCGGCGTCCAGGTCGAAGGTACCGGCGGTCTCGACCGCGAAGTGCGTGATGCTCCGGTACGGGATCGAGTGGTATTCGACCTTCTTGCCGGTGATGCCCTGCTTGTCGACCAGCACGAGCCGCCGGTCGGTGAAGAAGATGGTGTCGCGGATCAGCAGGTACGCGGCGTGCACCTGCTCCCCCGGCCCGAGCAGCCGCGCGTAGTCCTGCTGCGCCTGCGCCGGATCGATCGCGTGCGCGTTCCCGAAGAGTGCCATGCCCCTACCCCCATATGGATGAGAAAGAACGATCATCCGATCCGAACCGGTATGAGGGCAAGAGATCGGCCACACCGCGTGTCGGCACGACGGCCCGCCCACGGATGCCCCGGAATGCCGAGCGACCCCGGCCTCCTGGTGGAGGACGGGGTCCCGGGACGTGCCCTGGCGTGCGCTTGCGGGTCGGATCAGGTCAGTACGAGCCAGATCGAGTCAGCTCTGATCCGATCTGATCGTCGCTTCGGATCGGGTCGGATCAGAAGGTCACGGTGCCGCCGTTGCGGTTGAACCAGCCCTTGAAGCCCCAGTTGATCCAGCCGCCGTCACCGGTGTTCTTGAAGGTGCCGCCCGCACCGAAGATCCAGACGCCGTAGTAGACGCTGCCGAACTTGACGTTGGCGTAGAGCTTGACGCTGCCGAGGCTGTCCTCGTACCCCTGGCTCAGGTTGAAGACCATCACGTTGTACTGCCCGCCCGCCGCGTCGAAGACCTTGTCGACCGCCTGCTGGACGAAAGTGCCGCGGTCGTCGGTGTTGATGCTCTTGATCGCGCTCTCGACGGCCGCCTTGTACGGGGCGTCGCCGTGCATCGTGACGATCGGGGCGATACCGAGGGCGTTCACCTCGCCGGGCTGGGCGGCCTGCGCCGCGGCGGGGGCGGAGGTCGAGGTGCGGGCCTTCTCGGGCCCCTTGTCGGCGGCCTGGGCCGGGAGCGCGGCGACGGCGGTCATGGCGAGGGAGGCGAGGGTGACACCGGCGAGAGAGGTCATACGGCGCATGATGCGAACTCCTGTTCGAGTGAAAGGGAAGGGTGGGGTGCGGAAGAGAAACGGGGAGGGGAGGGGGGAAGGCTCGGGGTGGTGCGGCGTCACCAGGACCGGTGGAAGGTCACGTTGCCGCCGTTGCGGTCGAACCAGCCCCTGAAGGCCCAGTTGATCCAGCCGCCGTCGCCGTGGTTGGTGAAGGTGCCGGACTCGAAGACGATGACCCGGTAGGTGCCGTAGTCGCTCTTGATCCGGGCGTCGAACTGCACGCCGTGGAGGTTCGTCGAGATCGAGTTGGCGTTGTTGATGACCATGACGTTGTAGCGCTGGCCGGCGTCGTAGAAGGCACCCTCCATGAGGGACTTCACGTAGCCCTCGCGGTTCTGCTTCTTCTCCAGGGACGCCACGGTGATGTTGTAGACCTTCTCCGCGAGACCGATGACCGCGACGATGACCTCGACGGCGACCGCGAAGCCCTGCGTCTTCGGCGGGGCGAGCTGGCCCTTGAGCGCCGCCGTGTTCACGACCGGACCGGGAGCGGCGTACGAGGCCGGGGCCGGGGCGGCGGACACGGAGGCGGCGTACGAGGCGGTCGAGGGCAGCAGGACACCGGCGGCGACGACGGCGCTGATGACGGTGAGGGCGGCGCGCTTACGGTTCTTCATCTCGGATTCTCTTTCTCTCGGTGTTCTCATGAAGTGGATTCGAACGAATTTCGGACGAACTTCGGACAGATCCCGGACGAATTTCGGACGGACGGGATTCGCCGGAAGGAAGATGTTCTTTCGGGCAGCGAGGAGTGCCCTTTCGGTCATGCCGCTCGATGCGACAGACCCCGATGATGGGAAGCGAATATCGAGCTTCGGACAATTCGCGGAACCATGGTGCCGTCCGGGAAACCGGGATGCCACGTCACCAGGAGGTGGTGAGGTGATCGAGTACGTCGTCGGGGGACGAGCTACGGGGACGGCCGGGCCGGGGGGCCTCGGAAGTCCTGCGGTCCGTCAGCCGTCCGACCGCGAGGGCCAGGGCGAATCCGGCCCCGATCCCCAGGAGCGCCGCCAGCCGCAGGGACCTTCCCGTGGCTGCCGTACCGCTGCCGCACGAGGCGACGAGGCGGCTCCCGCCCGGGGCGTACGGGGGGCGTGAGATCCGGCGCGAGCGGTGGACCCCGGTTGTTCCATTGGTCACGTGAGGACTTTCGGGCAGGTGGTGGCGGGGCTGCTCCACTCGGTGTCGTCGGGATTGTTCTTGCATTTCTCGACGGCCTGGGCGGAGATCCGACCGGATTCCCCGGCGGAACCCAGAGCGGAGGACACGGCGCCGGCACCGGCGCCGACCATGCTCACCGTCAGAGCGGCGGCGCACATGAATCGCATGAGCTTCATGGTGTTCTCCCTGGTCTGGTTCCGGTTTCCCGGGGTTTCCCTCTTCGGTGATTCAAGAATCGCCCGGAAGTAATGGCGGGACCAGTGCGTCGAGGCGTCATCAACGTGCCTGGCACCAAAGAGAGGGGGGTAAACATGACCAAACCGATGGAAACCGATGCCCTGGACGGCCCGGACAGCGGGCCCCCGACCCCGGAATCCCCGAATCCACCCGAGCGACGGCCGGGCCGACAGCAAAAGGACACGGAGCGGCCGGACCCAGGAGAGAAGAACGGGACGAGGAGCACGACCACGTACCCGGGCACGGACGCGAAGACGGCCCCGGACGCGGGCGCAGGCGCGACCCCAGCCCCGGGCACGGACATGGGCACGGCCACACCTCCGCCCCCACCACCGTCCCCATCCGAACCCCCTCCCTTGTCCCCCTCCCCCTCTCCCCCTCCCCCTCCGAAATCGCCGCCCGAGGACTTCACCCTCACGGACGGCTTCGACACCACGACAGTGGGGCTCTACTCCCACCTGCTGCGTCACGGCCCCGCGCCGCTGACCGCCCTGGCGGGCGCCCTCGGCCTGTCGCCGCAGCGGACGGGGGAGGCGGCGGCGGTACTGGCCCGCCACCGCCTCCTCACCCACGCGGAGGAGGAGCCGGAGGGCCCCTGGCACGCCATCAGCCCGTACGCGGCCGCCGCCGAACTCGTCGGCCCGGAGGAGAGCAGGCTGCGCCGTCGGCTGGAGGCCCTGGAACGCGCGCGGGCGCGGCTCGACTCCCTCGCTCCGCTGTACGAGGACGCCCGGCGGGGCGGCGGGGACTCGGCGGCGGTCGAGACGGTGTCGTCACGGGACCGGGTGATGCTCCTGATCGCCGACGCGGCGGCCCGCTGCACGAAGGAGGTGCTCACCGTCCAGCCCGGCGGCGGACGCCCGGTGGGACACCTGGAGCGGGCGCTGCCCAGGGATCTGGAGATGCTGCGCAGGGGCGTGCGGCTGCGCACGCTCTACCAGCACACGGCCCGCTACAGCCCCGGGACGCAGGAGTACGTGGCGGCGGTGATCGAGGCGGGCGCGGAGGTGCGGACGCTGGGCGAACTCTTCGGCAAGATGGTCGTGTTCGACCGGGCGCTGGCGTTCCTGCCGGTCTGGGACGACCCGGACGCGGCCGTCGTCCTGCGCGAGCCGTCGGCGGTCGCGTTCCTCTGCTCGGTCTTCACCCACGCCTGGAACCTGGCGGAGCCGTTCTCGACCTCGTACTCGACGACGACGTCGATCCAGCTGCGGGACACGATCGCGGCCCGTCTGGTCACCGGCGCGAAGGACGAACAGATCGCCCGCAGACTGGGCATGTCCCTGCGCACCTGCCGCCGCCACATCGCCCAGCTGATGGAGGAACTGGGCGCCGAGAGCCGCTTCCAGGCGGGCTACCTCCTGGCCCTCCGCTCCCGGGACCCCGCCCACACACCCCCGGAGGCATCGACGGGCCCGTGAGACCGGGCCGCCCACGAAGCCCCGAGAAAACCGCCGGACGGGCCACTGAGGGCCGCAGCCGATCGAAGGGACGACGCCCTGGGAGAGGAGCATCCGCCGGAAGGCTAGAACAGGTCGACCGACTGAACGCCGACGACAACCAGGAAGACCGCCCCCAGAAAACCTGCGATGAGCCTCAGCGCATCCGGGGTGAACCTCGGATCCAACCCGTCACCGGGCGCTCGCCGTGCCACCAGGTCGTAGGCCCTCAGCCCAAGGTTGCGGTAGTCGAACGCGATGAGGAGCGCACCGACGCTGAACGCCAGCGGCAACAAGAGCGGTATCCAGTCACCCATGCACGGTCTCCCCCGGGAAGCGTCGACCAGGCAGTCCTCAGCCGACGAGAACGTTGATATCACCCATTGACGGCAGAGGCCCCCTGGACGATGTCCAGGGGGCCTCTGATCTATGTGCACCCGGCAGGATTCGAACCTGCAACCTTCTGATCCGTAGCTCTAGCCGGATCGGTCAGCGGCAGTCATACCGGCCGCTATGGGGCCCCACAGAGTCGGTGCAGGACGGGCCCGGCTGCTGGGGTTGCGGTACGGCGTTGCTGTACCGCTTCCAGTCTGCTGACCCCATGGAACGCGCGAAGGTGGCCTTCTCGCCTCTGAAGGCTTCATCGTGCTCGGCCTTCAGAGGGAGCGGAGCTTCTGCCATGTCCAGGAGTACGAGCGATGTGACCAGCAAGCCGCGCGAGAGTCCGTGCAACACCGGGTTGTGGGTCGAGGCGTAAGACTCGTACAGGCCCTCCACGAACTCTCGGAACGTCGGGAGATCGACGTCGCAGCCGCCCAACCGGTCGTTGCGCAACAAGCCGGTCGGCAGCTCCAGATACTCCGCTGCGCCTTGCGCAAGAGACAGATAGAGCTGCCCGCTGTGGGAACCCGCGTCCCACAGCGTCTCCCCGTTCAGCTCATACGGGTAACCCAACCTGCCTTCTCCCCATCTTCGTATCAGCCTCAAGGTGGCCGGGGGGAACCCACCGCAACTGCGGCAACTACCGGCCCACCGGGACCTCATAGACGATCTCGCACAGCGCTGCGGGTACGACGATATCCGCCGTCTCGACGGGCCGTCCTTCTTCGCTGTAGTACGTGCGCCGGATGTGCGTGACGAAGGCGGCCGGGGAGCTGTGGCAGGACAGCCGCGGACTCGTCTTCACCACGAAGTACGGGACTCCCATCGAGCCGGGGAACCTCACCCGGATGTTCGCCTTGCGGGCCCGTCGCGCCGGGCTCCGTGTGATCCCGCTCCGGAACACCCGGCACACGTGCAGCTCGCTCCTGGTCGCGCTCAAGGTCCACCCGAAGGTGGCACAGCGGATCCTGCGGCACTCGCAGATCGCCATGACGATGGAGGTCTACGCGGAAGCGAGCGAGGAACAGGTGCGTGCCGCGATCGACAAGCTGTCCGATGCCATGGGCGGGACCGCCACCGGCTGACGAAGCCGACAGCGATCGGCGTGGTTGCTGTACTCCGCTGCCGTACGGCCCGGAAACGCAAGAGGCCCGGACTCTCGTCCGGGCCTCTTACCTGTGTGCACTCGGCAGGATTCGAACCTGCAACCTTCTGATCCGTAGTCAGATGCTCTATCCGTTAAGCTACGAGTGCTTGTTCTGTTTTCTGTCTTCGCTCTCCGGCCTTTCGGCCCGTTCGCGGCGACAGGAAGAACATTACATGACTGCCGCCGTCATGTGAAATCCATTGGGTCCACCCCTTGTGAGCTGGGCAAACGTCGAGCTTCGCCGAGGGGTGAGACGGCGTGGCGCGGGGGCCCGAGAGGCCGGAACCGGACGGGAAACGGCTGGGAACGAGCGAAGCCCCGGCCTGGTGGGGCCGGGGCTTCGGGTGGGGCGGAGGCGGAGGGATTTGAACCCTCGATGGGCTTTAAGACCCAAACCGCATTAGCAGTGCGGCGCCATAGACCGGACTAGGCGACGCCTCCATGCATCGCGCGCTGACGCGTGCGTTGCGTGCAGATGATGACACAGGCGAACCGTGCGCCACCAATCGATTCTCACCGTACTAGTCCTCCGGGGTCGAGGGCAAAGCCCCGCGGGCCCCTCGTGGCGCCCGTCGTGGCGCCCGCCCGGCGCATCCCCGGCGCCCGCCCGGCGCAGCCGCGGCGCATCCCCGGTTGCGCAACGCCCCGGCTTCCGGAGCGTTAGACGGGGTGGGCACGCGTGTGCCCCGCCGTCGTCGTCCACGCCGCACCCTTCGTCACTGGAGACCCCATGCTGCGCAGCTTCGCCACCCTCGCCACTCTCGCCACCGCCGCCGCCGGGACCTCCGTGCTCGGTCCGCTGCCGCCGCTGTCGCTGTTCTCCGCGCCGGACTCGCTGACCGTGACCGTCTCCCAGAGCGGGAATCCGAGCGCCGACGGCACCTTCGACCTGGCGTGCGACGAGCGGGCAAGCGGGAACCACCCGGCCCGCGAGGACGCCTGTGCGCGCCTCGGACGCCTCGCCGAAGAGGGCGCGGATCCGTTCAGGGCGGTGCCCGCGGACCAGATGTGCACCCAGGTGTACGGCGGTCCCGCCCTCGCGCACATCACCGGAACCTGGCAGGGCCGCGACGTCGACGCCAGGTTCTCCCGTGCCAACGGCTGCGAGATCGACCGCTGGGAGAACCTGGAGCCGGTCCTTCCGCTCGTGCGGGGATGAGCGGGGGACGAGCCGGGGACGGGCGGAGGGACGAGCGGGTGGATGGGCGGGTGGATGGGCGGGGATCGGGGGCCGTGTCAGAAGGCCCGCCCCCGGGCTCCCTTAGACTCCCCTCAGTGACAGGCCGCGGCCCGAGGGGCAAGATGGGGCCGGCCGGTCGATCGGCAAGCACGTAGCAGTGCGTCAGGGAGGAAGCGTCGTCGTGAGCAGCAGGCCATCCCGAGGCGCTGCTCGCCTCGCAGCCATACTCGACGCCCTCCCCGACGGCCTGGTGCTCGTCAACTGCAACGGCACGGTCGTCAACGCCAACACCATCGCCCTCGGCATGTTCGAGACGCCGGGCACCGCGCTCGTCGGGCGCGGGCTCCTCGATCTGCTGCCCGCCTTCGACTCGCGGCTCATCCCCGGTTCGATGCGACTGCCCGAGGCCGCCGACGAGCGGGGCCGTACCAGGCCCGCCCGGATGGTCGCCCGGCGCACCGACGGCAGCGAGTTCCCCGCCGAGGTGACCAGCGCCAGCCTGGAGGACGGCCGGGAGGCCTACGACTCGTACGGCGGCTACACCGGCGACGAACTGCTCATGCTGGTCGTCCGCGACCTCACCGGCACCCTCGACACCGAGGCCGAACTGGCCCGTTCGCAGCGGCAGACCGAGATGATCCTGCGCGCAGCCTCCGAGGGGGTCGTCGGCACCGACACCGACGGCCGGGTCGTGCTGGTCAACCCCGCCGCCGCGCAGATCCTCGGCTACCGCGCGGGCGAGCTGGGCGGCCAGGAGCTGCACCCGCTGATCCTGGCCAAGCGGTCGGACGGCGACCCCTTCCCGTACGAGGAGTCGCCGCTCGCGGACACTCTCAAGTCGGGGCGCAAGCACCGGGTGCGGGGGCAGGTCCTGTGGGCGAAGAAGGGCGACCGGGTGCCGGTCGACCTGACGACCGCCCCGGTGCGGGACGGCGACCAGCTCGTCGGCGCCGTCATGACCTTCACCGACCGCAGGCCGTACGAGCAGCTCGTCGAGGAGCACACCGCCGAACTCGCCGACCGGGCCGAGCGCGCCGCCGCCGAGCGGGAGGCGCGGCAGGAGCGGTACGCGTCCCTCGAAGCCCGGCACGAGCAGCTGACGGCCGTCCTCGCGCATTCGCTGCGCGGGCCCCTGGAGGAGCTGCGCAGCCAGCTCGGGACCCTCGCCGCCGACGACGCCGGGCAGCTCTGGCCCGAGGCCAACCAGGTCCTGCACCATCTGGCCGCCGGATACGCGCGGATGACCTCGCTGGTCGACAACGTCCTCGGCTACCAGCGGCTCGACGCGGGCGCCGAGAAGCTGGACAAGCACGTCGTGCTCCTCGACGGGGTCGTCACGGCGGGCATCGACAGGGCCGTGGAGCTGATCGGGCCCGGCCGGGCCCAGTTCGCCGTGCACGCGCCGCCGATCGAGGCCGAGGTCGACGCCGTCCGGCTCGCGACGGCGCTCGCGCACCTCGTCGCGGATGTCGCCGGGGTCGACGCGACCGGCCGGAGCCGGGCCGCCTCGGGGGGTTCCGCCCCCGCCGACTCCACCATCGTCGTCGCGGCGGCGCAGCGCGGTGACGTGGTCCGCGTCGAGGTCCGCGGTCCGTACGCGGGCGGCGATCCGGTCCACGGTCCGGTCGTGCGGGGGATCGTGGCCCTGCACGGCGGTGTCGTGCAGAGCCACGAGGTGCCGGGGACGAGCGGCGGCGCGTACGTCGTGGAGGTACCGCTCGGCTCGGGCCGGGGCACGGTCACCCCGCCACCGGGACCTTCGGGGCCGTCGGGGCCGTCGGGGCCGTCGGGACCGCCTGGGGCGGGCCCGCAGCCGGGGCGGCGCGAGGCCCTCGCCCTGCCCGCGCAGGCTTCCCCGCCGGTCCCTCGGGACACCGCCCGGAACTCCGCCCCCGGCGGGCCGGGAATCTCCCCCGGGGCGACCACCTCTGACGCGCTGTCGGGTACGGGTACGGGCCCGGGGACGGCTGCCATGTCGGGTACGGGCCCGGCGCCCGGTGCCGTCGCGCTCGCCGTCGATCCGTCTGAGGCATCTGAGGCGTCCGAGGCCGAGGCGCCCGGTGGGGGGCGGCGGCGCGCCCGGCGCGGCTCCACCGACGCCTTCCTGGAGAGCCCGGTCGTGCCCGAGGGCGCCGCCGGGCCCAGTGGCCGTCGCCGGGGCCGTACGGGTGACGCCGCCGAGCTGATCCCGGCCCAGCAGAACACCGCTCCCCCCGGTCCGGGCGCCGAGCCCACCGGGCGGCGGCGCGGGCGGCCCGCCGAGGGCGCCGTGGTGACCGCCGCCGAGGGCGCGCAGGGCCGGGCCGCGCTCGGTGCCGCCGTGCCGCCGCAGGGCGTCCCGGTCGAGCCCCAGGGCATGGCCCCGGGGCCGTCGGGCCTCGCCCTGGAACCTCCGGCCGCGCCCGGCCACGCTCCCGCTTCCGCCCTCGCACTGCCCGCCGTGGCCTCCGCGCCCGCCCCGTCCGAGGCGCAGCCGAGCGGGCGCCGTCGCCGTGCCCTCGCCGCCGCGCAGGAGCGGGCGGCGGCGGCCGACTCCGGGCCCCGGACGCCGTTCGCGCTCCCGCCCGCCGACACCGGCCCTCCCTCCGGCACCGGCAGTCCCGCCGACACCGGCCGTCCGGCCGACGCCGAGCGGATCGCCGGGCCGGGCCGTCCCGTGCCCGCCCCGGGGACCGGGGACGCGTTCGCCGGTCCGCCGCCGCTCTCCGACGAGGAGCGGCACGAGGCCGTACGAGGGGTCCCCGGCGCGGACCACACGCCTCCGCAGCCCCATCCGCACGTCCAGCCGCAGGGGCCGCTGCCGGACCGGGCCCAGGAGGCCGGACCGGGCGGTCACCGCCGGGCCGTGGCGCCGCCGCTGCCGGAGCCGTATCCGCGTTCGGAGCCGTATCCGCAGCCCGGGGCGGGCCAGGAGCCGGGGAACGGTGCCGGGTCCGCGACGGGCACCGGTTCCGTACCGCTGCCTCCCGAGCTGCCGATGCCGCAGGAGTCCACGCAGGGAAGGGCGTTCAGCGTCCGCGCGCTCGGGCAGGGCGTGCCCGCCGCCCGCCCGACCGGGCCCGTGCCGCCATCGGCGCCCGGGGCCCCGGCCGGGCCCGTGGCGCCCCCGTCTCCCCCGTCCGCTCCGCCGTCCGGGGCCGTTCCGGCGGCTGTCGGCTCCCCGGCGCCCGCCTCCAACGGTTCGGGGCGGCGGCGCAGGCTCGCCACTCCGCCGGAGGTCGACCCGCCGGTCCCGGCGGCGGCCCTCCCGGCCGTCGGCGGGGCCCGGCCGGGGTCCTCGGCGCTCGCCGCGCCGGTCTCCGAGGGGCGTTCCTACGCCATAGGGGCGCCCGCCGAGGGTTCCGCCGAGGGTCCCGAGCCGCTGGACGGGCCCGGTGGCGCCGTCGAGGTCGCCAACCGGCCCGCGCCGCACCCGGTCGACGACGAACTTCCGCCGGAGCCGCTGGACAACCCCCGGCGGCTGCTCGTCTGGCCCGCGCCCGACGTCTCCACCCAGCAGGCGCTGAGCGACCGGGGCTACCGGCCGGTGATCGTGCACTCCCGCGAGGAGGTCGACGCGCAGATCGCCGCCTTCCCCGCCGCGCTCTTCGTGGACCCGCTGACCGGCCCCATCACCCGTACCGCGCTGCAGTCGCTGCGTCAGGCGGCCGTCGCCGCTGAGGTGCCGGTGCTGCTCGCGGCCGGGCTGGGGCAGGCGACCCGGGAGGCGGCGTACGGCGCCGATCCCGCCGTGCTCCTCAAGGCGCTCGCGCCCCGCGACAGCGAACAGCACCCGTCCAGGGTGCTGCTGATCGAGGAGAACGAGGACATCGCGGAGGCGCTCGCTGCCACCCTTGAGCGGCGCGGGATGCAGGTGGCACGGGCCGCCTCGGACACCGACGCGGTCACCCTGGCCGCCCGGACCCGGCCGAACCTGGTGGTGATGGACCTGATGCAGGTGCGCCGCCGACGGGCCGGGATCATCGACTGGCTGCGGGCGAACGGGCAGCTCAACCGCACCCCGCTGGTCGTCTACACCTCGGCCGACCTCGCCGCGCAGGAGCTGCCGGGGCTGTCCTCGGGCGAGACGGTGCTGTTCCTCGCGGAGCGCTCGAACAGCACCGAGGTTCAGGCCCGGATCGTGGATCTGCTGGCGAAGATAGGCACCAACTGACTTTCCCCCCACGCGGACGCGGATGTCGGCGTGGACGCGGATGTCGGCGTGGACGCGGACGCGGGGAGGGCTTCGTCACCACGAAGTCCTCCCCGCGTCCGTCCGCCCACGGCCGGTCCCGCCGCCGGGTCCGGGTCCCGGCGTCAGCCAGGTCCCGGGCACAGGCCCAGGCCTCGGCCCGAGTCCCGGCCCGAGTCCCGGCCCGGCTCCCGGCCCAGCCGCCCGGCCTACAGCTCCGTCACGTCCAGTTCCCCGTCCGCGTACTGCTTGCGGATGACCTTCTTGTCGAATTTTCCGACGCTCGTCTTCGGTACCGCAGGGACGGTCGCCCAGCGCTCCGGGAGCTGCCACTTCGCGATGCCGCCCTCGGCGCCGAGGAAGGCCCGCAGCGTCTCGTAGTCGGCGCTCGCGCCCTCCTTGAGGACGACGGTCGCGAGCGGGCGCTCGCCCCACTTCTCGTCCGGGACGGCGACGACGGCCGCCTCGGCCACCGCCGGGTGGGCCATCAGGGCGTTCTCCAGTTCGACGCTGGATATCCATTCGCCGCCGGACTTGATGACGTCCTTGGCGCGGTCGGTGAGGGTGAGGAAGCCGTCCGGACCGATCACGCCGACGTCACCGGTCTTGAGCCAGCCGTCCGCGCTGAACTTGTCCTCGGGGCGGAGCGGTTCGCCGTCGACGCCGTTGTAGTACGCGCCCGCGATCCAGGCCCCGCGCACCTCCAACTCACCGGCCGACTCGCCGTCCCAGGGCAGGTGGTCGCCGCCGGGCCCGACGAGCCGGGCCTCGACACCGGTGGGGAAGCGGCCCTGGGTGACCCGGTAGGGCCACTCCTCCTCGGGGGTGAGCCCGGCGGGCGGGTGCGCCATCGTGCCCAGCGGGGAGGTCTCCGTCATGCCCCAGGCGTGGCAGAGCCGGACGCCGAGCCGGTCGTACGCCTCCATCAGGGACGGCGGACAGGCCGCGCCGCCGATGGTGACCTGGGCCATCGAGGACAGGTCGCGGGGGCGGGCGGTGACCTCGGCGAGCAGGCCCTGCCAGATGGTGGGAACGGCCGCCGCGTGGGTCGGGCGCTCCCGCTCGATCATGTCGGCGAGCGGGGCGGGCTGGAGGAACCGGTCCGGCATGAGCATGTTGATGCCGGTCATGAAGGTGGCGTGCGGCAGGCCCCAGGCGTTCACATGGAACTGGGGCACGACCACGAGGGTGGTGTCCCGGTCGGTCAGGCCCATCGACTCGGCCATGTTGACCTGCATGGAGTGCAGGTAGATCGACCGGTGGGAGTAGACGACGCCCTTGGGGTCGCCGGTGGTGCCGGAGGTGTAGCACATGGCGGCGGCGGTCCGCTCGTCCAGCTCGGGCCAGTCGTACGTGGTGGCGCGGCCCGCGATCAGCTCCTCGTAGTCGTGGACGCGCGGCACGACGCCGTCCAGGACCGACCGGTCGCCGGGTCCGGCGACGACGACGTGCCGGACCGTCGGCAGGTGCGGCAGCAGCGGGGCCAGGAGGGGCAGCAGGGAGCCGTTGACGAGGACGACCCGGTCGGCGGCGTGGTTGACGATCCACACCAGCTGCTCGGGGGGCAGACGCAGGTTCAGGGTGTGCAGGACCGCGCCCATGGAGGGGATCGCGAAGTACGCCTCGACGTGCTCCGCGTTGTTCCACATCAGGGTGGCGACCCGCTGGTCGCCGGTGACGCCGAGTTCGTCCCGCAGGGCGTTGGCCAGCTGATGGGCGCGCGCTCCGGCCTCCGCGAACGTGCGGCGCTGCGGTTCGGGCTCGCCCGTCCAGGTGGTGATGGTGGACTTCCCGTGGATCGTCATCCCGTGCTTGAGGATGCGGCTCACGGTCAGCGGTACGTCCTGCATGGTGCTGTACACGGGGCGTCCTCCCGGTGGGCGCTACGTGGCAGTAGGGGTGTGCAGATTCTGCGCACGTACCGCGCGGTATGTCACTACCTGGGAGTACGGAAATTGCCAGTGATCACTGGCAGCAGTGGGAGCGCTACCGTACGGGAGCCAGCTCGGGGTCCTCACGGAGCTTGCCCAGCGCCCGCGACACCGCGCTCTTCACCGTCCCGACCGACACCCCGAGCACCTCGGCCGTCTGCGCCTCGCTCAGGTCCTCGTAGTACCTCAGGACGACCATCTGCCGCTGGCGCTCCGGGAGCTTCAGGACCGCGCGCCACATCGCGTCGTGCAGTGCCTGCCGCTCGGCCGGGTCCGGTTCGGGCAGCCCGGTGGGCTCGGGCAGCTCCTCGCAGGCGAACTCGTCGACCTTGCGCTTGCGCCACTGCGAGGTGCGCGTGTTCAGGAGCGCCCGGCGTACGTAGCCGTCCAGGGCGCGGTGGTCCTCGATGCGCTCCCAGGCCACGAAGGTCTTGGTGAGCGCCGTCTGGAGCAGGTCCTCGGCGTCGCACGGGTTCGCCGTCAGGGAGCGCGCGGTGCGCAGCAGCACGGGCCCGCGCGCCCTGACGTACGAGGAGAAGGTCGGGTACGACGCGTACTGCGAGGCACCGGCGCAGACGGGGCCAGGAGGTGGCGGAGTCATGGCTCCACGCTAGGAGGGGAGGGGCCTCCGGCGGATCGGCCCCAGGTCCCGACCCGTCGTCCGCCTCAGGTTGTAGGGGTGGGGAGGGCTCCACCTCCTCTGGGTGGAGAGCCGTCGGGGCCGCGTCAGGGTCGGAACCCGGCGGGACGGGGGCCCGGGGGAGCCCGGACCGGCCCGTTCCCGCCCCGGCCCGGTCCGTTCCCGCCCTGGGCCAGGCCATTCCCGCCCCGGGCCGGGCCGGCTCCCTCGCGGGGACGACCGGTGACAGCTCTCTCACCGGGACGACCGGTGGCAGCCCCCTCACGGGGACGGCCGGGACCGGTCTTACCCTGCCCCTGCTCCACGGTCCCGGCCGGGTGCGGACCCCGCGTGCTCACGGTCCCGGCCGGGACCGGCCGGGCGTTCCCGGAACGTCAGGCGCGCGGCCGGGTCGATCCGGGCGACCGGCGCGTCCACCGAGTCCCGGTCGATGACGAGCCGGTGCCCGCCGTACGTCTCCGCCACCTCGCCCTCGTACTGGTGGATCCGCGCGTGCGGCCACGCGTGCGGGTCGAGGACGCTCTCCGTGTACAGCGCGGGCCCGCCCCGCCAGCGCGCGAACCAGATCACGTCCGGCAGATCGGCCGTGCCCGCCCGCCGCTGCGCCTCGATGTCCCGTACGCCCGAGTCGGCGCTGCTGTAGAACCCGGCCAGGTGGCCGAGCCGCCGCACCTCCCGGTTCCAGGCCCGTACGAAGGAGAGGGTGGTCGCGGCGCAGGCGGCGTCGCCGGAGCGGTACGCCTCGATGTCGAGGTACAGCGGGCTGCCCTCGCCCAGGCCCAGGGCCCGCGCGGCCCGCACCGCGTCACCCGCCTCCCGGGTGCCCTGGCCCCAGGGGTCGGAGCCGAGGGCGAAGGGCCGCTTGGCGGTGGAGATCACGCACGGCGCCTGGGAGCCCACGAAGATCGGCAGCAGCCGCCAGCCCATGGTGTGGACCTCGTCGACCCACGTCCGGTTCAGCTCCCGCTGGCCGGGACAGCCCCGGCCCCGGCCCCCGAAGTAGATGCCGACGGCCCCGTAGGGGGAGTCCTGCCAGGCCCTCATCGTGGCGAGGGACGGCGCCTCGCAGGTGTCGAAGGCGCGCCCGGTGTAGTACTCGGCGACGGCCGCGCCCCGCGCGGGGGAGGCGGGTACGCCGTGCGCCGGGGAAGCGGGTGCGGCTCGGGCGTCGTACACCGGGGGGACGACCGGGGGCCGGGCCGGACCGGCGCCCGCCTCTTCCCGTACGGCCGAGGCCGGGACGGGTCCGGAGAGCAGCGCCGCCCCCGCCAGGGCGGCCACGAGCGCGGCGGCGAGGGCCCGCACGCGGGAGGACGCCGGACGGCCGGGGGGCGGGCGCGTGGGCGCCGGGGGTGTCGGGGGCCGGGTGCGGTCGGGCGGTGGCGCTCCGGGGCCCGGGACGCCGGTCCGCGCGGGGTCCGGGACGGGGGCCGGGTCGGGGTCCGAGACGCGGGCCGGGTCGGGGTTCCCCGTAGGGCGGGCTTCGGCACTCCCGGCGCGGGCCGGACCGGCACTCCCCGAACGGATCTCGTCGAAGTGCGAGGTGCGGGGCGGGGCGGCGTCCCGCGAGCGGGGCGGGGCGGCGCCCGGGGCCCCGGAGGGACCATCGGGGCCCGGGGCGCGGGTCGGGTCGGCGTTCTCGGTACGGGGCGGCTCGTCGTCCATGGCGCGAGTAAAAGGACCCCTGCCGCCGCCCGGCCACTCCGGAGGCCCTCGCCTCAGCCGTCCGTGCCCAGGATCAACCCGGACGTAGGAACGCCCGTACCGGCCGTCACGAGGCTCCGTGCCGCCCCCGGCACCTGGTTCACCGAGGTCCCGCGCAGTTGCCGCACCGCCTCCGCGATGCCGTTCATGCCGTGCAGGTACGCCTCGCCGAGCTGCCCCCCGTGGGTGTTCAGGGGCAGCGCGTCCGCCGCGACGAAACCGGCCGCCTCGCCGGGCCCGCAGAAGCCGAACTCCTCCAGCTGCATCAGGACGAACGGGGTGAAGTGGTCGTAGAGGATGCCCACGTCGATGTCGGAGGGGGCGAGTCCGGACGTACGCCAGAGCTGCCGGGCGACCACGCCCATCTCCGGCAGCCCGGTGAGGCCGTCCCGGTGGAAACTGGTCATGGCCTCCTGCTTCCGTCCGGCGCCCTGGGCCGCCGCGATGATCACGGCGGGCGGGTTCGGCAGGTCGCGGGCGCGCTCCACGGAGGTGACGACGACCGCCTGCCCGCCGTCGGTCTCCTGGCAGCAGTCCAGGAGCCGCAGCGGTTCGGCGATCCAGCGGGAGGCCGCGTGGTCGGCGAGGGTGATCGGCTTGCCGTGGAAGTACGCGGCCGGGTTGCGGGCCGCGTGCCGCCGGTCCGTGACGGCGACGTGCCCGAACACCTCCGGGGTCAACCCGTAGGCGTACAAGTACCGTTGGGCGGCCATGGCGACCCAGGAGGCCGGGGTGAGCAGCCCGAACGGCAGCTGCCAGCCCAGGGCGACGCCCTCGGCCGAGGGCTCCCGCCGCTGGACGCCGGAGCCGAAGCGGCGCCCGGAGCGCTCGTTGAACGCCCGGTAGCAGACGACGACCTCGGCGATCCCGGTGGCGACGGCGAGCGCGGCCTGCTGGACGGTGGCGCAGGCGGCCCCGCCGCCGTAGTGGACGCGGGAGAAGAAGGACAGCTCACCGATGCCGGACGCCTGGGCGACGGTGATCTCGGGGCTGGTGTCCATGGTGAAGGTGACCAGGCCGTCGACGTCGGCGGGGGTGAGCCCGGCGTCGGCGAGGGCCGCGCCGACCGCCTCGGCGGCGAGGGACAGTTCGCTGCGCCCCGAGTCCTTGGAGAACGCGGTGGCCCCGATGCCGACGACGGCCGCCCGCCCGCCGAGCCCGTCCCGGTGGCGGACGCTCATTCCGGCACCTCCACGGTGACCGTGCCGGTGACGTGGTGCCCGAGTCCGTTGGCCCCGGCGACGCTGATCCGGGCAGTGTCCCCGTCCACCTCCACCACGGTGCCGGTGAGGACCATGGTGTCGCCGGGGTAGTTGGGGGCGCCGAGACGGATGGCGACCTTGCGGAGGACCGCGCGGGGGCCGAGACGGTCGGTGATGTACCGGCCGACGAGGCCGTTGGTCGTGAGGATGTTCATGAAGATGTCCGGGGAGCCCTTCTCCCGGGCCAGTTCGGCGTCGTGGTGCACGTCCTGGTAGTCGCGGGAGGCCACGGCCCCGGCGACGATCAGGGTGCGGGTGATCGGCACCGTCAGCGGCTCCAGTTCGTCCCCGGGTTTCACGACGGCTCTCCTTCCGCGAGCAGGTCGCCGAGTTCGGCGAGGAGTTCGGTGCCGCAGCCCAGGTACGCGTCGAGCTGCCGGCCCCACAGGAAGTGGCGGTGGACGGGGTGGTCGAGGTCCGCGCCGGTGCCGCCGTGCAGGTGCTGCCCGGCGTGCACGACCCTCTTGCCCGCCTCGGAGGCCCACCAGGCGGCGGTGAGGGCCGCCCCGGCCGCGGCCAGCCCCTCGTCGAAGCGCCAGGCGGCCTCGTAGGCGGTGACCCGGATGGCCTCGGTGTCCATGTACGCGTCGGCGGCCCGCAGTTGGACGGCCTGATGGGTGGAGAGCGGGCGGCCGAACTGTTCCCGTACGCCCGTGTACTCGACGGCTCTGGCCAGCGATCCGGCGCAGACGCCCGCCTGGAGACCGGCGAACGCGGTCCGGGCGGCGGCGAGCACGTCCGCGTACGCGCCGGGGCCGCCGAGCCGCTCCCCCGGAGTCCCTTCGAGGACGAGCCGCCCCGCCGACCAGGGCGCGGTGAGCTCGACGGGTTCGGTCCCGGCCGCGTCCTCGACGCGGACCAGCCACAGGGCGTGCTCCCGGTCCGGTACGAGGACATGGGTGGCGTCCCCGAGCCAGGGGACCCACGGCACGGTGCCGTCGAGCAGCGCGTGCGCGTACGGCTGCGGAGGTGCGCCGGGGAGTCCGGGGGGCCGCGTGTCGGGCCGTCCGTGCGGTCCCTCGTCGGGCCGCCGCGCGGCGGAGCTTCCGTCGCCCCGTCGCCCGGCGGGGCTTCCGTCGAGCGGTCCGCCCTGCTCTCCGGCCGGCGGACCGTCCGTGCACCCGCCCCTCTCTCCGGTCGGCGGACCGTCCGCGCTCCCGTCTCGTGCGGTGACCGTGCCGGGTGCCGGGAACGCGCCCGTCACCACCGTCGTACCGTCGCGCAGTCCCGGCAGCAGCCGGGCGCGCTGTGCCCCGGTCCCGTGCCGGGCGACCGCGAGGATCCCGTACGCGCAGGTCACGGCCAGTGGCACCTGGGCCGTCACCCGCCCCTGCTCCTCCAGGAGCAGGACCAGGCCCAGCAGCCCGGTCTCCTCGACGGCGGCCGGGAGCCCGGCGGCGCACAGCGCCTTCCACAGCTCGGGGTCCGTGCCGGTGCCCGCCGCCCTGAGCCGTTCGTGGGTGGAGAGGTCGGTGAAGATCCGGGCGGCGAGCTCCCGTACGGCCGACTGTTCCTCGCCGGGGGTGAAGTCCATGTCAGCGCTCCCCTTCCCCTTCATCCCCTTCGGTGTCCGCGTCCGCTTCCGTCTCCGCTTCCGTTTCCGGGCGGAAGACGGGCAGTTCCAGGTCCTCGTCGACCCGCAGGAACTCCAGCCGCACCGGCATCCCGATCCGCACCTCGTCGTGGGGAACCCCCACCACGTTGCTGATGATCCGTACGCCTTCGACGAGTTCGATCAGACCGACCGCGTACGGCGGATCGAAGGCGGGGAACGGCGGGTGGTGCATCACCACGTACGAGAAGACCGTCCCCGCGCCGCTCGCCTCGACCGTGTCCCACTCCCGCGAGCCGCAGTCGGCGCAGCCGGGCAGCCAGGGCAGGCGGAGGGCCGCGCAGCCGCCGCAGCGCTGGACGAGCAGCCGGTGCTCGGCCACGCCCGCCCAGAAACCGGCGTTGTCCCGGTTGATCACGGGCCGGGGCCGCCGGGGCTTCGGTTCCGGTTCGGGGGGCCGGGCGGCGGGCGCGTACTTGAGGATGCGGAAGCGATGGGTGCCCGCGAGTTCTCCGGCGGCGCGCACATCGGTCCGGGTGGTGACGAAGTACCCGGTCCCGAGCTTCGTCGTCTTGCGCCCGGACACGGACTCGATGACCGTGTCGAAGGTGATGTCGTCGCCGGGCCGCAGCGGGCGCAGGTACTCCTGCTCGCAGTCGGTCGCGACGACCGAGGTGCACCCGGCGCCGTCGAGGAGCGCGAACAGCTCGTCGTGGGCGGACGCGCGGCCGGTCGGCCCGGAGTGGCCGGTGGGCTGCCCGGAAGGACCGGTGTGCTGACCCGAGGTGCCGGTGTGCTGCCCGGAAGGACCGGTGTGCCCGGAGAGACCTCCCATCGTCCAGGCCTGGAGCATGGTCGGCGGCGCGACGGCCCCGGGGCCCCGGTAGGCGGGGTGCTCGTCCCCCACGGCCTCGCACCAGTGCCTGATCATCGGCAGGTTGACGGGGTCCTTCCCGGTCCCGCCGACGGCGGCGGCCCGCCCCTCGAACGCCAGGAGGAGGGGGTGGAGGGGGTCGGGGTCCCGTTCCGTCTCCCGGGTCACCGGCGGCTCCTCCCCTTCATCCCGAGCCGCATCATGGCGACGATCTCGCGCTGCACCTCGCTCACGCCTCCTCCGAAGGTGTTGATCTGCGCGGCCCGGTTCATCCGCTCCAGTTCACCGCCGTCGAGCGCTCCGGGCGAGCCCGCCCGGACCGTCCCCGCGCCGCCCGCGATCTCCTGGCAGATCCGGTAGACCTCGACCGCCGACTCCGTCCCCGCGAACTTCACTCCGCTCGCGTCCCCGGGGGCGAGGCGGCCCGCGCCGACGTCCCCCACCAGCCGCCAGTTGAGCAGCCGGGTCGCGGCCAGCCGGGCGTGCGCCTCGGCGGCGCGCAGCCGTACCCAGGGTTCGTCGATCCGGCGGCGGCCGGTCACCGGGTCGGGGACGCGGGCGCGGTCGAGCGCGGCGGCGAAGAAGTCCTCGGCCTGCATCCCGATCGCGGCGAGCGCGACCCGTTCGTGGTTGAGCTGGTTGGTGATCAGCCCCCAGCCGCCGTGCTCGGGCCCGACGAGGTTCCCGGCGGGGACGCGTATCCCGTCGTAGTAGGTGGCGGTGGTGGTCAGTCCGCCCACGGTCGTGATCGGCGTCCAGGAGAAGCCGGGCGCGTCGGTGGGGACGAGGACGATGGAGATGCCCCGGTGCGGGGGCGCGTCGGGGTCCGTACGGCAGGCGAGCCAGATCCAGTCCGCGTTCTGGGCGTTGGAGGTGAAGATCTTCTGGCCGTCGATCCGCCAGAAGTCCCCGTCGCGGACCGCCCGGGTCCGGAGGGAGGCGAGGTCGGTACCGGCCCCGGGCTCGCTGTAACCGATGGCGAAGACGGTCTCGCCGCGCAGGATGCCGGGCAGGAAGCGGCTCTTCTGCGCCTCGGTCCCGTAGGCCATCAGGGTGGGGCCGACGGTGTTCAGGGTGACCATGGAGACGGGTGCGCCCGCGCGGTAGGCCTCGTCGAAGAAGACGAACTGCTCGTCGGGGCCCCGGCCCCCGCCCCCGTACTCCTCGGGCCAGCCGAGCCCGAGACGGCCGTCGGCGCCGATCCGGCGGAGCAGTCGGCGCTGGGCGGCGATGTCGTCGGCGGGGGGCGGCCCTTCGGGCATCAGGTCCCGGAAGTACGCGCGGAGTTCGGCGCGCAGCCGCAGCTGCCGCCCGGTCGGGGCGAGGTGCACGGAGACGGCCTCCCGTGGGACGACTGAGGTTTCTGACTGTCCGTCAGATTCCCTCGTCGTGTCAAGGCCGGGGACCGGGGGTGTGGGTGCCGGGCGGCCGGGCGGGGCCGCTCGGACGGGGCCGGGGCGCGCTTTGGATGCGGGCGGGGTGGAGGGTGCCCGGGTGCGGGGCGTGGTGGAGGGGCCCAGGTGCGGGGCGGGGGCGCCGCCGGGGCGCGAAGGGCGGGCGCGAAGGGCCTCGCGGCGCCGGAATCCGGCGGTGGGCCGAGCGGGCTTCCCGGAGGTGGCCGACGACAGCACGGCGGCCCGCACTCCGGTACCGAAGTACCTTCGTGCGGGCCGCCGTTCACGCCACGGTCACGCCCCCCGTCGGGCCGGACTCCGTGCCGCTGGTCACCACCACGGGTGGAAGTTGACCACCGCGTTGGTCTGGGAGATGTGGGTGAAGGCGGAGCCGTTCACGCTGGCCGTGTTGTTCTGGTTGGAGGCGCCGGCACCGGTCGCCACCTGCTGTGTCGTGGTGGAGTTGCCGTGGTTGTTCCCGCCCACGCCGCTGCCGATGATGCTGGCGACGCTCGTGTTCGATCCGTCGTTCGCGAACCCGCCGTTGTCGGCCTGGGCCACCCCGGTGAAGAGCGCGGCGGCGAGGGGCAGGGCGGCGGTGGCGGCGAGAACGCGGACGGTACGGATGCTTGCCATGTCTGTTCCTCCGGGAACTGAAAGCGGGTGCTGATGCACGGAACTGCGCGGAACTGCTGTGGAGCTGCTTGGAACTTTGAAGTACGGCCGTTCCCAAGGCAGTTGGCCGACCACCCCGGTGTTTTCTGCTCGACGTCGCGAATCCAGAGTTGCCCACCGAATCCCTGGCGAACCACCCCGGAGCGCCCCATTCCCCCGCAAGCGTGAGGACAAGTCGATAAACCAGGTCAGCACAAGAAAAGCCCGGCTCACCGGAATGGAGGAGTCCGAGTGTGGGCACGGCCTTTGCGTCGCAGGGGAGGAAGCGTTTCGGCAGATTTCCCGCCAACCGCCGATTCGGCGGAATGTGACAGCGAGTCCCGGGTCCAGAAAAATCAAACGGATCTGCGGAATCCGAAAGAACTCCTACTTCTGACCCGCCTGAAGGACGGTGGCCTCGAAAACGGCGTACGCCGGAGCGTCGAAGAGCACGAAGCGGACCTCTTCCACATCGGTACGGGCCGCCAGGACCGTCTCGACCGCGATCCGGGCCCCGTCGTCCAGGGGCCAGCCGTAGATCCCGGTGGAGATGGCGGGGAACGCGACGGTCCGGTCGCCCGACGCGTCCGCGACCCGGAGCGATTCCCGGTAGCAGGAGGCCAGCAGCTCGGAACGGTCCTCGTCCCGCGACCAGACGGGACCGACCGTGTGGATCACGTGCCGGGCCGGGAGCCGGCCCGCCGTGGTCGCCACCGCCCGACCGGTCCTCAGGCCCTTCCCGTAGTGGGAGCGACGGAGGCCCCGGCAGGCTTCGAGGATCTCGGGCCCGCCCGCGCGGTGGATGGCACCGTCGACTCCTCCCCCGCCGAGCAGGGAGGAGTTGGCGGCGTTGACGATGACGTCGACGGTCTCACGGGTGATGTCCCCGCGCACGAGCACGATCCGCACCACGACGAAACCCCCGCCTTCTCTTCCGACTTCGCCCTCACGAGGGCCCCACCGCACCCCGCCCGAGCGCCCATTGAACCCGGAGACCCCTCAGGGGCGCCCCCGGATTTCACCTCGGGGACACCCCTGAGAACGACGCCACGACACGACGACGCAGGCCACGCACGAAAACGACCGACGGCAGCCACGGGCAGCGGGCAGCGGGCAGCGGGCAGCGGGCAGCGGGCAGCGGGCAGCGGGCAGAAACGGCCGGAAGGCGGAACTGGCACGCCGACCACGACCACAGCCACGACCACAGCCACAGCCACAGCCACAGCCACAGCCCGACGAGAGAGCGACCGACCGCGCTCCCGCTACGGCTGCGGGGAGGTGGGCGGCGGAGGAGGCGGGGGCGGCGACGGGGGTTCCTGCTGCGGGGTGCCGGTCCCGCCGAGCTGCTCCTTGAGCTTCTCCTGGGCGGTGTCGACCTGGCTGCTGTACTTGCCCTGCGTCTTCTGGTCGACGAAGTCACCGGCCTTGTCGATGCCCTGAGAGGCCTTGTCCTCGTGGCCCTTCAGCAACCCCTTGAGCTTGTCCAGCACAGACATCCTCCGGCCCTCCTGCTTCAGCGGCTCGAACCCTCCCAGCATCGCCTTCCCCCACGGATACCGCATCCGCAGGACACCCACGAACCACCGGAAACCCCCACCTCACACATGAGGCCCGAGCCGCGACCCCCGAGAAGCCGGAACCCACCCCGACGGCACGCAGAAGCCCAGGAGAACTCGAACAACCGCTGACCGGTCGAATGCCCCAGACCCCACGACGAAGGGGCACCCCGTCCCCGGGGTGCCCCTTCCGGTCAGCACGACGGCTGACCCACTGCGGTGGGTGTGGGATGTGAACCCACGGTGCCATCGCTGCCACGACGGTTCTCGAAAGGGCGCCGCCGAAGACGCCTACCCCGTGGCTGAGCTGCATGTTCCTGTGCCTCCGGAGCCCTGTGAGCCCTCGGCGGTCCCCGCCCGGTCCACTGACCCCGAACGGACCTCGAAAGCGCCGCAGTATTCGTCACTATGACATGAATTGGCCTGTACCCGGCCGCAGTTCAGCCCAGTTCTGCGATGCTGGAGGCCGATCGAGAGGGGCCGCAGAAATGCAGTGGAAGATCCACGGGGAACGTCCGATCTACGAGAACCCATGGGTGAACCTGTGGCTCACCGATGTCGAGACGCCGGACGGGCACCGCTGGGAGCACCACGTCGTCAAGCTCCGCCACCTGGCCGTGGCCGCCGTCATCAACGAGCGCCAAGAGGTCCTGATGATGTGGCGCCACCGCTTCATCACGGATGCGTGGGCCTGGGAACTGCCCATGGGCCTGGTGGAAGCGGACGAGACCCCCGGCGAGGCTGCCGCCCGTGAAGTCCTCGAAGAGACCGGCTGGCGTCCAGGCCCGATGAAGCCGCTGATCTACGCCGAACCGGCGAACGGCATCACAGACTCCCAGCACCACCTGTTCCGCGCCGACGGCGCCACGTACGACGGGCCGCCGACCGAGAAGAACGAGTCGGACCGGATCGAGTGGATCCCGCTGGTGAACATCCGGGGCATGATCGACCGCCGCGAGATCGTCAGCAGCGGCTCCCTCGTCGGCCTGCTCTACGTCCTGATGGACGAAGGGGTTCGCTGACCCTGCGGCGGAAACATCGCTCGTAGGCGTGCCTCGAAGGCGACTGCGGCCGGCACCTCGCGATACGGCGCAAGCTGCTCGTAGAACTCGCGAAGGTGCCCGGTCACCCGCTCGGACGACACGGCTGCGGCAGGCACCAGTGCATCCGTCGCCGTGTGGCACGCCTGGTCGAGCTTGCCCCGCTGGAGCTGCGTACGGGCCAACCAGAAGGCATGGAACGCCCTGCCGCGCTGATTCACGGGGTCCTCCCGCTCCAGCGCGTCCGCGATCAACGGTTCGGCGATCGACGCCTCGCCGAGACGGCCGTGCGCGATGCCCGCTCGTCGTCGCGACGCCAGTAGTCCTCGATCAACGAACGCGGGGAGTAAACGCCCGGCACCGCGCCGACTCCACGGTGTGTGGGTCGACGGCAGACGGAATGGGAGCCGGGGTTGAGTGGTGGGTTGCGGTTGGGTTCTCAGGCGAGCCGCACAGGGCGTGCGCCTGCCGCATCAGCACACGTGAGGGACAACGACGATCTGCACATCGTCTTCGTAGATCACCCGCCCGGGGTCAGTCGACTTCACCGCGTGGCAATCCACACCGTGCGCTCCGAGGATCTCCAGGTAGCCCGCCACGCGCTCGACTAGATGGGTAGCCGAAGGCTTGAACCAGGCCGTGGCTCCAGCGTTGACAGCTGGGTCGTACACGCTCGGGTCAACGGTGGATGGGTCCGTATATGCGGCGTCGTACCAGGCATTGTTCTCGCTCCGGAACCGATTCTGCTCAGCCGTCAGCCGTCCGTCGCGGGCGAGGTTGTTGACCAAACCGAACACGCCCTTGAACTGACCTCGTTCGTCGGACGTGGCCGACTGGAACCGCACATACTCGTCTGCCATCGCCTGATCTTGCCACGCGCCTCCGGACGACGGGAGGGGGCTCAGAGCAGCCGTGCCCCATCCGTGTCCGATAGATCGGGACTCACGGAGAGCAGCGGTCACCAACAGGCACCGCGCACGGCGAAGGCCCCCGACCGGCAAAATCGGTCGGGGGCCTTCGCCGTGCGCGGTGGGTGTGGGATTTGAACCCACGGTGACATCGCTGCCACGACGGTTTTCAAGACCGTTCCCTTAGGCCGCTCGGGCAACCCACCTTCGCTTCCGGCCGCTTGGGACGGAGCGGGATACAGCGTACCGGGTGGGGGGACGGGGCGGGGGCGGGCGGGGAGGTCTTGCGGTGGTTCCGGCGGTCGCGTCCCGCATGTCCTGGGTGCGTGAAGATCAACTGAAACGCCGGGTTAGAGTCCCGTTCGCCACATCTCCGCGTTTCTTGAGAAGAACTGAGGTTCCCAGGGTGCAGGGCACGATCGACGGGTTCAGCTACGGCATGGTCACACCCCTCGTGGGCTATGTGATGGCCTGCCTGGGCAGCGCACTGGGACTGCGCTGCACCGTGCGGTCGCTGGCGCACGGGCGGACCCGGAAGCCCGGGTGGCTCGCGCTCGGGGCCGCGTCCATCGGGTGCGGGATCTGGACCATGCACTTCATCGCCATGCTGGGCTTCCAGGTGCGCGAGACGCGCATCACGTACGACGGGACGCTGACCTTCCTCAGCCTGCTCGTCGCCGTGCTCGTCGTCGGCGCGGGTGTCTTCACCGTCGGCTACCGGGGCACCCGGCCGCTGCCGCTGGGGGCCGCCGGTCTCTTCACCGGGCTCGGCGTCGCGGGCATGCACTACCTGGGCATGGCCGCCATGCGGATGAACGGCGCCGTGTCGTACGCCCCCGGCGTCGTCGCCCTGTCGATCCTCATCGCCGTCGTCGCCGCGACCGCCGCCCTCTGGGCCGCCGTCTCGGTACGGGGCTTCGCCGCCAGCCTCGGCGCCAGCGTCATCATGGGCGTCGCCGTCACCGGGATGCACTACACCGGCATGGCCGCCATGGACGTCCGGGTCGACCACGGCTCCCACGCCACCATCGCGCCCACCGGCACCACCGCCTTCGACGTGCTGCCGCTGCTCGTCGGGCCGCTGATCTTCCTGGTGTTCGCCGCGGCCGTCGTCATGCTCGACCCGATGCTCATCATGGGCGACGACGAGCCCGGCGCGCGGCCCGTCCAGCGCCTCGACATCGGCGACCTCCAGTCCACCCTGAACGCCGACAACAACTGGGGCGCCCCCGGCCCGTACTCGTCCACGGGACAACAGCAGCAGCCCGGCCGATAGGCGACGCCGAACGGGAAGGCACCGGGACCCGCCCGGTGCCTTCCCGTTCCCGTACGCGCTCCGCACGCGCCCGCGTGCGAACCGCTCAGCTGTCGCCGGTGCGCTCGCCCAGGACCACCGTCGCCGTGGACGTCCTGCCGTCCCGCTCGTAGGTGACCTTCACCGAGTCGCCCGGCTTGTGCGTCCAGATCTCGCTGATCAGCGTGGGACCGCTGTCGATCTGGTGCCCGCCGAAGCCCGTGATCACATCGCCCGCCTTCAGACCGGCCTTCGCCGCCGGGCCGCCGGCGGTGACCGAGGGGGTGCCGCCGGAGCCCTGGGGCGCGATCGTGGCGCCCTCGCCCTTCTCGTTCATCGTGACCGTCGCACCGATCACCGGGTAGACCGGCTTGCCCGTCCTGATCAGCTGCTGGGCCACGTTCTTCGCCTGGTTGACCGGGATCGCGAAGCCGAGGCCGATCGAGCCCGCCTGCGCCTGGCCGAAGCCGCTGCCGGTGGACTGGATCGCCGAGTTGATCCCGATCACCGCGCCGCTCGCGTCGAGCAGCGGGCCGCCCGAGTTGCCCGGGTTGATCGACGCGTCCGTCTGCAGCGCGCTCATGTACGAGTTGCCGCCGCCGTTCCCGTCGCCCGAGGCCACCGGACGGTTCTTGGCGCTGATGATGCCCGTCGTCACCGTGTTGGAAAGGCCGAACGGCGCGCCGATCGCGATCGTCGAGTCGCCGACCGCGACCTTGTCCGAGTCGCCCAGCGGCAGCGGCTTCAGGCCCTTCGGCGCGTTCGTCAGCTTCAGTACGGCCACGTCGTAGCCCTGGGCCCGGCCGACGACCTCGGCGTCGTACCGCTTGCCGTCCGGGAAGGTCACGGAGAGCGTGCCGCCCTCCGCCGCCGACGCCACCACGTGGTTGTTGGTGACGATGTGGCCCTCCTGGTCGTACACGAAGCCGGTGCCCGTACCGCCCTCGCCCTGGGTGCCGCCGGACTTCGCCTGGATGGTGACCACGCTCGGCAGCGCCTGCGCCGCGACCGCCGCGACCGTGCCCGGGTCCCGCTTGAAGGCCGCCGGGGCGTCACCGGAGGAGACCGTCGTCGACCTGGGGCCGTTGTCACCGCGCTCGGCCGCCCAGTAGCCGATGCCGCCGCCGACACCGCCCGCGACGAGCGCCGCGACGAGGACCGCCGCCACGAGGCCGCCGGTCCGCCTGCGCGGTCCCGAGGGGGCCGGGGGACCGGGCGGGAGCGGAGCGCCCCAGGCCGGTACGGCCGGCGGGGGCGGGGGCCAGCCGCCGGCCGCCGCTCCGGCCACCGTGCCCGGCGCCCCCACAGCGACCGGTTCGGGGGCCGGGGCGGCCGGGGCGGGAGCGGGGGCCGGGGAGGGCGCCGCCGCCGGGGGGACCGGGGCCGAGGAGGAGGCCGGGGTCGTCGGCAGGGGACTGGTCCGCTCCCGCTCACCCGCCGGGTGGGCCGGCGGGGGCTGGGTGGGCTGCGGAGGCGTCGGCAGGGGCCGCGTCGGCTCCGCGTCCGGCGGACCCGCGGGGAACGCCTGGGTGGTGACCGGCTCCGGGCCCGACGGGATGGTCCGGGCGTCCGGGTCAGAGGTCGACCGGCTCGCCGGGAACGTCTCCGTGGCCGGGTCAGGGGTCGTCGGGAGGGGCTTGGTCAGGTCCGGGTCCGCCGCCGAGGGGGGCGGCTGAGGGGCGGACGGGGCAGCCTGGTCCGCCGGAACCGCCGTGCCCTCGTTCTCGGTGCTCACAGCTCGCTCTCCTCGTTGACTGCGCGGGGTCGGGTGGGTGGTACCTGCGGGGCCACCTGCTGGCTCCAGGGTGCTGCACCAGCTTTTCCCACAGGACGTCAGGCCACCGTAAGCCGTAGCTGTGCGTCCGCACCCCCACTTTTACATACGGACAGAACGGACAGCCTCCGGGGTGCCCGTCCCGCCCCGCCAATGGCACCATGACGCCGTGACTCACGCACGGCAGCACCCGCCCCGCGTCCCCCTCCAGGTCGTCGCCCACCGTGGAGCATCCGAGGACGCACCGGAACACACCCTGGCCGCCTATGTGAAGGCCATCGAGGACGGCGCCGACGCCCTGGAGTGCGACGTACGCCTCACCGCCGACGGACACCTCGTCTGCGTCCACGACCGGCGCGTGGACCGCACCTCGAACGGCCGCGGGGCCGTCTCCGCCCTCGAACTCGCCGATCTCGCCACGCTCGACTTCGGCACCTGGAAGGGCCGCGAGGACTCCGGGGAGAGCCCCGACCGGCGCGACCCCGGCTCCACCTCCGTCCTCACCCTGGAGCGCCTCCTGGAGCTGGTCTCCGACGCCGGGCGCCGGGTCGAACTGGCCGTCGAGACCAAGCACCCCACCCGCTGGGCGGGCCAGGTCGAGGAGAAGCTGCTCCAGCTCCTCGGCCGGTTCGGGCTCGACGCACCCGCGTCCCCCGAGGAGTCCCCGGTACGGGTCATGAGCTTCTCGGCCCGCTCCCTGCACCGGATCGCCGCCGCCGCGCCGACCCTGCCGACCGTCTCCCTCGCCCAGTTCGTCTCGCCGCGCATGAGGGACGGAAGGCTCCCGGCGGGCGCGCGCATCGCGGGCCCCTCGATCCGGATCGTGCGGCACCACCCCGCCGTGATCCTGCGGCTCCGGAAGGCGGGGCACCAGGTGCACGTGTGGACGGTGGACGAGGAGGAGGACGTGGAGCTCTGCGAGCGCCTCGGGGTGGACGCGATCATCACCAACCGTCCCAAGCAGGTGCTGTCACAGCTGGGCCGCGGCTGACTCCCGCCCCCTTCCCCACCGTCCCCGCGCGCCCCCTCCCGAGGCGCCTCCGTACCCTTCTTCCCCTTGTGCCGCAAGGGGCGGAGCCCGTGCGGGGGTGTGCACCGGCGCGTTCCGTACGTACGCGATCGTCACGAGTGCCTCATCCCACGCGGATTGGCCGGTTTCCGGTCCAGTCCAATGGGGCATCCACACGGTGGCGTGGGGCAAAGGAGGTCTCGGGGGTGGCGTTGGTGGTGGCACAAGAGGTGCCCACGTCGTCGAGCATGGCCGTACCCCATGGCCCTGCGGGCGTGGGAGAAGCGCGGCACCGGATGCGGGACGAGCTGTACCGCAGCGGGGTGTCCGACGCGGTCGTGGACGACGCGGTCCTGATCCTTTCCGAACTGCTCAGCAACGCGTGCCGGTACGGCAGACCGCTGGGGCGGGCGGACCGGGGCGACGGGGACGTACGGGCGGCCTGGCGGGTCGACCGCTCGGGCGGCCTCAGGGTCGAGGTCACCGACGGGGGCGGTCCCACACGACCCGTCCCGTCGACCCCGTCGGTCACCGCACGGGGCGGACGCGGGCTGAACATCATCAGCACGCTGGCACAGGACTGGGGCGTACGGGACAGCGCGAGCGGCGAGGTCACGGTCTGGGTGGTCGTCACCGAAGGGCACCGCCGCGAGGACTTCGCTACGCGCGTCGGCGGCGGCTCGGGCTTCGACTTCCTGGACGCGTACGAGGATCTGGACTGACGGCCCGGACCGGGCGGTCGGACCCGGACGGTCCGGATCAGGCGGCCGGTCATACGGTCGGTCGGTCCGGATCAGGCGGCCGGTCATACGGTCGGTCGGACTGGATCCGGCGGCCGGTCAGTCGGGCGGAGCTGTCCGGACAGAGCGCCGGACAGAGCGGTCCCGACTGGAACAGCGGTCCGGACCGGACGATCTGGACAGCGCTGCCGGACCGAAGCGGTCCAGGCCGAGCGGCCGGGCGCCCCGCGACGGGCGACGGCGACGCGGACCGTACGACGGACCGACCGTGCGACGGACCGACCGACCGCATGCCTGCCGTACGAGATCAGGCATCGTGCGAGCTCCGGCGCCGGGCGAGACCGCGCACCGTGTGCGCTCCGGCGCCGGGCGCCGTACGGCTCCGGTCACCGGCCCGTCCGGGACCGCCCCTCGCCGCCGCCCCCGTGGCGCGGGCGGCGGCCCGCCTGAGAGGTGGCGGTGTCCCGTACGGCTAGGCTCGCGGCCGGAACAGCCACCGCACCGCCGCGATCGGGAGAAAGCCACACCATGGCCAAGAAGCGCCCCCAGACGAAGGCCGGCAAGACCGGCCAGGCACAGGTCACGAGCGGGGAGATCCCGGTCGTCGGCGCGCGGGAGCCGTGTCCGTGCGGTTCGGGCCGCCGGTACAAGGCGTGTCACGGCCGGACCGCCTCGCACGCCGTGACCGAGCTCGTCCAGCGCCCCTTCGAGGGCCTGCCCGGCGAGTGCGACTGGGTCGCGCTGCGCGAGCTGGTGCCCGCCGCGACCGTCCCGCTCACCCTGAAGGACGGCCTGCCGGAGGGCGTCCCGTCCGTGACGCTCGCGACCGTGCTGCCGATGGCGTGGCCCGCGCTGCGCCGCGACGACGGCTCGGTGCTGCTCGCCCTGCAGAACGACTCCACCTCCGGCGACCTCGCCCGCGACCTCGCCGACACGCTCCAGCGCGCCCTGGTCGCCGAGCCGGGCACCCCGGTCCCCGGCCGCCGCGTGCCCGCCGAGGGTCCCCGCCTCCAGGACCTGCTCGACGCGGACGCCGAGTTCGCCCCCGAGGTCCACTCCGGGTTCGAGTTCTGGATCCCGCAGTCCGCCGACGGCGCCGACCCGGAGGTCACCGCCTCCCTGGAGCGGGCCAACGCCGCCGCGATCCCGACCGTCAAGCTGACCGGCGTCGACTCGGCGTACTGGTGCGAGACCCCGGACAAGAACCACCTGCGCTGGGTCATGCCGCACCCGGAGGAGAAGCTCCTCGACGCGCTGGCCCGCCTCCAGGCGGCCGGCGGCACCTCGATCGGCGAGGACACCCGTCTCGTCGGCTCGTTCCGCGCCCACGGTCTGATGGTGCCGGTGTGGGACCTGCCGACGTCGATGACGGCGGAGGAGTGCGAGAAGCCCGCCGCCGAGTTCGCCGAGCGGCTCGCCGGGGCGCTCGCCTCGGACGCCCCGCTGACCGCCGAGGAGCGGCGCGCCCGGGGCGGCCTCACGAACCGTCAGGTCACTCTCAGCTGATACCCCGGGCGGTATCGGTCACTGACAGACCGGCCAGTCGGTGACTTCCGCCACAACACGGCGGTGGCACGGGTAAATCCCTGTCCGAATAACCGAGATCGAATTTGCGAACAGCAGATCTCTTGTTACCGTTCTGGAAGCCCGGTCGCTGGTGCATCCCCCGTCGCCAGCGATCGGGCGTTTCCATGCCCTCTTCCAGCCTCTCCGGCCGGGCACGGACTCAACTCCCTTGGCCGTCCGCCGCGTTGCTGCCCACCCGCAACAGCAGCGGGGTGTTGCCCCCCTCGCCCGCACCGGCGAATTCCGCGACCGCCGTATGGGCCGTCGCCGCACCGCGCCCCCGCTCCCTCGGCGTCTCGCAGCTCCCGGGTTCGTCCTGCGCCGGGACCTCGCAGTGGACCCGCACGGTCCGCCCGCCGGGGGTCATGAGGGTCAGAAACGCGTCGAGATCCTGTCCGGAGGCGTTCCGGTAGTACGTACGCGCCCAGAGGTCGGGCCCCTCCGTCAGCACGCAGGTCTGCGCCTCGACCCCGTCCGGGGAGGCGAGTTCCGGTCCGCAGCGGGTGACCCGCTCCGGCACCTCCGCGACGGAAGCCCCCGAGGCCGCGGCCCCTCCCGGAGCGGAGGAGCCGGAGGAGCCGGAAGAGCCGGGGGAGCCGGGGGAGCCGGGGGACCCGAATGCCTCGGGTGAATCGGGGGAGCCGCTCGTACGGGGGACCAGACCGAGTCCCGTCAGCAGTCCCCCGGGCTTCGCGTCGGCCCCACCGTCCCTGTCAGCCCCACTGGTCCCACCGGACTCGACGGCTTCAGCAGCCCCACCAGTCCAGCCGGCGGCTCCCCTCGCGCTCGTCCGACCGCTCGGTTCGCCCGGTTCGCCCGTCCGGGCCGCCATCGCGACGAGCGGCAGCAGGACGGCGGCCGTGACGGCGGCACCCAGTCCGACCACACGAAGGTTCACCGGGCTCATGCGCTCCACCTGCCCTGCTCGGCCGGAGACCGCGGCCGGAGATCCTGAACGGTGGGGCGAACATAGCGGCGCCCGGCGGTCGTCCCGCCGGGCGCACGCCCGTTTTCCCGGGAAGTCGGCCCCGGACGCACCCGTTCGGGTGAACGCCCCGGGCCCCTCCGGAGCCCTGCCCGATCAGTACGTCAGCCGGCTCCCGCCGCCCGGGGCGCCGGTGCTCGCCTCCACCAGGGCGTCGACCACCGCCTCCACGTCCGGCAGCCACGGCCGGGCCGAGCCCGCGAGCGGGGCGCGTTCCCACCGGACCTGGCCGGTCCCGGTGACCGAGGGCGGCAGCACCAGATAGCCGCCCTCGCTGTGGAACCGCAGCGAACCGGGCACGCTGTCCTTCGCGTACAGCAGCTCCCCGAGCCGTTCGAGCCCGTAGGGGGCGACGAGGATCGACCACCGGGTCGTGGTCGCCACGACCGGGCCGAGGCGCATCCCCGTCGCGTCGAGCGCGGCGAGCGCCCGCGCGCCCGCCATCGCGGGCAGGCTGACCGCGCAGGGCGCGCCGCCGCCGGTGGCCAGGAGCACCGGGGCGTCCGGGCGCGTGGTCCACCACCAGCGGATCATCCGCTCGTCGGTGGTGGCCGCGAGGAGGACCGGTTCGTGGGGGTGGGCGCCCGGCACCACGCAGTCGGCGTCGGGGCAGGCGCAGGACCGGACCGGGGGCGTCAGGGGCACGGGGGCCACAGAGGTCATGGGGGCCACGGGGGCCACCGCCGTCGGGCCGTCCGCCGGGTTCGGTTCCGGGGTCTCGGCGGAAGGGCCGCCGACCGTTCCACCGGGACCGTCCGCGGTGCCCGACGTGCTGGGGGCGCCGCCCGCGGGCTTCGGCGAGCCCGGGGTGCCGCTCGCGCTGCCCGACGGGCAGGGGGCACCTCCCGCGGTGCCCGACGGGCCGGGGGCACTGCCCGTCGTCCGGCCCGCGCCCCGGCCCGCGACCCCGCGCGCGGCCGTGCGGGAGGTCGCTCCCAGACCCGCTCCCGGCAGGACGGGCCAGCCCCATTCGACGCCGAAGGCGACCGCCGCTTCGAGCCGGGCGGTCCTCGCCTTGCGCCGGGACCGGAGCCTGCGTCGCATTCCGAGGATCTCGCGCATGAGCGCTCGTTCCTTTCCGTTGAACGCCGAATCCACATGACACCATGTGCAGGACACTTCACTGTGCGTATCAGCGCGTACCGGGTCGGCGGGGCGCCGGCCCCGTCGATGCGGGGCCGTCCGGGCCGTGTCCAGGTGGACCACGTGGAACCGGGTGGAGCAGGGGTCGGATCCAGGTGGCGCCAGGTCAGAACGAGGTGGAGCCGGGTCAGCACCAGGGGCGGGTCGGAACAGGTTCCCCGCCACTCGGTGACGGGCTGCGGCCTGCGGCATGAAAGACGCCGGGGTCCCGCTTCGCGTTCCGGGACAGCGTCAACTGCCCCTGCCTGTCATCGACTACGTACCCAGCACGCTCAGAATGACGCGCTTTCAAACGACGCCAGTCGACCGCAAAAGGTGCACACTGGGGGCAATTTTCAGCCAAGTTCCCATGGACTTCAACCCCTGTGCACGACCTCACGGACACCACAAGTCCCGGGGGGACAATGCTGGACATCGTTCGTCTTGTGCGTGTACATGTGGATGCATTGAGCGGCTCATGATGACATGGGGGTTTGCGATGCTATGGCGCCAAACGGACCGGTCGGAAAGCCGACTGCCATGAGTGCCCCGCACTCGCCGAAAGTGGCCGGAATCAATTCCACCGTTCCCGGCCCCCCGCACACTACGTCGCCCCTCCCCGGGGTCCCCCCGGCCGCGGCGCCCTCCGATCCGGTCCCGCCGCCCGGCGCGCTGATCCAGGACCGGCTGGCCGCCTGGGTCTCCGACCTCACCACCCTGCACGAACTCACCGAGCGCCTCATCAGGACCTCCTCCCTCGACGAGGCCCTCCGCGAGGTGCTCGACGCGGGCGCCGCCCTCGTCGGGGCCCGCCGCGGCATGGGCGTCCTCGAACCGGCCGACGGACTCGGCCCCACCGCCACCCTCGGCCTCGGCCTCGCCCACGCCGACCTCGGGATCATCGAGACCGTCCCCCGCGCCACCAGCAGCTACGGGCGCCTCCTCGACGGCCTCCCCGACCCCGCCCGCCCCGAACGGGTCCCCGACCCGATCACCATCCGCGACCTGCGCACCGAGGAGGGCCTCGACCCGCGCCACCGCGAGGTCGCCGCCCGGCTCGGCTTCGCCGCCAGCTACGCCCTGCCCCTCGCCACCGAGGAGACCGGACGGCTCGGCGCGGCCGTCTGGTTCTACGACGAGCCCGCCGAACCCGACACCCGCAGACGCCACCTCGTCGGGCTCTACGGGCGCTTCGCCACCGAGCACCTCGCCCGGCTCCTCCAGGTCGAACGGGCCCGCGTCCGGCTCGGCACCGTCGCCGAGGAGCTGCTGCCCAGCCGGCTGCCCCGCGTCCCCGGCGTCCTGCTCGCCGTCCGCCACCACACCGGCCCCCGGGGCGGCGGCGACTGGTACGACGCGCTGCCGCTGCCCGAGGGCGCCCTCGGGCTCTCCGTCGGCTCCGTCACCGGGACCGGCCCCAGCGCGCTCGCCGCCATGGGACGGCTGCGCGCCTCGCTGCGGGCGTACGCGGTGATGGAGGGCGAGGACCCCGTCGCCGTCCTCTCCGACCTGGAACTCCTGCTCAGGCTCACCGAACCCGCACGCTCCGCGACCGCCCTCTTCGCCTACGCCGAACCGGACCGGCGCCGGATCGTCCTCGCCGGGGCCGGGCACGCCCCGCCGCTGATCGTGGGCGAGCGGCGCACCGAGTTCGTCGAGACCTCGCTCTCAGCCCCGCTCGGGATGCTCTCCTGCTGGGAGGCGCCCAGCGTGGAGCTGTCCCCGGCACCCGGAGAAACGGTGCTTCTCTACACCGACGGGCTGCTGCGCCGTACCGGCGAGCCCATGGACCGCGCCTTCGCCCGGCTGCGCGCGGCCGCCGCGAGCGTGCCGAAGGCGGATCGGGACGACCCCGGGGCGCTCGCCGACCACGTCCTGCGGACGCTCCTCCCGGACGGTCTCGACACCGGCGCGGACGGGGAGGACGTGGTCCTGCTCGCCGCCCGCTTCGCCTGACGCCCCCGGTCCGGGCCGTGTCGGAGCAGAACCGGAGAGTGACATTCCGGTAATGGGCCTTCCGGCCCTGGGACCCCTTCCGTACGACCGTACGATGGTGGGGGTTCAGTGTCGTACCAGAGGAGGCAGACCCGTGGCCGAGGAGCTCACGCCGGAGACCCCGGAAGAGACCGAAGAGCAGGCGATCAAGCAGCGGAAGAACGGCCTGTACCCGGGCGTCTCCGACGAGCTGGCCGAGAACATGAAGTCCGGCTGGGCCGACACCGAGCTGCACGGTCTGGAGCCGATCGCCCAGGCCGACCGCACCGCCGAGCGCCGCGCCGCGCTCTCCGCCCGCTTCCCCGGCGAGCGCCTGGTGGTCCCCGCGGGCAACCTGCGGACCCGGTCGAACGACACCGAGTACGCCTTCCGCGCCTCCACCGAGTACGCGTACCTCACCGGCGACCAGACCCCGGACGGCGTCCTCGTCCTGGAGCCGGCCGCCGACGGCCACGAGGCCACCGTCTACCTGCTGCCGCGCTCCGACCGGGAGAACGGCGAGTTCTGGCTCGACGGCCAGGGCGAGCTGTGGGTCGGCCGCCGCCACTCCCTCACCGAGGCCGAGCAGCTCCTCGGTGTCCCCGCGAAGGACGTCCGCGAGCTGGCCGGCGCGCTGCGCGAGGCCACCGGGCCCGTCCGCGCGGTGCGCGGCCACGACGCGGGCATCGAGGCGGCCCTGACCGACAAGGTCACCGCCGAGCGCGACGAGGAGCTCCGCGTCTTCCTCTCCGAGGCCCGTCTGATCAAGGACGCCTTCGAGGTCTCCGAGCTGGAGAAGGCCTGCGCCGCCACCGCCCGTGGCTTCGAGGACGTCGTGAAGGTCCTCGACAAGGCCGAGGCCACCAGCGAGCGCTACATCGAGGGAACGTTCTTCCTGCGCGCCCGCGTCGACGGCAACGACATCGGCTACGGCTCCATCTGCGCCGCCGGTCCCCACGCCACCACCCTGCACTGGGTCCGCAACGACGGCGACGTGCGCTCCGGCGACCTGCTGCTGCTCGACGCGGGCGTGGAGACCACCGAGCTCTACACCGCCGACATCACCCGCACCCTGCCGATCAACGGCCGGTACACCGAGCTCCAGCGCAAGATCTACGACGCCGTGTACGAGGCGCAGGAGGCGGGCATCGCCGCGGTGAAGCCCGGCGCCGCCTACCGCGACTTCCACGACGCCGCCCAGCGCGTCCTCGCCGAGAAGCTCGTCGAGTGGGGCCTCGTCGAGGGCCCGGTCGAGCGCGTCCTGGAGCTCGGTCTCCAGCGCCGCTGGACCCTGCACGGCACCGGCCACATGCTCGGCATGGACGTCCACGACTGCGCCGCCGCGCGCACCGAGGCGTACGTCGAGACCACTCTCGCACCGGGCATGTGCCTGACCGTGGAGCCGGGCCTGTACTTCCAGGCCGACGACCTGACCGTGCCGGAGGAGTACCGGGGCATCGGCGTCCGGATCGAGGACGACATCCTCGTCACCGAGGACGGCAACCGGAACCTCTCGGACGCGCTGCCGCGCCGCTCCGACGAGGTCGAGGCGTGGATGGCCGCGCTGAAGGGCTGATCTCCGCGTACGTTGGATCCGAGGGGCCCCGCCGACCGACCGGCGGGGCCCCTCGCCGTGGTCCGGCGCGCCCTCGCCGTGGTCCGGCGCGCCTTCGTCGTGATCCCACGCGGCCGGTCCGGTCCGGTGCCGTGCCGACCGCCTCGTACGTCCGCCCGGTCCCGTCCGGCTGGTCCCGTCCGGCTGGTCCAGTACGGCCCTCCGGCCGCCCGGTCGCCCGGCCCGCTGCGGCGCCGTCAGGCCAGGAGCAGCGAAGGGCTGTCCTTCCACTTCAGGATCTTGTCGAAGCTGACCACCGCGCCGCCCCGGCCCGAGCGGTTGCCGAAGTGCACATGGTCCGCCAGCTCCGCGATCAGCCGCAGCCCCCGGCCGTGCTCGGCGTCCGCCGGGGCCGCCGGAACCCCGGCGGGTCCCGGTTCCCCGCCCTGGCCGGGGAAACCAGGACCGGAATCCGCCACCTCGATGCGGCAGGTCTCGCCGTCCAGGTACGCCGTCACCCGGTAGGCCCTGCCCCCGGCGCCGCTCCCGTCCGTACCGCCCCCGCCGTGCTCCACCGCGTTGGCGCACGCCTCGGTCAGCGCGACCGACAACTCGTAGGACACGTCGGGGTCGACCCCCGCCGTCTCCATCGTGCCCAGCAGCAGCCGCCTGGCCAACGGCACGCTGGCGGCCTCACGCCGCAGATGGAGTGACCACCAGATGCTCATGCTCCAGCCTCCCGGCAGCGGCTCGACATACCGATACCTATTGCCGGGCGGGACCCTTCGTAAGCGCCGAAAGGCGTCAAGAGCGCTCGTTCGGCGGATGCACCGCACCGGTGAGCCGGTGTATGTCGCCCCGAAGAGCTCCAAGCGCCCCAAGAACGACCTTACGGACCTGCCTCCTGCCGGTGGGGGCCGTGGTGCGATGATGGGCCCGCCATGACTGCCCCCGCACTCGCTCCACGGCTGCTGAGGGCCGCGGTGTTCACCGCGGTCTGTGTCGTGCTGTCCGCGCTCGGGCACGCCCTCGCCGCCTGTGCGGGCATCGCCCTGTGGACGCTCGTGGCGGGCTTCCTCGGGGTCTTCGGGGTCACGGTCCTCTTCACCGGGCGCGAGCGCTCGCTCGGTTTCGTCGTCGCCGCCCTCACCTGCGGACAGCTCGGCCTGCACGTCCTCTTCGGTCTCGGACAGCGCCGGCTCACGCTCGGCCCCGAGGCCGACGACGCCCTCGTCCGGATGGCCGCCCGGTTCGTCTGCGGGGCGGGCGCCGCGGCCCTCGACCCGGCCGACGCCACCCGGATCGTCCGCGACGCCGGGATCGACCCCGCCACCGCGGGAGCGGGCGCCGGGGCCCATCTCGGGCACACGGCCGCCGCCTCCCCCGCCGGGGAACTGGTGCCCGGTCTGCCGATGCTCCTCGGGCACCTGCTCGCCGCCCTCGCCACGGGCTGGCTGCTGCGGCGCGGCGACCGCGCCCTCGTCCGGCTCGTGGAACTCTCCGAGCAGGGCGCCACGGAACTCGCCGAATGCGCCACGGTCCGCTCCCTGCGGGCCGCGCTCCGGCTCGTACGGACCCTGCTGCGCGGTCTGTCGGTCACCCCGGCCGCGGGTCCGGCGCGGGCCGTCCGCACCGCCTTCGACTCCTCGCCGCCGCCGGTGGCCGAGGCCCTCCAGCACACGGTGATCAGGCGCGGCCCCCCGGCCGCCGACTGCGTCCTCGCAGCCTGACGTCTGCGTCCCGGCAGCCTGACACCGTCCCACCGCGACCGCTCGGCACGAGCGCGACCGCGATCGTCCGCACGCCCGTGGAGGCTTCCGCCTCCGCCCGGCGCGCCGGGCGCCACCCCTTCTCTCCTCGCTGGAGTGTTTCCGCCATGACCGTTCTCCGCGCCTCCTCCGTTTCCCGGGTCTCCGCCTCCCGCGCCTCCGGCCCCCGGATCTCCGCCTCCCGGGCCGCCCTCGCCGGTGGCATCGCCCTCTCCTCCGTCGTGCTGCTGTCCGGCCCGGCGTTCGCCCATGTGAGCGTGCAGCCGCAGGGCGAGGCCGCCAAGGGCGGTTACGCGACCGTCAACATCAAGGTCCCGAACGAGCGCGACGACGCCTCCACCGTGAAGCTGGAGGTCAGCTTCCCGCTCGACCACCCCCTGGCCTCCGTCATGCCGCAGCCCGTCCCCGGCTGGAAGGCCGAGGTGACCAGGAGCAAGCTCAGCAAGCCGCTGGAGCTGCACGGCAAGAAGATCAACGAGGCCGTGTCCAAGGTGACCTGGACCGCCGACGGTTCGAAGATCGGCCCCGGCCAGTTCCAGCAGTTCCCGCTCTCCCTCGGCCAGCTGCCCGAGGACGCCGACCAGCTCGTCCTCAAGGCGATCCAGACGTACGACAACAAGGAGGTCGTGCGCTGGATCGAGGAGCAGAAGGAGGGCGCGGAGGAGCCGCAGAGCCCCGCCCCCGTCCTGAAGCTCTCCGCCGCCTCCGAGGACCACCACGGCGGCGCCGCCCCGTCCGCGTCCGCCGGCGCGGACAAGAAGGACGGCCACGACGGCAAGGCCGGTCACGGCGCCGAGGAGACGGCCGCCGCCGACTCCTCCGACACCACGGCCCGGATCCTGGGCGTCATCGGCATCCTCGTCGGTGTGGCCGGTGCCGCCTTCGGCGTCCTCGCCGGTCGCCGCCGCTCGGCCTGACGGCCGCCCCTCATCCCGAACACCCGGAAAGAAGCGGAAAGAACCAGCATGTCCGCAGAGAAGACATCCACCCCGAAGTCCGGTGACGCCGACGGGGCCGCCCGCCCCGGCCGCCGCACCCCGCTGATCGTCGCCGCGGTCGCGATCGTCGCGGCGATCGGCGTCACCGCGGCGGTCGGCCTCGGCGGCGACGGCGACAAGGCGCCCGGCGCGGGCCCCGGCTCGGTCGCCGTGGTCTCCGGCGGCTCCGACTCCACCAAGGCGGCCACCGTCCTGGACCGGCCGTTCACCAAGCCCGACCTGGTCCTCACCGACACCGAGGGCAAGCCGTACGACCTGCGGGAGCGGACCAAGGGCAAGCCGACGCTGATCTACTTCGGCTACACCCACTGCCCCGACGTCTGCCCCATGACGATGAGCAACATCGCCATCGCCATGAAGAAGCTCCCCCCGGCCGACCAGGAGAAGCTCCAGGTCGTCTTCGTCACCACCGACCCCGAGCGGGACACCCCGGCCTCCCTCGCCAAGTGGCTCCCGGCCGCGGGCGACGCTTCCTTCACCGGTCTCACCGGCGACTTCTCCACCATCCAGGCGGGTGCCCGCCAGATCGGCATCGGCATCGATCCGCCGAAGAAGCTGCCGGGCAACAAGGTCGTCTCCATGCACGGGGCCCAGGTGGTCGCCTTCTCGCCCACCACCGACCAGGGCTACGTCCTGTACGGCGAGGACACCTCCATCGACGACTACGCCAAGGACCTGCCGAAGCTCATCAAGGGGGAGAACCCGTGATCCGCCGCACCACCACCCTGTCCGCCGCCGTGGCGCTCGCCGCCGCTCTCGCGCTGACCGGGTGCTCGTCCTCGTCCGACGGCTCCGACGGCGCCTCCGGCGGCAAGCCGAAGCTGGAGGTCAGCGGCGCGTTCATGCCCCAGCCCGTGATGGACATGGCCGGCGGCTTCCTCACCGTCAAGAACACGGGCGCCACCGCCGACAAGCTGACGTCGGTCACCAGCCCCATCTCGGACGACGTCACGATCCACGAGACCAAGAACCAGAAGATGCTGGAGGTGAAGTCCTTCGACATCCCCGCGAACGGCGAACTGAAGCTCTCCCGTGGTGGCAACCACATCATGTTCATGGAGCTGAAGCAGCGGCCCAAGCAGGGCGAGAAGGTCAGCATCGAGCTCCACTTCGAGAAGTCCGACCCCATCAAGGTCGACCTTCCCGTCGAATCCGCCGGCCACAACCCGCAGCAGCACTGAGCGAGTTGACGTGGTTCAGACAGAACTGACGGAGTGACCCAGAGATGACAACCACCGCCCCGCGCCTCGGCACCGCCCTGGCCCGGCTGCTGATCCTGGCGGCCGCGCTCCTCGGCACGCTGCTCGCCGGCGCCGCCCCCGCGTCCGCGCACGCGGCGCTGACCGGAAGCGACCCGAAGGACGGGGCGGTGGTCGCCACCGCGCCCAAGGAGGTCAACCTGACCTTCTCCGAGCAGGTCGCCATGAGCACCGACTCGATCCGGGTCCTCGACCCGGCGGGCCGCCGGGCCGACACCGGCGAGATACGCGACCTGTGCAGCGGCGCCATCGTCCGATACGGAGTGGGGCTCCGCGCGGGCCTGCCCGACGGCACCTACACCGTGGCCTGGCAGACCGTCTCCGCCGACAGCCACCCCATCTCCGGCGCCTTCACCTTCTCCATCGGCGCCCCCTCCACCACCTCCGTCGCCCTGCCCGACCGGTCGGCGGGCGGCGGGATCGTCGGGACCCTCTACGGTCTCGCCCGCTACCTCTCCTACGCCGGTTTCGCCGTCCTCGTCGGCGGCGGAGCCTTCGTCCTGGCCTGCTGGCCGCGCGGCGCGAGCGTCCGGCCGGTCCAGCAGACCGTCGTACGGGGCTGGCTCACCCTCACCGGCGCCACGCTCGTCATGCTGCTGCTGCGCAATCCCTACACCGGCTCCGGCGAACTCTCCGACGCCTTCGACCTGGCCGGTCTGAAGACCGTCCTGGAGACCAAGACCGGGGCCGCGCTCACCTCCCGGCTGCTGCTGCTCGGCGCGGCCGCGCTCTTCGTGGCGGTCCTCTTCGGCTCCTACGCCCGGCGCACCGACCCGAAGGAGAAGAAGGACCTCTCCTTCGGCCTGGCCCTCGGCGGCACGGTCGTCGCGGCGGGCATCGCCGGCACCTGGGCGCTGGCCGAGCATGCCTCGACCGGCATCCAGCCCGGCATCGCCATGCCGGTCGACATCCTGCACCTGCTCGCGGTCGCCGCCTGGTTCGGCGGTCTGACCGTGCTTCTGGTCTCCCTCTACCGCACGCCGTACGTCGACCGCTCGGCGGTCGAACGGTTCTCCCGGGTCGCCTTCGGCGCCGTGCTGGTGCTCGCGGCCACCGGGCTCTACCAGTCCTGGCGCCAGGTCGGCTCCTGGTCCGCGCTCACCGGGACCCGTTACGGGCAGCTGCTGCTCGTCAAGATCGGTCTGGTGTGCGTGCTCATCGGCATCGCCTGGATCTCGCGCCGCTGGACCCGCCGCCTGGCCGACGCCAAGCCCACCGGGGAAGCACCCCATGAGGCCGACGAGACCGGTGAAGCCGGTGAAGCCGGTACGGCCGAGGGCTCCGGGGAGACCCAGGAAACAACCGAGAAGACCGCCGACGGCACGACGGCGGACGCGGGCGGCCCCGCGACGGACGAAGCCGCCACCGATCCCGAGCGGGCCGCGCAGCTCGCCCGGCAGCGGGTCGCCGTCGCCACCGCGCGGCGCAAGCGCGAGCGGGACGCCGACCCCGAGCGGGCCGGACTGCGCCGCTCGGTGCTCACCGAGGCGGCCGTCGCCGTCGTCCTCCTCGCCGTGACCACCGTGCTCACCTCGACCGAACCCGGCCGCACCGAGGAGGAGGCCGCGCGCGGCGGCAACGCCTCCTCCGGCCCCGCCGCCGTGCCCGACCGGCCCGTCGACATCCGGCTGCCCTTCGACACCGGCGGCGCCGAGGGCAAGGGCATCGTCCGGCTCAGCCTCGACCCCGGCCGCACCGGCGCCAACGCGCTCCACCTCTACGTCGAGCGCCCCAACGGCAAGCCGCTCGACGTCCCCGAGGTCAAGGTCGCCCTCACCCTGGAAGCGAAGGACATCGGCCCGCTGCCCGTCGCCCCCGACCGCATCCAGACCGGACACTGGAGCGCGAGCGGCGTGCAGATCCCGATCTCCGGCGACTGGCGGATCCAGGTGACCGTCCGTACCTCCGAGATCGACCAGACCACCGTCGAGAAGAACGTGAAGATCGGCTGACCCGTGACCGAGAACGACAACCTTGAGATCTCCCGGCGGCGGCTGCTGGGCACCGTCGGCGCGGCGGGCGCGGCCGGACTCGTCATCGGTGCGGCCGGTGGCGTCGGGATCTCCGCGTCCGGGCCGGACGACGACACGGGCGCCAACGGCCCCGGCGGCTCCCCGGCGCTGACCTCCGTCGGGGCGACCGAGGTGATGTTTCACGGGAAACATCAGGCGGGCATCACCACACCGCTCCAGTCCCGGGGCCATCTGGTCGCCTTCGACCTGGCGCCGGGCGCCGGGCGCAAGGAGGCCGTCGCCCTGCTGCGCCGCTGGTCGGCGACGGCGAAGGCGCTGATGGCGGGGAAGGCCCCGACCGGGGACACCGGGATCGCCCTCGACGCGGGCCCGTCCTCCCTCACGGTCACCTTCGGCTTCGGCCGGACGTTCTTCGATCGCACCGGGCTCGTCTCCCGACGGCCCGGTGCCCTCGACCCGCTGCCCGCCTTCTCCGCCGACGCCCTGGACCCCCGGCGCTCGGAGGGCGATCTGTGGGTGCAGATCGGTGCCGATGACGCCCTGGTCGCCTTCCACGCGCTGCGTGCCGTCCAGAAGGACGCGGGCGAAGCCGCCCGGGTCCGCTGGCAGATGAACGGCTTCAACCGCTCGGCCGGGGCCACCCCGAAGCCGATGACCGCCCGGAACCTGATGGGTCAGGTCGACGGCACCGCCAACCCGAAGCCCACCGACCCCGACTTCGACCGGCGGATCTTCGTGCCGACCGGAGCGGGCGGGGCCACCGGGGCCGAGGAGTGGATGGCCGGGGGCTCGTACGCGGTGGTGCGCCGCATCCGCATGCTCCTCGACGACTGGGAGAAGCTGCCGCTCGACGGGCAGGAGAAGGTGATCGGGCGCCGGAAGTCCGACGGGGCCCCGCTCACCGGAGGCTCCGAGACCACCGCGCTGGACCTGAACAAGTTCGGTCCCGACGGACAGCTCGTCATCCCGGACAACGCCCACTCCCGGATCTCCGCCCCCGAACAGAACGGCGGGGCGGCGATGCTGCGCAGGCCGTTCTCCTTCCATGACGGCATCGGTCCGGACGGGGCGCCGGACGCCGGGCTCCTCTTCGTCTGCTGGCAGGCGGACCCGCTCAGGGGCTTCGTCCCCGTACAGCGCAAGCTCGACCGGGGCGACGCCCTGTCCGCGTTCATCCGCCACGAGTCCAGTGGCCTCTTCGCGGTCCCCGGCGGCCCCGCCCAGGGCGAGTACGTGGGGCAGCGCCTCCTGGAGTCCTGAGCGTCCCGGGCCCATTAGGGTGACGGTATGTCCGCCACCCGGTACACGTATCTCGGCCCCGAGGGCACCTTCACCGAGGCCGCGCTGCGTACGCTGCCCGAGGCCGCGACACGGGAACTCGTCCCCATGGTCTCGGTCCCGGCCGCGCTCGACGCCGTACGGAACGGGGAGGCCGCCGCCGCGCTCGTACCGATCGAGAACTCGGTCGAGGGCGGGGTGACGTCCACCCTCGACGAGCTGGCCTCCGGCCGGCCGCTGATGATCTACCGCGAGGTGCTGCTGCCGATCGCCTTCGCCCTGCTCGTACGGCCGGGGACCAAGCTCTCGGACATCAAGACCGTCACCGGTCATCCGGTGGCGCAGCCGCAGGTGCGGAACTGGCTGCGGGCGCATCTGCCCACGGCCGTGTGGGAGTCGGCCGCGTCCAACGCGGACGGCGCGCGGCTGGTGCAGGAGGGCCGGTTCGACGCGGCCTTCGCGGGCGAGTTCGCGGCGGCGACGTACGGCCTCGAAGCGCTGGTGACGGAGATCCACGACGCTCAGAACGCCGAGACGCGCTTCGTGCTGGTGGGCAGGCCCGCCCGTCCGGCGGCTCCGACCGGCGCGGACAAGACCTCGGTGGTGCTGTGGCAGGGTGACGATCACGCGGGTGCCCTCCTCGAACTGCTCCAGGAATTCGCGGTGCGCGGGGTGAACCTGATGCTGATCCAGTCCCGGCCCACGGGGGCGGGGATCGGGAACTACTGCTTCGCCGTGGACGCCGAGGGCCATATCTCGGACCGCCGGGTGAGCGAGGCGCTGATGGGGCTGAAGCGGATCTGCCCCCAGGTGCGCTTCCTCGGCTCGTACCCGAGGGCGGGGGTCTCGGTCGAGCAGGTGCCGCCGCTGCGGCGCGGTACGTCGGACGAGGAGTTCACCGCGGCCTCCGACTGGTTGGCGAGGGCCCAGGACGGTCGGGCTTGATCCGATGATGGACGAACGCTCCCGAAGGCGGGAGCGTTCGTCCACAGGTGCGAACCACTAGTCCTACCTGCGTATTTTCAGTTACCCGCAGCAGTTATCCACAGGCCCCGCCTTCAACCTGGGGACAAGTCGACAGCTCACCCCGACAAGGTCGACAAATCGCCCTAGCCACATCCATGGCAGGGGCATCTGTCCACAGCCCCTCACGCGCGCCTTCGTCAGCACTCCTCATCACGCCAACTCGTTGGAGCGAGGAGTTCCCACCCGAATGAGTGGCTCAATGGCGTTTGATCACGGAATTCCCAGGCCCGGAGCGGGAAATCCCCATGATGTTCTCCGCCATCCACAGATCTTCCGCACAGCCTGTGGATAACTAAATGCATCAGCCAGGGTCCCGGCATTTCCACGGGCGCCAAAAGGGATGAAACGGTACACAGGGCATCCCGTGTGACAACACGCGTGACGTTATCCGGTAGGGGCCCGCGAACACGCACCGGTAGCCTGGTGGGGTGATTGACCTTCGCCTGCTCCGTGAGGACCCCGACCGTGTTCGCGCCTCCCAGCGCGCCCGTGGAGAGGACGTCGGCCTCGTCGACGCCCTGCTCTCCGCCGATGAGCGGCGCAGGTCGTCCGGCGTCCGCTTCGACGAACTCCGCTCCGAGCAGAAGGCGCTCGGCAAGCTGATCCCCAAGGCCTCTCCCGAGGAGCGCGCCGAGCTGCTCCAGAGGGCCGAGCAGCTCAAGGCCGACGTCAAGGCCGCCGACGCCGAGCAGAACGAGGCCGACGAGACGGCCAAGTCGCTGCTGCTCAAGCTCGGGAACATCGTCCACACGGATGTCCCGGTCGGCGGCGAGGAGGACTTCGTCGTCCTGGAGACCCACGGCACCATCCGCGACTTCGCGGCCGAGGGCTTCGAGCCCAAGGACCACCTGGAACTGGGCGAGGCGCTCGGCGCCATCGACATGGAGCGGGGCGCCAAGGTCTCCGGCTCGCGCTTCTACTACCTGACCGGCGTGGGCGCCCTCCTGGAGCTCGCCCTGGTCAACGCGGCGATCGCGCAGGCCACCGAGGCCGGTTTCATCCCGATGCTGACCCCCGCGCTGGTCCGTCCGCGCGCCATGGAGGGCACCGGTTTCCTCGGCCAGGCCGCGGAGAACGTGTACCACCTGGAGAAGGACGACTACTACCTCGTCGGCACCTCCGAGGTCCCCCTCGCCGCGTACCACATGGACGAGATCATCGACGCCGACAAGCTGCCGCTGCGCTACGCGGGCTTCTCGCCCTGCTTCCGCCGCGAGGCGGGCACGTACGGCAAGGACACCCGGGGCATCTTCCGCGTCCACCAGTTCGACAAGGTCGAGATGTTCTCGTACGTCGCTCCGGAGGACGCCGAGGCCGAGCACCAGCGTCTCCTGGACTGGGAGAAGCAGTGGCTGACCGGCCTCGGGCTGCCCTTCCAGGTCATCGACGTCGCCACCGGCGACCTCGGCGCCTCCGCCTCCCGCAAGTACGACTGCGAGGCGTGGATCCCGACCCAGGGCAAGTACCGCGAGCTGACCTCCGCCTCGAACTGCGACAGCTTCCAGGCCCGCCGGCTCTCCGTCCGCATGCGGGACGAGCAGGGCGGCAAGAAGACCGTGCAGCCGCTGGCCACCCTGAACGGCACGCTGTGCGCCGTACCGCGCACGATCGTGGCGATCCTGGAGAACCACCAGCTCGCCGACGGCTCCGTGCGGGTGCCCGAGGTGCTCAGGCCGTACCTCGGCGGCCGTGAGGTCCTGGAGCCGATCGCCAAGTGAGTTCCTTCCCCTACCGCCTGGTCGCGACGGACCTCGACGGCACGCTGCTGCGCGCCGACGAGTCCGTCTCCGACCGCACGCGGGAAGCGCTCGCCGCCGCGACGGCGGCGGGCGCCGCGCACATCGTCGTCACCGGCCGGGCGGTGCCCTGGACCCGGCACATCCTCGACGACCTCGGCTACGAGGGGATCGCGGTGTGCGGCCAGGGCGCGCAGGTCTACCACGCGGGCGAGCACCGGCTGCTGACCTCGCTGACCCTGGACCGGCAGCTCGCCGGGCTCGCGCTCTCCAAGATCGAGGCGGAGGTCGGCCCGGTGGCACTGGCGGCCAGCCGGGACGGTCTGGAGGGCGAGGTCCTGATGGGCCCCGGCTACCAGGTGCAGGAAGGCCCGCTGCCGTACGTCCCGTACGAGGACCCGGCGGAGCTGTGGGCGGCCCCGCTGACCAAGCTCTACCTCCAGCACCCGACCCTGACGGACGACGAGCTGACCCGGGCCGCCCGGGAGAGCGTCGGCGGTCTCGTGGACGTCGTCATGGCCGGTCCCGGCATCGTGGAGATCCTGCCGCTCGGACTGAGCAAGGCGACCGGGCTCTCGCTCGCGGCGCGTCGGCTCGGTGTGAAGGCGGCGGAGACGATCGCCTTCGGCGACATGCCGAACGACATCCCGATGTTCGGCTGGGCGGCCCACGGCGTCGCCATGGGCAACGCGCACGAGGAACTGCGCGCGGTCGCGGACGAGGTGACCGCGTCGAACGAGGAGGACGGCATCGCCGTCGTCCTGGAGCGTCTGCTGGCGGGCTGACGGCCCGCCGGACACCTCCGGAACCCGCCGCGGAAGAGCGGAGAAGGGGAGGGGCGGCCTCGCGCGGACCAGGTCCGCGCGCTCGAAGCGGCCGCCCCTCCCTCCGGGAGATCCCCCGTTCCTCCCGCACAACTAGTGTGCGATGAGACCGTGTTCGCGGGCGACCGGTTTTCCGCGGGTGAGCGGATAGCAGGCGAGGCCGATCGCGAGCGAGATCAGATGCCCGAGGTCGGTGTACGTGCGGTCGGTGACGAACGGTACGACGAAGAAGGCCACCGCCCCCAGCAGGTAGAACCAGCGCCAGGGCCGGGCCAGCCGGTAGGTGAGGACGCCCGCGGCGGCGGCGAGCCCGTAACTGACCCCGATGTCCACGACGTGCGCCATGCTGCGCGGGACGTCGTGGTGACGGATGGCGGCCAGCACGACCTGCTGGCTGATCAGGGTCGCCGCGATGTGCGCGGTACCGACGGTGAAGAGCCATCGGGGGGTCCCGAGCCAGCGCTCCACAGGGGCGTGGAGCAGCTCGAACAGCACCGCGTACAGCAGCAGGTCGGCCGGGTTCTCGATCCAGAAGGCGCTGCCGAGCAGGGCGCGCACCGGATGGTGGGACAGCTGGTGCAGATTGCTGCTGTTGCGGTGGAGGAGGTAGGTCTCCAGGCCCTGTGGCGCGAGGGCGATGACGAGGCTGGTGATCGCGATGATCAGGAGCCAGACGTGGGTGCCGGGTGACGAACGCACCCACGACCTGATCGGTCGGGACGGTTCGCCACCCGGTGCGGATCGGCTCGTTCCGCTGCTTACGTGGACTCCGTCGTTTCCGTCGGCTCCACTGGTTCCGCTGGCTTCGGTCGGCACCCTTCAGTGCCTATCACCCGGAGCCGGGAGAAACTCAGAAATTGATCATGTGTCCGGAAATGCCGTGGATCGCTTCCTTCACGGCCTCACCCAGCGTCGGGTGGGCGTGGACGTTCCGCGCGACCTCGTGGACGGTGAGGTCCCACTGCTGGGCCAGGGTCAGCTCGGGCAGCAGCTCGGTGACGTCCGGGCCGATCAGGTGGGCGCCGATGATCTCGCCGTGCGTGCCGTCCGCGATGATCTTGACGAAGCCGGTGGCGTCGCCCAGACCGTGCGCCTTGCCGTTCGCCACGAACGGGAACTTGGCGACCTTGACGTCGAAGCCCTTCTCGCGGGCCTGCGCCTCGGTCCAGCCGAAGCTGGCGATCTGCGGCTGGCAGTAGGTCGCGCGCGGGATCATCGGGTAGTCGAGTTCCATCGTCTCGGCGTCCCCGATGGTCTCGGCGGCGATCACGCCCATGGCCTCGGCGGTGTGCGCGAGCATCAGCTTCGCGGTGACGTCGCCGATGGCGTAGATGTGCGGCACGGAGGTGCGGCAGCGGCCGTCCACGTCGATCGCGCCGCGCTCGGTGAGGGCCACACCGGTGGCCTCCAGGCCGTAACCGGTGACGTTCGGCGCGAAGCCGATGGCCTGCAGGACCTTGTCGGCCTCCAGGACCTTGCTGACGCCGTCCTTGCCGGTGACCGTGACGCGGACCTGCGGGCCCGACTCGTCGATGGCCTCGACGCGGGTCGAGGTCAGGACGTCGATGCCGAGCTTGCGGTACTGCTTCGCCAGCTCCTTGGAGACCTCTTCGTCCTCCAGCGGCGCGATCCGGTCGAGGAACTCGACGATCGTGACCTTGGTGCCGTAGTTGCTGAGGACGTACGCGAACTCGATGCCGATGGCACCGGCGCCGGCGATGACGATCGACTTCGGGGCGTCCTCGGCGAGGATCTGCTCCTCGTACGACACGACGCGCTCGCTGCGGGCGGTGCCGGGGAGCAGCCGGGGGGTGGCGCCGGTCGCGATGACGCAGTTGTCGAAGGTGATCGTCTCCGAGGTGCCGTCGGACTTGGCCACCTGGAGGGTGTGCGCGTCGAGGAAGGTGCCCCGGCCGTCGAACTCGGTGATCCCGTTCTTCTTCATGAGGAAGTGGACGCCCTTGACGCGGCCGTCCGCGACCGAACGGCTGCGGCGGAACGCCTCCGTGTAGTCGAAGGAGACGGTGCCGTCGACCTTGATGCCGAAGGTCTTGGCCTCGTGCTGGAAGATGTGGGCGAGTTCGGCGTTGCGCAGCAGCGCCTTGGTGGGGATGCAGCCGACGTTCAGGCAGACCCCGCCCCAGTACTTCTCCTCGACGACCGCGACCCGCTTGCCCAGCTGGGCGGCGCGGATGGCGGCGACGTAGCCGCCGGGGCCAGCTCCGAGTACGACGACGTCGAAGCGGTCTGACATGGCTGACTCCCGAGGGTGGTGAGGGTGTTCGGTCCGCGTACGGCCCCACAGTAGTCGGGAGTGCCCCGTCCAGTCAGTTGTAGGATGACTGGACAACCGGGCAAATGAAGGGTGGGGCGGCATGGCTCTGAAGGCGGCGGGACGGACCTCGCTGGTGGACTCCGTGGTGGAGCAGCTGCGGGCCCAGCTCGCGGGCGGGGAGTGGGCGGTGGGCGACCGCGTCCCGACCGAGCACGAGCTGGCGCAACAGCTCGGCGTGGGCCGCAACACGGTCCGGGAGGCCGTCCGCGTCCTGGTCCACGCCGGTCTCCTGGAGTCCCGTCAGGGCAACGGCACCTTCGTCAGGTCGCACGCCGATCCGGCCGCCGTGCTGCGCGGGGTCCGGCACGCGGGCGCCTCCGACGTCCTCGAACTGCGGACCGCCCTGGAGGCCGAGGCCGCCCGGCTGGCCGCGGCCCGCCGGGACACCCATGACCTGCTGCGGCTGCGGGCTGCCCTGACCACCCTGCGCGAGGAGGGCGACCGGGACGCCGACGCGGACCTCGCCTTCCACCTCGCGGTCGTCGGCGCCACCCACAACACGGCCTTCGTCGAGGTCTACCGCTTCTTCTCGGCCCAGGTCCACGAGGTCCTGGTGGAGGCGCTCGGCGACCAGGAGATGCCCCCGGTCGACATCGACGCCCACGAGGCGCTGGTCGCCGCGATCGAGGCGGGCGACCCGGAGGCGGCGGAACGCCAGGCCCGCGAACTGCTCCGGCTCCCGATGGAGACGGTCACGGCACTGACGGACCACTCCCGATGAGCACGGGAACCCCGACAACGGGACCGGGACTCGATACGGGCATGGGCACGGGCACGCATACGGGTACGGGCGGGCCGGACGTCGTCGGTGCCGGGTCCGTCGGCGGGGGTGTCGGTATCGGCGGGGTCGCTGCCGGTGCGGTGGGTGCCGGTGCTGTGGGTACCAGCGCGATGGGTGCGGGTGCGATGGATGCCGGGGCGATGGGTGCCGGCGTGCCGTCGCCGCTCGTGGACCCCGGGGCCGGGACACCGGAGACCGCGGCGGGCGCCGCCACCCGGCGGTCCCCGCTCGCCCACCCGGCACTGCTGCTCGTCGGCATCGTGCTCGCCTCGCTGAACATGCGGGTCGCGCTCGCGAGCGTGGCGCCCCTGGTCGGCGAGGTGTCCGACGCCTTCGGCCTCTCCGCGACGGCGAGTTCCCTCGTCACCTCGGTGCCGGTGCTCTTCCTCGGCGTCGGTGCCCTGGTGGCTCCGTGGCTGGGCCGCCGCTTCGGGTCCGAGCGCGTCCTCTTCACGGCGCTGCTCCTGCTCGCCGTGGGCATCCTCGTGCGGCTGCTGCCCTCCGCCACCGCGCTGTACGGCGGCGGTGTCCTCGTCGGCACCGCCATCGCGCTGCTCAACGTGCTCATGCCGGGGCTGATCAAGCGGGACTTCCCCGACCGGGCCGCGGCGATGACCTCCGTCTACACGGGCGCGATGATCGCCGGAGCGACGGTCGCCGCGGCCGCCGCCGTGCCCCTGGAGAAGGCCCTGGGCGGTGGCTGGCAGGCCTCGCTCGGCTTCTGGTCCCTGCTCGCCGTGGTCGCGGCGGTCGCCTGGCTGCCCCAGGTCCTGATCGCCCGGGGCCGGACGGGCCGTGCGGTGCGGGCCGTCCCCGCCACCGGGACCGCCGCCCGCCCGGTGAGCGTCTGGCGCTCGGCCCTCGCCTGGCAGGTCACGCTGTTCATGGGGCTTCAGTCGCTCTGGTCGTACGTGCTGATCGCCTGGATGCCGACGATCTTCACCGATCACGGGATGAGCCGCTCCACGGCGGGTGTCGTCTTCGCCTTCAACAACCTGATCCAGGTCGCGGGCGCCTTCGTCGTGCCGCTGCTCGCCGGGCGGATGCGGAGCCAGCGCCCGCTGGTCGTCCTCGTCACCACGCTCGTCGCGGCCGGATACGCCGGTCTGCTGGTGGCCCCGGTGGAGGGGGCCTGGCTCTGGTCGGCGGTCCTCGGGGTCGGCCAGGGCGGCGCCGTCGGGCTCGCCCTGACCCTGATCGTGCTGCGCTCCGGGGACGCGGCCACCGCCGCCCGGCTCTCCGGGATGGCGCAGACGGTCGGCTATCTGCTCGCCGCCGCGGGGCCGCTCGCCGCCGGTGTCCTCCATCAGGCCACCGGCTCCTGGACCCTGCCGATCTGTGTGGTCCTGGTGGTCTGCGCGGCCGCCCTCGGTGTCGGACTGCTCGCCGCGCGGGATCGGGTGGTGTGAGAGAGGGGAGCGGTGCGGCTGCCGGTGGGGCCTGCCGGGGTGGTGACCCGGAGGCTCGGAGCCGTACCGCTTCCGTCTCTTCCCCCGGGGCCTACTCCTCGCCCGCGAGGGTCAGTCTGCTGAGCTTGTGACCGGCGAACCAGGTCGCCGCGACCGTGACCGCCGCGAGGAGCGCGACCGCCGTCGGAAGGCCGACCTCGGAGCTGACCAGCCCCTCACCCGTGACCTTCTCGGCCAGGGCCAGCGCCCACTGCTGCACGCTGAGGGTCTTCGCGCCCGCGATCAGGGAGCCGAACAGGGCCTCCCACACCAGGGCGTAGACCAGGCCGATGACGACCGCGTGCCTGCTGACCGTGCCGAGCAGCAGGAACACCGCGCTGTACGTGATGGAGGACACGAGCGCCGCCACCGTGTACGCCACGGCCACCTGCTGGCCGTTGCCGTTGAGGATGAACCCGGCGAGGAACGTCGGCACCGCCGAGAAGACCATCGTCACCGCGACCGCCACGATCAGCTTGGTGAAGATGATCGAGTGCCTCTTCACCGGCTTCGACAGCAGATAGACGATCGAACCGTCGTCGATCTCGGGCCCGATCGCCCCCGTGCCCGCGATGACACCGATCAGCGGCACCATCGTGGCCAGGGCGAACCCGCCGAGGACATCGGCCGCCACCTGGTCGTCCGCCCCGTTGAAGAGGCGGACCGCCACCGCGATCAGCAGCAGGACGGCGGGCAGCAGGAAGAGGATCAGGGCCCTGCGGCGGCCGAGGAGGGCCCGGTAGGTGAGCCGGGCGACTGTGGGGTTGTACATCGGTCAGGCTCCTTTCAGGCCGCGACGAGGTACGAGAAGACCGATTCGAGGGACTCGTCCGAGGGCGAGACCGTCAGGAGCCGGATGTCCCGCTCCCGTGCCACCCTCGGCAGCAGCTCCGTGAACCGTCCGAAGTCCACCGCCTGCACCCGCAGGCCGCCGTCCGACAGATCCACCTCGATGCCCGCCGTGGACGGGTCGGCGATCAGCGCGGCGGCGAGCGCCCGGTCGTCGCTGGAGCGGACCAGATAGCGGTGCGGCCGGTCCGTCATCAGCCGTCGGATCTTGCGGAAGTCACCGGAGGCCGCGTGCCGTCCGGCCACGATCACCTCGATGTGCGAGGCCAGCTGCTCGACCTCCTCCAGGATGTGCGAGGAGAACAGGACCGTGCGCCCGTCCGCCCCCATCCGCCGCAGCAGGTCCATCAGCTGCATCCGCTGGCGCGGGTCCATGCCGTTGAACGGCTCGTCGAGCAGCAGCACCGAAGGCTCGTGCACGAGGGCCGAGGCCATCTTCACGCGCTGCCGCATTCCCTTGCTGTACGTGGAGATCTTGCGGTCCTGCGCGTACTCCATCTCGACGGTGGCCAGCGCCCGCTGCGCCTCCTCGGCGCCGAGGCCCTGCAGCTCCGCGTTGGCCAGGACGAACTCGCGTCCCGTCAGGAAGTCGTACATCGCCTCCCGCTCGGGCACCACGCCTATCTCGCGGTAGACCGACTCGTTCCCCCAGATCGACCGGCCGTCGAGCGTGACGCTGCCGGTGGAGGGGTCGAGGAAGCCTCCCATCATGTTGATCAGCGTGGACTTCCCGGCGCCGTTGGGCCCGAGGAGGCCGGTGACGCCCGGACCCACCGTCATCGTGACGTCGTTCACGGCCACGACGTTCCCGAACCAGCGGGACACGTGGTCGATGGTGAGGATGCTCATGGGCGCGGCCCAATCCGTGGAAGGGTGGTGGCGGGCGGCGGGACGCGGGTCGGGCCCGGCCCGTTCGACGGGAGGGCGGTCACAGGCCGACCTTTCGGTAGCGGCGCATCAGGATGCCGTAGGTCCCGGCGATGAGCCCGAGGACGACCAGCAGATAGACCGCGCCGGCCCCGGCACCCGGTCCCTCCCCTCCGGGGAAGGAGGAGGGCGCCCCGAGGAAGGCGGTCTGCACCCCGTCGATGAGGGTGATCGGCGAGAACAGACCGAGCCAGGTGATGGCGTCCGGGTTGTCCGTGCCGTACGCGATGCCCTGGAGGGTCGAGACCGCCCCGTACGAGATGGTCAGCGCGGCGATCACGGCGGCGACGCCGAAGCCCCGGCGCGGGGTCAGGGCCGCCATGACCAGTCCGATGCCGCCGAAGAGCAGCGAGAGCAGCGTCACGGACACCAGGCCCTGGCCGAACATCTGCGTCTGGGTGCCGAAGTCCATCTTGGCCAGCAGCGAACCGATCCAGAGGATCACCAGCGGCACGGAGGTCAGCAGGAACAGCGCCGAGGCCATCGCGGCGAACTTCGCGAGCACGTAGTCCCCGCGCTCGATCGGACGGCAGAAGTACAGCGGGACCGTCCGGAACCGCAGGTCCCGGGAGACCGACTGCGGCGCCTGCGAGGCCAGGTAGATGCCGATGACGAGCTGGAGGAAGATCGCGTACTGCGTGTACTCCAGCGACAGCTTGCTCTGCTTGGTGGCGACCGCGACCGCGACGATGATCAGCGCGGGCACGCACATCACCCCCGCGAGCAGCATCGGCAGGACCTTCGACTTGGCGCTGCGGCCCAGTCCGTAGGCGCCGCGCAGCGACTGCGAGAACAGCGACCTGCGCGCGTACGCCCGGCCGAGGCGCGGGCCGTCGTAGGACCGGTATCCGATGTTGTGGATGCGGGTCGTGTCGGGAGCGCCCTGGGCGGGCTGGGGGAGCTGGGTGCTCATCGGGCCGGCACCTCCTCGTGCTGCGGGGCCGCGTCGGGGCGGAAGACCTCGGCGATGTGGTGGCGGCGCTGCTCCATGCGGACCAGGCCGAGGCCGAGACCCGCGACGGTGTCCCGCACCAGGTCGTACGTCTCCTCGCCGGGGGCCTCCAGGAGCAGGATGTGGCCCGCGCCGGGCAGGCCCTCCTCCACTCCCGCGTGGAGGGTCGCTCCGGCGGCGGTGAGGGCCGCGCGGAGCGCCGCCGTGCCGTCGGGGTGGGTGTCGGAGTCGGTGACCTCGACCGCGAGGGTCGTGGTCTGCCGGGTGAAGTCGCTGGTGGAGCTGGAGCGCAGGAGGCGTCCGCCGTCGATGACGACGACGTGGTCGCAGGTGCGCTCCAGTTCGCCGAGGAGGTGCGAGGTGACGAGGACGGAGATGCCGAAGTCCGTCCAGACGCGGCGGATCAGGCCCAGCATCTCGTCGCGGCCGACCGGGTCGAGGCCGTTCGTCGGCTCGTCGAGGAGGACCAGTTTCGGGTCGTGGACCAGCGCCTGGGCGAGTTTCACCCGCTGCTTCATGCCCGTCGAGTAGCCGCCCATGGGGCGGTAGCGCTCCTCGTACAGGCCGACGTGACGCAGGGTGTCTGCGGTCCGCTCGCGGGCGGCGGTCGCGGGCAGCCCGGACATCCGCGCCATGTGGACGACGAACTCGGTGGCCGAGACGTCCGGGGGGAGGCAGTCGTGCTCGGGCATGTATCCCACGCGCTCGCGGATCTGGGCGCCGGAGGTCCGGACGTCCAGTCCGAGCACCTCCGCGCGGCCCTCCGTGGCGGGGGAGAGTCCGAGCAGGATCTTGATCATGGTGGACTTGCCGGCCCCGTTGGCACCCACGAGTCCGGTCACACCGGGCCCGATGTCCAGGGAGAGCCGGTCAAGAGCGGTCACCCGGGGGAACCGCTTGCTGAGGCTTTCGGTCGCGATCACAGTCACGGTTCGAAGGTAGTGGCGTGCGCCACAGGAGTCGTCAGCCCAACGGCTCGATCCTTCTCCGACCAGAGGAGTACAAGCCAGTAGGGGAGGTCGCGACGAAAGTCTCTCGTTTCCGGGGTTTCGGGCGGCGGGGGTGCTGCTTCCGGCCGCCTTTCCGAGGGTTTTCCACAGGCCGCCGTCCGACCCCTTGACGCAGCCGCCGGGCATTGTCACATTCATCGATGTCAAGTTACGGACGCGTAGCGCAGTCAGGCGCTCACACGGGACGGCGGATGGCATGGCCTCAGCGTTGACAGGGGAACTCGCGGCGGAGCTGCGGGGGTTCAGGGAAGTGCAGCGGCTCTCCTACGAGTGCGCGGAGGCCGTCGCGGCGCAGCTCCGGCCCGGGGTGACCGAGCGCGAGGCCGCCCGGATGCAGCGCGAGTGGCTGTACGCGAGAGGGGTGCGGGACTGGTTCCACCGGCCCTTCGCCTGGTTCGGGGACCGCACGGCCTTCGTCGGCTTCAAGGTGCCGCTGCAGTTCTTCCCGACGAACCGGCCGCTGGAGGCGGGGATGCCGTTCATCCTCGACATGGCGCCGGTCCACCGGGGGTACACGGCCGACATCGGTTACAGCGGCTGTCTGGGCCTCAACCCGCTGCACGACAGACTGCTCGCCGACCTCAGGGACCACCGCGAGCTGATCCTGCGGGAGGTCCGTGAGCGCCGCACGCTCCGCGAGATCTACCAGGACGTCGACCGGCTGATGGTCCGCCAGGGGTACGCGAACCGGCACCGGGCCTATCCCTTCGGCGTCATCGCCCACAAGATCGACCGGGTGCGGGAGCGCCGCTGGTCGCCGACGGTCTTCGGGTTCGGCGCCCAGGCGCTCAAGGGCCTCGCGGGCGACGCCCTGCACGGGCACCGGGACGGCTGGTCGCCGCTCTGGTCGCCGTACAGGTTCTCCGACCATCCTCCGCAGCCCGGTCTGTGGGCGGTCGAACCGCACCTCGGGTTCCGGGGTACGGGCGCGAAGTTCGAGGAGATCCTGGTCGTCACCGACTCCAGTGACCCCGAGCAGAGCGCTTTCTGGCTGGACGACGATCTGCCGCACGTGCGGCGCTGGAACGAGGGGGCGGTCTGATGGGGCGCGACGACCTGACGGCGGGGAGCGGCGGCGGCACGACCGGGGCCCGGAGCCCCGCGTCCGGATCCGGCGGTCCGGCGGAGGCGCGGGAGCGGTGGGTGCGGACCGGCGGGATCGAGCTGTGCGTCGCCGAGCTCGGCGACGCGGACCGGCCCACCGTCCTCCTCGTCCACGGCTACCCGGACTCCAAGGAGGTCTGGTCGGAGGTCGCGGTCCGGCTCGCCGAGGACTTCCACGTGGTGCTCTACGACGTCCGGGGCCACGGCCGGTCCACGGCTCCGGCGCCGCTGCGCGGCGGCTTCACCCTGGAGAAGCTGACGGACGACTTCCTGGCGGTCGCCGACGCCGTCAGCCCGGACCGGCCGGTCCATCTAGTCGGGCACGACTGGGGTTCCGTGCAGTCCTGGGAGTTCGTCACCGTCGCGCGCACCGAGGGCCGCATCGCCTCCTTCACCTCGATGTCCGGGCCCTCCCTGGACCACTTCGGGCACTGGATCAAGCGCCGGATGACCCGCCCGACTCCGCGCCGGGTCGGCCAGCTCCTCGGCCAGGGCGCCAAGTCCTGGTACGTGTACCTGCTGCACACTCCCTATCTGCCGGAGCTGGCCTGGCGAGGGCCGCTCGGCAGGCGCTGGCCGAAGGTCCTGGAGCGGGTCGAGAAGGTGCCCGCCGGTGACTATCCGACGCCTTCGCTGCCGAGCGACGCGGCGCACGGCGCCTGGCTCTACCGGGACAACGTCCGGGCCCGTCTCGGCAGGCCCCGCCCCGACGCGTACGCCCACGCGCCCGTGCAGCTGATCACACCGACCGGGGACGCCTTCCTCTCCGAGCGGCTCTACGACGATCTGGGCACCTGGGTGCCGGACCTGACCCGGCGCACGCTGCCCGCGAAGCACTGGGTACCGCGTACCCGGCCGGACCAGCTGTCCGCCTGGATCGGCGCGTTCGTCCGGGCCAACGAGGGCCCGGCGGGGCGGGCGGCCGAGCCGCTCGCGGCGACGGCGGCCAGGGGCGGGGCGAAGCCGGAGTACGCGGAGCGGTTCGGCGGCCAGCTGGTCCTGGTCACGGGGGCGGCCGGGGGCATCGGCCGGGCCACCGCCTTCGCCTTCGCGGAGGCCGGTGCCCGGGTCGTCGCCGTCGACCGGGACGCCGAGGGTGCGGGCCGCACGGCCGAGATGGCCCGGCTGATCGGCGCGCCCGACGCCTGGGGCGAGACGGTCGACGTCTCCGACGAGCAGGCGATGGAGAAGCTGGCCGTGAAGGTGGCGAGCGAGTACGGCATCGTCGATGTCCTCGTCAACAACGCGGGGATCGGGCTCACCGGCTCCTTCTTCGACACGACGAGCGAGGAGTGGCAGCGGGTCCTCGACGTCAACCTGTGGGGCGTGATCCACGGTTGCCGGGTCTTCGGCGCCCAGATGAAGGCGCGCGGGCAGGGCGGTCACATCGTGAACACCGCGTCCGCCGCCGCGTTCCAGCCGTCCCGGGCGCTGCCCGCGTACAGCACGTCGAAGGCCGCGGTGCTGATGCTCAGCGAGTGCCTGCGCGCCGAACTGGCCGACCAGGGCATCGGGGTGTCCGCGATCTGTCCCGGGATCGTCAACACCGGCATCACGGCGACCACACGGTTCGCCGGGGTCACGGACGAGGCGGAGGAGAAGAGGCGCCAGAAGAAGGCGTCCCGGCTGTACGGCCTGCGGAACTATCCGCCGGAGAAGGTCGCGGACGCGGTCCTGGGGGCGGTCCTGCACGACCGGGCGGTGGTCCCGGTGACCCCCGAGGCGCGGGGCGTGCACCTCCTGTCCCGGCTGAGCCCGGGAGTGCTGCGGGCCCTCGCCCGGTGGCAGCCGCCGACGTAGGGGAGGGACGCGGGCCGGGGAGCGCGGTCGCGCACGGGCCGGGGCCGGGGCGCCTCCGCGCGGGGTCGGAGGTGGTGGCACGGTCGTACGATCCCTTGCGGGAGGGCCCCGCGACGGCGGGGTGGAGCGAGCGGTCGGTGGGAGCGGGTTTGTCCGAGCAGTCAGCACAGCCGGAGTACCGGATCGAGGATCTCGCCCATCACAGCGGGGCCACGGTCCGGACGATCCGCGCCTACCAGGACCGTGGCCTGTTGCCCCGTCCGGAGCGGCGGGGCAGGTCGAACGTGTACGGGGACGCCCACCTCGCGCGGCTCCGGCAGATCGCCGACCTCCTCGACCGGGGCTACACCCTGGCCTCGATCAAGGAACTCCTGGAGGCCTGGGACACCGGCCGGGGTCTCGGCGGGGTCCTCGGTCTCGTCGCGGAGGTCCACGGCCCCTGGACGGACGAGGAGGCGGCCCGTATCTCCCGCGCGGAGCTGGACGCCCGCTTCGGCGGCGCCCCGGACGAGGCGGCCATCCGGGAGGCGGTCGAGCTCGGGGTCCTGGAGCGGATCGCGGACCGGGAGACCGAGGAGTACCTCGTACCGAGCCCCCAGGAGCTCGCGGTGGCGGTGGAGTTGTATGCGGCCGGGGTTCCGCTGCCCGCGATCACCGGCCACCTGAGGGAACTTCGGGACCAGGTGGAGCACATCGCCTCGCGTTTCCTGGAGTTCACGACGGAGTACGTGTTCGCGCGCTATCTGGAGCACCGGCCCCCGACGGACGCGGACGCGGTCGAGGCGGCGGCGATGGTGCGACGGCTCCGTCCGCTCGCCCAGCAGACCGTGGACGCCGAACTCGCCCGCGCCATGCAGATTCTGGCGACCCGTCATCTTCAGATCCATCTGTCGCCCGAAGCGCCTCCCGCGAAGGACGACGAACCGCGTTCCGTACCGCTTCCGGCCGCCGTCATCAGAGCCGTTCAGGATCTGACGGGCCCCGACGGGGTCGCCGCCTTCGTCGCCGCCGCCGCCGAACAAGAAGTACAGAAAAGAACATTGGACACACTGTGCTCAATGCATCCTAAAAGCGAAGAAGTTAGGCAAATACACTGAAAAGCAAGGCTCGTTGTCCACAGAAAAGCCAACTTGGCTGTGGATAAGTCGGGTTGGCTGTGGACCAAACCTGATCGGGCGAAAATTGATGGATCGAGGCGATCCGGCTCCGGCATCCTGACGGGATGCATCCCCACCGGAAGGACCGAGAGCACTCACCGGACGAGCGCCGCAGGGTGAAGGTCTCCAAGTACCTGTCCAAGCATCTGCGCCACCAGCCCGAGCGCATCGGTCTCGTCCTCGACGCCCACGGCTGGACCGAGATCGACGCACTGCTCCGGGCAACCGAGCGGAACCGCTTCCCGGTCAGCCGCGAGGAACTCGACCATGTCATCGCCGCCGACGAGAAGAAGCGCTTCGCGATCGAGGGCACCCGCATCCGGGCCAACCAGGGACACACCGTCGCCGTGGACCTGGACCTGCCGCCCTCGGAACCGCCCGCGTACCTCTACCACGGCACGGTCGCGGACCGGATGCCCTCGATCCGGGCCGAAGGGCTGCGCCCCATGGCCCGCCACCATGTGCACCTCTCCTCCGACCGCGAGACCGCGACCCGGGTCGGCGCCCGTCGGGGCCGGCCGGTGGTCCTCGGCGTCGACGCGGGTGCCATGCACCGGGCCGGACACGTCTTCCACGTCAGCGCCAACGGGGTCTGGCTGACCGACGCCGTCCCACCGGAGTTCCTCCGCCTCCCGGCCTGAGGCAGGATCGTGCCCATGGCACATCCGCACCTGCCCAGCACAGAGGCCGCCGTCGTCGCGCTCCGGGACATCGCCCGGGAGTTCGGCCTGGAGATGAACGTGACCGACGACATCGGCGCCGACCAGACGTCCCGGCGCACCTCGGCCGGCGCCTTCTCCGTCCTCGACACCGACGGTTCGCTGCCCCACGAGGCCTTCGTCGAACTGGGCGGCTCCCCCTCGGTCGACGTCCAGATCTATCCCGAGGACGACGCCCGGATCACCGTGGACGGCATCGAGTTCGCCGATGTGCCGCGCGACGCCGTCCCCGCCTTCGTCCGCTCCGTCCACGGCGGCCTCGCCCATGTGAAGGGCCGTCTCTTCCCGCCCGGCTGGTGGCTGGTCGTGCCGCTGCCCGGCGACGAGACGTACAAGGAACTCGTCCCTGGTGTCGCAAGGACCCCGTGGATGAACAGCCGGACCCGCTGACCCGGACCCACGGGCCCGGACCCGCTGATCCGGCCCCCGGACACGAACCCGCTGACCCGGTCCCACGAACCGGAGCCCAGGGGCCCGTGCCCGTGGACACCTCGGGTTCCATGCCGCGTACGCCTACGTCCACCTCCCCCGACGGAGCTTCCGGCACGGCCCCTGGTTCGGCACCCTGCCCAAGATCACCTCGGCGCGACGGCCACCGGGCAGTGCGCTCGTCGCACATGCGATCTCCTCCGTGACCGGACGCACCTCGGCCAAGCGCAGGGCGACGCATCCGCCGCCGGACGCGAGGCCGATGCCGTGCACCGTCACCTCGCCGCCAAGGACCGTGGTGGCGAAGGGCAGATCGGATGGTTTCCCCGGTCTCCCCGATCGGCGCCTGCGCGGCGGCGAGAAGCCCGTATCGTCGGGGGCATGCGCTTGAGTACGGTGATCCTCCCCATCCACCGGTGGAGCGAGGGACAGAAGACCTGGCGGCGGGCCGAGGACCTCGGATTCCATGCCGCGTACACCTACGACCACCTCTCCTGGCGGACCTTCCGGGACGGCCCCTGGTTCGGTGCCCTGCCCACGCTCACCGCGGCGGCGACGGCCACCGAGCGGATCCGGCTCGGCACGCTCGTCACCTCACCGAACTTCCGGCACCCGGTGACCCTCGCCAAGGAGCTGATGTCGCTCGACGACATCTCCGACGGCCGGGTCACGCTCGGCATCGGCGCGGGCGGCAACGGCTTCGACGCGACCGCGCTGGGCCAGGAGCCGTGGACGCCGAAGGAACGGGCCGACCGCTTCGCCGAGTTCGTGGCCCTGCTCGACCGGCTGCTCACCGAGGAGTCGGTCACCGAGCGCGGCACGTTCTACTCGGCCGACGAGGCCCGGAGCATCCCCGGCTGCGTCCAGCGCCCCCGCCTGCCGTTCGCGGTCGCGGCGACCGGGCCGCGCGGGCTGAGGCTGGCCGCGCGGTACGGGCAGGCATGGGTGACGACCGGCGACCCGAAGATCTTCGAGGAGGGCACCCCGGAGCAGTCGGTGGCGGCCCTGCGCGGCCAGATCGAGAAGCTCGGCAAGGCCTGCGCCGAGACCGGCCGCGAGGTGACCGCGCTCGACAAGGTGCTGCTGACCGGGTTCACCCCGGACCGCAACCAGCCGCTGGAATCCCTCGACGCCTTCGTCGACTTCGCCGGTCGGCACCGTGAGATCGGCTTCACCGAGATCGTGATCCACTGGCCGATCCCCGACTCCGACTTCGCCGCCGACCAGGCCGTGTTCGAGCGGATCGCCACCGAGGCCCTCGCCCAACTGGGCTGATCCACGGCACACGGGGCCGGACCGCCCGGCGGCTCGTACGCAGGTCACGCCCACCCGGCGGCTCGTACGCGTGTCATCACGCCCGCCCGGCGGTCCCCTCGTTCCTCACCCGGCGCCCGGCGCTTCGGGTGAGCCGGCGCGCGTGGTGCCGGGACCGGACGGGCCCGGTGAGGACCGCGGCCTTCCATGACCCACGACATCGACCAGACTCGCCAGGACATCGCCGACCAGCACCGGTTCACGGGCGGGATGACCCGCGCCCGACCCCTCGCACTCCGGGCAGAGCACCATGCCGAGGCTCCCGACCCACCTCCCGTACGGGGCGCCGCAGGAGTCGCACATGTCACTCGACCATCCCGAGTCCATACCCCCGCCCCCCTGAGAAGCCTCCCGTTCCCAGAGGTCTTCCCCGTCACGGCGAAAACGAACGGATGTTTACGGCCACGTAGGGACAGACCGGTGCACCTCCCACGGCGCCGGATGCCCACGGTCCGGGATCCCGCAGCTCAGGGCCCTGCGCCGCTCAGCCGCGCCCCGGCCGCTTCGGCAGACCTCGGTAGCCGGGGTGCACCCCGGGCGTGAGCCCCTGCTGCTCCGCGACCCGGCCCAGCAGCTCGGTCAGCCGGGCCCGGTCCTCCGCGTCCAGCGCAGCGAAGAGGTCGTCCTCGTGCGCGGCGGCCACCTCCCGTACGCCCTCAAGGGCCCGTCGGCCGCCCTCGGACACGTACAGCTCGTGGTGGCGACGGTCCTCGACGCTGCGGCGGCGCTCCACGAACCCCTTGCGCTCCAGGTTGTCGATGAGCGCGACGACCCGGCTCGGCACGACACCGAGGTCCGACGCGAGGGAGCGCTGACTCCTGCCGGGTTCCGTGGCGATCATCCGCAGCAGGCCGACGTCCGGCGGCGCCAGGCCGAGTTCGCCGACGCGCTCACCGAAACGCCCGGCCGCGTGCGCCCCGAGCTGGGCCAGCAGGAACGCCCCTCCGCGTGGCGGCGGGGGCGCCGTTCCGGGATCTTCCGCTGCTTGCCGGTCGCTGCTCACGGAGTTAGGGTACGCGAAAAGAATGATTCTCCATTGTGAACTATTCCTCAAAGAGAACGGATAGTGCCGTGTCCACAGAGAGCTGGAGCACCCCCCGGCCGACCGAGGTCCACCGCGAGCGCGGGGATGCCCAGGGAGGACCCCCGCCGGGCGTGCTCGCCGTGGTGTTCACCGCGCTCTTCCTGGCAGGGCTCGTGCTCAGCACCGTGCTCGCGGGCGGCGAGCCGTTCCCCTCCCCCTTCGGCGACACCGCCGGGATCGTGGCCTGGTTCCGCGCCCACCCCGACGCCGTCCAGGTCTCCGGCGCACTCCAGTTCGCCGCCTCGATCCCGCTGGCCGTCTACGCCGCCACCGTCTCGGCCCGGCTGCACCGGCTCGGCGTCCGCGCCCCCGGCGCGACCATCGCCCTGGCCGGTGGCCTGCTCGCCTCCGGGTTCCTGGCCTGCTGCGGCCTGATCGGCTGGACCCTGTCCCGTACGGAGGTCCTCGAACTGCCGCAGCTCGTCCGCGCCCTCCAGCACCTGGCCTTCGCCACCGGAGGCCCCGGACACGTGGTCACGCTCGGCCTCCTCGTGGCCGGGATCGCCGTACCCGGACTCCTCGCGGGACTGCTCCCGCGCGCCCTGGCGCTGACCGGCCTGGTCCTCGCGGCCGTCGCCGAACTGTCCACCCTCACCCTGCTCCTCGACGGCGCCGCGCTCCTGCTGCCGCTGGCCCGGTTCACCTGCCTCGGCTGGCTGATCGCCGCCGGATTCCTGCTGCCGCGCCACCGCGCCCACGCCCGTGCCGCAGCCCGTAGGGGAAGCGCCGGTGGAGCCGTACATACGGGGAGCACCGACGGCCCCGTACGCGCCACGAGCACCGGTGATCCCTCTCGTACGGGAAACACCGGTGGTCCCACCCGCGCCAGCGTCACCACGAGCACCACGAGCACCACCGACGCCACCGCCGGTCCCGACCACGAGGAGGTCTGAGCCCATGCCCGAGCCCGCGAACGAACCCGCGAACGACACCGACAGGTCCGAGCCGACCGGCCCGGCCGACCCCACCGCCCCGGCCCGGCAGAGCAACCGAACCGGCGAACCGTCACCGGCCGCCAAGCTCCTGCGTTTCCAGCAGCCGGAGAAGACCCTGCGCTACCTCGGGGAACTCTCCGACGACCGGCTCGCCGGGCTCTTCGGCCTGGACGGCGACACCTACCGCGCCCGACTGCGCGCGTACGACGACCAGGTCCGCGAGACGGCCGCCGGACTCCTGGAGGACCCCTCCTTCGCCGAACGTGTGGGCCGACTGCCCTTCCGGCCCGGCCAACTGGTCGTCGCCCTCGGCGAGAGCACCACCGCCGACCGGCTGTCCTGGTGCGAGGTCCTGCGCCACCTCCTCCCGGAGGACGTACGGCTCGTGAACCTCGCGGTCTCCGGACTGACCACCACCCAGGCCCTCGCCCAACTGCCCCAGCTGTCCCGCTTCCGCCCCGACTGGATCCTGTGCATGATCGGCGCGAACGACACCCAGCGCCTCGGCCGCTCCCCGGGGGCACCCGGCACCCGGCTGGTCAGCGCGGCGGAGACCGAGCGCAATCTGCACGCCCTGCGCGCGCTCGCCGCCCCGGACGCGGCCGACCGCTGGGTCTGGCTCACCCCGAGCGGGGTGGACCAGGCACGTGCCGACTCCTACCCGCACTTCCTCCGGGCGGGGATCGGCTGGGCGGCCGAGGACACCGACGGCATCGCCGACTTCCTCCTCGGCCGCCCCGAACCCACCGTCGACACCCGGCCGGTGACGGCCGGTCTGCACATCGACGACGGGGTCCACCTCACGCCGGAGGGCCAGCGGGCCATCGCCGTCGCCCTGGTCGACACGCTCACGGACCACACCCCTCCCGGCGTCACCACGGACCACACCCCACCCGACGCCGCCACAGACCACACCTCGTCCGGCGTCACCACGGAACGCACCCCACCCGACGCCGCCACGGGCCGGACCGCGCTCGTTGCCCCCGTGGAACCCGTCCCTTCCCGGGCGGTGGCGTCATGAGGCTGCTGCTCTTCGGCGTCACCGGCGGGACGGGGGCGCAACTGCTCTCCCAGGCGCTCGCCGCCGGACACCGGGTCACCGCCGTCGCCCGCGACCCCGCCCGGGTACGGACGGCCGACCCGAAGGGCGGGCCCCTGGCCGGAGGCCCCGGGGCCGGGCCACCGCGCGGGTGCGGGAGTCCCGAGGCCCGGCTGACGGTCCTGCGCGGGGACGCGCTGGCCCCCGAGGGCTGGCGGGAGGCCGTCGCCGGTCACAACGCCGTCGTGTCCTGCCTGGGCAGCACCGACCGCAGGCACCCGACGACCGTCTACTCGCAGGGCACCCGGCACCTCGTCGAGGCGATGCGCGCGTCCGGGGTGCGGCGGCTGCTCTGTCTCTCCTCGGCCGGCCTCGACGCCACCCCCGATCTCCCGCTGCCGCAGCGGCTCGTCACCCGCCATGTGATCCAGCGGCTCTACCGGCACGGATACGCGGACATGGCCCGGATGGAGGGCCTCCTGTCCTCGGCCGTCGCGGAGGGGACGCTCTGGACGGTGGTACGACCCCCGATGCTCACCGACGGCCCGCGAACCGGCCGCTACCGGACCGTCATCGGCGGACATCTGGAGCGCCCGAAGTCCCTCTCCCGCGCCGATCTCGCGCACTGTCTGCTCGGCCTCGTCGAAGACCCCCGCACCCATCGGACCGTGGTGGAGGCCGCGTACTGAACCAGCCGCCCGGCGACCGGGGCACCGAGGACCGGGAAGGGAGGCCACCGGCGGCGAACACGAACCGAAACCCGAGAGCAGGGGGCAGGAGGGGCCGGGGAACGGCAGCCGTCATCCGGCATCCGGTGACTGCTGTCCGGCATCCGACAGGCGGCATCCGGCGACTGCCATCCGACCGGCCGAAACCGGACAATGGAATCCACTCATATGTGCGGCTCCCCGCACGCCCGTGCGTCCGGTGCGGAAGAATGGGGCGGTGACCTCTCCCCGTGCTCCGCGCACCTCCGCCCCGGCGCCCCGGCTGATCGCCACCGACCTCGACGGCACCCTGCTGCGCGACGACAAGACTGTCTCCGCGCGCACGGTCGCCGCCCTCGCCGCCGCCGAACGGGCGGGCATCGAGGTCTTCTTCGTCACCGGCCGCCCGGCCCGCTGGATGGACGTCGTGAGCGAGCACGTCCACGGCCACGGTCTGGCGATCTGCGCGAACGGCGCCGCCGTCGTCGACCTCCGCGCGGGAGGCACCTTCCTGGAGGTGCGCCCGCTGGAGCGGCCGGTCGCCCTCGATGTCGTACGGGCCCTGCGGGAGGCCGCGCCCGGCATCTCCTTCGCGGTCGAACAGACCACCGGCATCCACTACGAGCCGCTGTACCCGCCGTTCTACCTCGACCCCGGCGCGACCATCGCCACCGCAGAGAAGCTCCTCTTCGAAGAGGCGCCGGGCGCCGCCGCCCCCGTGCTCAAGCTGCTCGCGAAGCATCCCGAACTCGACCCCGACGAGTTCCTCGCGGTGGCGCGGAAGGCCGCCGGGCACCTGGCCGCGTTCACCCGGTCCAGTCCCACCGCCCTCATCGAGATCAGCGGCCCCGGTGTCTCCAAGGCCTCCACCCTGGCCCGGTGCTGCGCCGAACGCGGGATCACCGCCGAGGAGGTCGTCGCGTTCGGCGACATGCCCAACGACATCGAGATGCTGAGCTGGGCGGGCCGCTCGTACGCGATGGGCAACGCCCACCCCGACGTGATCGCCGCCGCCACCGACCGCACCGCCGCCAACGACGAGGACGGTGTGGCCGCCGTCATCGAACGACTGGTGGCCGAAGTGGCCGCCGCCCACTGACCCGGTGGTGTGGGAGGCCCCTACAGTGGGGCCTCCCACACCACCGTCGTGCCGCCGCCGTCCTCGCCGAGGCCCGGCCCGCACCAGCTCGCGCCGCCGAGCGACTCGGCCCGGCGCGCCAGATTGCGCAGACCGCTGCGCCGGCCGCCCTCGGGGAGGCCGATCCCGTCGTCCGCGACCGAGAGCCGCACCCCCGAGGAACCGTCGGGCAGGGTGACACCGGCGTCCACGACCACCTCGATCCTGCTCGCCCGCGCGTGCCGGAAGGCATTGGAGAGCGCCTCGCGCAGCGCCGCGATCAGGTTCTTGCCGGTGAGCTCGCCGACCGTCGCGTCGATCGCTCCCAGGAAACGGTGGGCGGGCTTGAAGCCCAGCGGCACCGCCGCCATGTTGATCTCCCGCAGCACCCGGGTGCGCAGCCCCGACGGGGCCTCGGCGGGCCCCTGCTGGAGCGCGAAGATCGCCGTACGGATCTCCTGGATGGTCACGTCCAGCTCGTCCACGGCCTTGCCGACACCCTCGCGCACGGCCGGGACGATCGACCTGCGCTGGGCGCTCTCCAGCATCATGCCGGTCGCGAAGAGCCGTTGGATGACGAGATCGTGCAGGTCACGGGCGATCCGGTCGCGGTCCTCGTAGACGGCGAGGCGCTCCCGGTCCCGCTGGGCGTCCGCCATCATCAGGGCCAGCGCCGCCTGCGAGGCGAACTGGGTCGCGAGCGTCCGCTCGGCCTCGGTGAACTGGCGCCCGCCGCGCACCCGGGGGGTGGCGAGCGCGCCCAGTACCCGCCCGCCGCTCTGCAGCGGCAGCATCATGCTCGGCCCGTACGAGGAGTTCAGCCGGGTGATCATGCGCGGGTCCGTCGACGCGTCCGCCACGAAGACGGGCTCGCCGTCCAGCAGCAGCCGTGCCACCGCGCTCTCCGCCGGGATCACCACGCCCAGCGATCTGGTGGACCTCGGCGAGGAGACGGCGACGATCTCCAGCCCGCCGTCCTCGGCGGGCAGCAGCACGATCCCCGCGTCCGCGTCCGCAAGGCGCCTGGCCTGCTCGGCGACGACGGAGAGGGCGTCGTCGGCGTCACCGCCGGAGAGCAGCGCGGTGGTGACGGCGACCGAGCCGTCGATCCACCGCTCGCGCTGCCGGGCCGCCTCGTACAGCCGGGCGTTGCCGATGGCGATGCCCGCCTCGGTGGCGAGCACCCTGACCATGTGCACGTCGTAGTCGTTGAACTCGCCGCCGCCGTGCTTTTCGGCCAGGTAGAGATTGCCGAAGATCTCGCCCTGGACGCGGATCGGGACGCCGAGGAAGGTCCGCATCGGGGGGTGGCCCGGCGGGAAGCCCGCCGAGCGGGGGTCGGTGGACAGATCGGCGAGGCGGATCGTCCGGGGGTCCCGGATCAGCGCGCCGAGCAGCCCCGCGTGCCCGTCCGGACGGCGCCCGATGCGGCGGGCCACTTCCTCGTCGACGCCGAAGGTCACGAAGTCGGAGAGGCCCTCGCCCTCGTCGTCGACGACTCCGATCGCCGCGTAACGGGCGTCGGCGAGTTCGGCGGCGGTCTCGCAGATGCGGTCGAGCGTCGTGTGGAGTTCGAGCCCGGTGCCGACCGAGCGCATGGCCTCCAGGAGCTGGGGCACGCGTGCGGTGAGCTCCGTGGACAGCCCCTGGAGGCTGCGGGTGGCCCGGGTGGCTGCCTCCAGGGGGTCCTGGACTGCTTCCGAGGTGTCCGGGTCGTGTTCCAGGGGGTCCGGGGCGTCGGACGCTGCGGCGGTCATGGGGTTGAGCCTAGTAAGTCCCATTTGGCGAGAAAAGTCGACCGCCGGTCCCGGGACGGCCTCCGGACCCGGTCCGGGGCTGGTCCGGGGCTGGTCCGAGCGCCCACCGGGCCGGGTCGGGACCGGGCCGAACGGCCTCCGCGCGCCGATACGGATCACTCGCCCGGGACCGAGATCCGGGCCCGGCCCAGCCCGGCCCGGCCCGGCCCCAGGTGCGTATACAGGGGCCGGGAACAGCAGCCGGTGCTCAGGCCGGGACGGCCTCCGTGCCTTCCGCGATCCTTGCGGCCTCCACGTCCTCCGCGTCCTCCGCTGTCTCCGAGGCCTCCGCCCCGACGACGAGCAGATCGGTAGCGCGTTCCTGCTCCAGCATCCGGCGCAACGGGCCGTCCACCGATGCCAGCTCCGCGTACGGGCCGTGCTGCACGGTCCGGCCCTCGTCCAGGACGATGACCTCGTCGACCGCGTCGAGCCCGTGCAGCCGATGGGTGATGAGGACGGTCGTACGGCCCTCGGTGGCCCGCAGCAGATCGTCGGTGAGCGCGTCGGCGGTGGGCAGGTCCAGGTGCTCGGCGGGCTCGTCGAGGACGAGGACGGGGAAGTCCGCGAGGAGCGCGCGGGCCAGCGCGAGCCGCTGCCGCTGCCCGCCGGAGAGCCGGGAGCCGTGTTCACCCACGAGGGTGTCGAGCCCTTCCGGCAGCTCGTCCACCCAGTCGAGCAGCCGGGCCCCGCGCAGTGCCTCGCGCAGTTCGGCGTCGTCGGCGTCGGTACGGGCGAGGCGCAGGTTCTCGCGGACGGAACTGTCGAAGAGGTGCGCGTCCTGGGCGCAGAGGCCGACGAACCGCCGTACCTGGTCGCCGTCGAGCGCGCCCGCGGGCACCCCGCCGATCCGGTACGCGCCGTGCTCCACGTCCAGGAAGCGCAGCAGCACCTGGGCGAGCGTGGTCTTGCCGGAGCCGGAGGCGCCGACGACGGCGACCCGGCGCCCGGCGTCCAGGGTCAGCCGGAAATCGGCGAGCGCGGCCCGCTCCTGACCGGCGTGTCGGGCGGAGAGCGCGTCGAGCTCCACCGGGAAGGGGCTCTCCGGGGGCGTCTCGGGCCGTACCGGCTCCCGTACGGGCACGGGGGCGTCCAGCACCTCGAAGACCCGCTCGGAACTGTGCTTGACGCGCTGCCGGTACTGGACGGCGAGGGGCAGTCCGGTGACCGCCTCGAAGGCGGCGAGCGGCGTCAGGACGACCACGGCGAGGGACACCCCGCCGAGCCGCCCGTCCGCCACCGCCTGGACACCGACGACCGCGGCGGCCACCACGGTCAGACCGCACACCAGGGCGGAGAGACCCGCGCCGAGGGCGGCGGCGGCGGCCTGCCGGGAGGCGATACCTGTCAGGGTCCGGTCCGCGCTCCTGGCCCGCTCGATCCTGCCGCGCAGCGCACCGGCCACGGTCAGCTCGGCGCAGCCCCTGAGCAGGTCGGCCACGGCGGTCGCGAGGGCGCCGCGCGCGGGGGCGAGCCGACGTTCGGCTCGGCGGGCCAGGGCTCCGCTCGCCAGGGGCACGAGGACGCCGGCGACCAGCAGTCCGACAGCGAGGACCGCGCCGGCCTCGGGCAGCAGCCAGGCGGTGAAGCCGACGGAGCCGAGGCCCACCAGTAGCGCGGCGCCCGCCGGGAGCAGCCAGCGCAGCCAGTAGTCCTGGAGCGCGTCGACGTCCTGGACGAGCCGGGCGAGCAGATCGCCCCTGCGGGTACGGGCCAGTCCGGCGGGGGCGATCCGTTCCAGGCGCCGGTAGACGGACACCCGCAGCTCGGCGAGCATCCGCAGCACGGCGTCGTGCGAGACGAGCCGCTCGGTGTACCGGAAGAAGGCCCGCCCGATGCCGAAGGCACGGGTGGCGGTGACGGCCATCATCAGATAGAGCACGGGAGGCTGTTCGGAAGCGCGGGAGATGAGCCAGCCGGACACTGCCATGAGCCCGACGGCGGAGCCGAGGGCGAGGCTGCCGAGCAACAGGGCGAGCGCCATCCGCCCCCTGAGCTCCCCGGCCATGCCCCGCACCCGTCCGAGCACGGACCCACCGGTGGCCCCGGGGACGGACCCGACACCAGGACGGACCGCAGTCCCAGGTCCGGACGCGGCCTGAGCCCCAGCCTGAGACCCGGCCTGAGACTCGAACTCGGCCCCGGACCCGGCCCCGCCGAAGACACCGGCCGGAGCATCGACATCAGCACCGGGACCGGCGCTTGCACCGGCACCGGTCAGGCCCGTACCTCCGACCCCGGCGCCTTCGAGAGCCGCTCCCACCCGGGCCCCCGCCGGGACGGGCGCCGCCTGGGCGATCCGTACCACCCGGTCGGCCACCGCGAGCAGTGCCGGTCGGTGGACGACGAGGAGCACCGTCCGGCCGGCGGCGAGGCGGCGGACCGCCTCGACCACACCCGCCTCCGTCTCGCCGTCCAGCGCGGCCGTCGGCTCGTCGAGCAGCAGCAGGGGCCGGTCCGCGAGGAACGCGCGGGCGAGCGCGAGGCGCTGTCGCTGCCCCGCCGACAGCCCGGCGCCGTCCTCGCCGAGCGGGGTCTCGCTCCCCTGCGGGAGTCCCGCGACGAAGCCGTCCGCACCGGCGTCCCGCAGCGCCCGCCGCACCTCCTCCTCGGAGGCGTCCGGTCGGGCCAGCCGTACGTTCTCGGCGACCGTGCCCGCGAACAGGTACGGGCGCTGTGGAACCCAGGCGATCCGCGACCGCCAGGCCTCCAGGTCGATCGTGCCGAGGTCCTCGCCGCCGACGCGGACGGAACCGCCCCGCTCCGGCACGGCGAACCCGAGCACGACATCGAGCAGCGTCGACTTCCCGGCCCCGCTCGGCCCCACCAGGGCCACCGTCTCACCGGGCTCGACGGTCAGCGTCGTCACGTCGAGCGAGGGCTCGGCGCGTCCGGGGTGGCGTACGGTCACGCCGTCCAGCTCCAGGCGCACCGAGTCCGGGACCGCGCCCGAGCCGCCGGCCCGTACCGGGTGCTCCAGGACGTCGAAGATCTCCTCCGCCGCCGCGAGGCCCTCCGCAGCCGCGTGGAACTGGGCACCGACCTGACGCAGCGGGAGGTACGCCTCCGGGGCGAGCACGAGGATGACGAGTCCGGTGTACAGATCGAGGTCGCCGTGGACGAGCCGCATACCGATGGTCACGGCGACGAGCGCGACCGACAGGGTCGCGAGGAGTTCCAGCGCGAAGGAGGAGAGGAAGGCGATCCGCAGGGTGCGCATCGTCGCCCGGCGGTACTCCGAGGTGATCGCGCGGATCGACTCGGCCTGGGCCTTCGCCCGGCCGAAGATCTTGAGGGTGGGAAGTCCGGCGACGACGTCCAGGAAGTGGCCGGAGAGCCGGGAGAGCAGCTTCCACTGACGGTCCATGCGGGCCTGGGTGTACCAGCCGATCAGGACCATGAAGAGCGGGATGAGCGGCAGGGTGCCGACGATGATCGCCGCCGAGACCCAGTCCTCGGTGACGACCCGGGCCAGGACGGCCACCGGGACGACCACCGCGAGTCCCAGCTGGGGGAGGTAGCGGGCGAAGTAGTCGTCCAGGGCGTCCACGCCCCGTGTGGCGAGGGCGATCAGCGAGCCCGTCCGCTGCCCGCTCAGCCAGCCGGGTCCGAGGGCGGCCGCCCGGTCGAGCAGACGGCCGCGCAGTTCGGACTTGACCGCCGCGCTCGCCCGGTGGGCGGCGAGTTCGGTCAGCCAGGAGACCAGCGCCCGTGCCAGCGCCACTCCGGCGAGCAGCAGCAGGGGCGTGGTCAGGTCGGAGACCGACCGGTCCTGTTGAAAGGACCCCACCACGATCTCGGCGATGAGCATCGCCTGGGCGATGACCAGCGCCGCTCCGACGAGACCGAGCACGACCACCGCGATCAGGAAGACACGGGTGGCCCTGGCGTACCGGAGCAGACGCGGATCGATCGGTTTCACGTGAAACATGCTCCCTGGAGAGGGCTGGTCAGTGGGCGTCGGCGAGGTGCTGGGTGCCGATCCGCTTGCGGAACACCCAGTAGGTCCAGCTCTGGTAGAGCAGCACCAGCGGGGTCGCGATCCCCGCGCACCAGGTCATGATCTTGAGCGTGTACGGGCTCGACGACGCGTTCGTCACGGTGAGGCTCCACGCGGGGTTCAGCGAGGAAGGCATGACGTCCGGGAAGAGAGCCAGGAAGAGCATCGCCACGGCGGCGGCGATGGTGACGCCGGAGAGCGCGAACGACCATCCCTCGCGCCCCGCCTTGATCGCGACGATCGCTCCGACCAGGGCCACCACGGCGATCAGCATCGCCGCGAGGCTCCAGCTGTCACCCGTGTCGACCTGGGTCCAGATCAGAAAGCCGAGTGCGAGCACCGCCGTACCGAGCCCCAGCTTGAGCGCGAGCGCCCGCGCCCGGGTGCGGATGTCACCGACCGTCTTGAGCGAGACGAAGACCGCGCCGTGGAAGGTGAAGAGGGTGAGCGTGACCAGACCGCCGAGGAGCGCGTAGGGGTTGAGCAGGTCCCAGAAGTTGCCGACGTACTCCATCTCCGCGTCGATCTTCACTCCCCGGACGATGTTGCCGAAGGCCACGCCCCAGAGGAACGCGGGGATCAGCGAGGTCCAGAAGATGGCCCGTTCCCAGTTGCGCTGCCAGTTCTCCTCGGGCCGCTTCACCCGGTACTCAAAGGCGACGCCCCGGATGATCAGGCAGACCAGGATGATCAGCAGGGGCAGATAGAACCCGGAGAAGAGCGTCGCGTACCACTCGGGGAACGCGGCGAAGGTCGCGCCTCCGGCGGTGAGCAGCCACACCTCGTTGCCGTCCCAGACGGGTCCGATGGTGTTGATGAGGACCCGCTTCTCGGGCCTGCCACGGGCGAGCAGCTTGGTGAGGATGCCGACCCCGAAGTCGAAGCCTTCGAGGAAGAAGTAGCCGATCCAGAGGACGGCGATGAGTACGAACCAGACGTCGTGGAGTTCCATGCCTCGATCTCCTGAGCCTCAGTACGAGAAGGCCATGGGGCGGTCGGGGTCACGAGAGTCCCCGCCGATCTTGGTGGGCGGGTTGAGGTCGTCCTCGGTGAGCTCCGGCGGGCCCGCCTTGACGTACTTCACGAGCAGCTTGACCTCGATCACGGCGAGGATCGCGTAGAGCGTCGTGAAGATGATCATCGAGGTGAGGACCTCACCCTGGGAGACGCCGGGGGAGACCGCGTCCCGGGTGCGGAGCACGCCGTAGACGACCCAGGGCTGACGGCCCATCTCGGTGAAGATCCAGCCCCAGGAGTTGGCGATGAGCGGGAACGCCATGGTCCAGAGGGCGATGATCCAGTACCACTTGCCCACTCGGGGGTTGAGCGCCTTCCGCCGGAACAGGACCAGATTCGGCACTTCGTCCTCACCGGTCCTCAGGCCGGGTGCCAGCAGGAACTTCCTGCGGGTCAGCCAGAAGCCGATCAGCCCGAGGGTCAGCGAGGCCATGCCGAAGCCGATCATCCAGCGGAAGCCCCAGTAGGCGACGGGGATGTTGGGCCGGTAGTCGCCGGGCCCGAACTTCTCCTGCTCGGCCTTGTTGATGTCGTTGATGCCGGGGACGAAGGAGTCGAAGTCACCGTTGGCGAGGAAGGACAGCAGGCCGGGGATCTCTATGGCGACCTTGTTGTGCCCCTCGTCGACGTCTCCGTAGGCGAAGATCGAGAAGGGGGCCGGGGCCTCGCCGTCCCAGAGGGCCTCGGCGGCGGCCATCTTCATCGGCTGCTGCTTGAACATGACCTTGCCGAGCAGGTCACCGCTGATGGCGGTGCCGAGACCGGCGATGATCAGGGTGACCAGGCCGACCCGAAGCGAGGTCCGCATCACCGGGATGTGCTTCTTGCGGGCCAGGTGGTAGGCGGAGATGCCGACCATGAACGCGCCGCCGACCAGGAAGGCGGCCGTCATGGTGTGGAAGAACTGGGTGAGGGCGGTGTCCTGGGTGAGCACGCGCCAGAAGTCGGTGAGCTCCGCCCGGCCGCGCTCCTCGTTGATGCGGTAGCCGACGGGGTGCTGCATCCAGGAGTTGGCCGCGAGGATGAAGTACGCGGAGAGGACGGTGCCGATCGACACCATCCAGATGCAGGCGAGGTGGATGCGCTTTGGCAGCTTGTCCCAGCCGAAGATCCACAGACCGATGAAGGTCGACTCGAAGAAGAAGGCGATGAGGGCCTCGAAGGCGAGCGGCGCCCCGAAGATGTCGCCGACGAACCGGGAGTAGTCGGACCAGTTCATACCGAACTGGAACTCCTGGACGATGCCGGTGACGACACCCATGGCGATGTTGATCAGGAAGAGCTTGCCCCAGAACTTCGTCGCCCGGAGGTACTTCTCCTTCTCCGTCCGCACCCAGGCGGTCTGGAGTCCGGCGGTGAGCGCGGCGAGGGAGATCGTCAGGGGGACGAAGAGGAAGTGGTAGACGGTAGTGATGCCGAACTGCCAACGCGCCAGGGTCTCTGGCGCAAGAGCGAGGTCCACGTCGTTTCTCCTTACATCGCCGTGGTCACACCGGCAGTTTGCCCTGCTAATCCCATGAATTACGGGATGAACCAGGACACGCTTGTGAACGCGTTCACATTCACAAGCATTATGGACCATACGAAATCCGTATCTTCGACCGGGGGTCCCTCCTGAAGGCCACCCCGGTCGGCCGGTCGTTTCGTCCCCGGTCGACGGCTCCCCCACGGCTTCACCGTCTTGTCGACACCCAGGGCACGGCCCGCCGGGTACACATCGTCCGGCCCGCCGGACACATCACGGCGACCCCGGCGGAGACCCCCGCGAGCACGGCGCTCACGAGGTCCCTCCCGCTCCCCTCATCCACCACCCGCGCCCGGAACGAGGAGCTACTTCGGCGCCCGGGCCCTCCGCACCCCGGACCCCGGACCCCAGACCCCAGACCCCAGACCCCAGACCACCGTCCTCGACGGCGGCCCGGTCCGGGTGGAACCCGTACGGCCCGATCCGGTGGAACGCGCACGGGGCCGACCACCGGACCCACCGGTGACCGGCCCCGCTGCACGCCAGTGACCGGCCCCGCGGCCCACCGGCAGCCGGTCAGCCCTCCCGGCGGAAGCCCTCCGCCGCCTTCAGGAACAGGTCGTTCGCCTCGGTCTCACCGATCGTGACGCGCACGCCCTCCCCCGCGAACGGCCGCACCATCACACCGTGGCGCTCGCACTCCGCCGCGAAGTCCGCGGTCCGCTCGCCGAGCCGCAGCCAGACGAAGTTGGCCTGGGTGTCCGGCACCGTCCAGCCCTGGGCCACGAGCCCGGCGTGGACCCGCTCGCGCTCCGCGACCAGGGAGCCGACCCGTCCGAGCAGCTCGTCCTCGGCCCGCAGCGACGCCACCGCCGCGTCCTGCGCCAGCTGGCTCACCCCGAACGGCACCGCCGTCTTGCGCAGCGCCGCCGCGACCGGCTCGTGGGCGACCGCGAAACCGACCCGCAGCCCCGCCAGGCCGTACGCCTTGGAGAAGGTGCGCAGCACGGCGACGTTCGGCCGGTCGCGGTACAGCTCGATGCCGTCCGGGATCTCGGTGTCGCGGACGAACTCGCGGTAGGCCTCGTCGATCACGACCAGGACGTCGGAGGGGACCCGGTCGAGGAAGCGCTCCAGCTCGGCCCGGCGCACAGCGGTGCCCGTGGGGTTGTTGGGGTTGCAGACGAAGATCAGCCGGGTCCGGTCGGTGATCGCCCCGGCCATCGCGTCGAGGTCGTGCACCTCCCCCTCGGTCAGCGGCACCTGCACCGAGGTCGCCCCGCTGATCTGGGTGATGATCGGGTACGCCTCGAAGGAGCGCCAGGCGTAGATCACCTCGTCGCCGGGGCCCGAGGTCGCCTGGAGCAGCGACTGGGCGACGCCGACCGAGCCGGTGCCGGTGGCCAGGTGCGAGACGGGGACGCCGAAGCGGGCGGCCAGCTCCTCGGTGAGGCCCGCACAGGCCATGTCCGGGTACCGGTTGAAGTTCGCGGCGGCGGCCAGCGTGCTCTCCAGGACACCGGGCAGCGGCGGGTACGGGTTCTCGTTGGAGGACAGCTTGAAGGCCACGGGGCCGCCCGCGGCCGCGGGCCTGCCCGGCTTGTAGGTGGGAACGCCGTCCAGCTCGGCGCGCAGCTTCGGGCTGCCGGTGCTCGTCCCGCTGGTCTCGCTCACAGTGTGGCCTCCTCGACCGTACGTACCGCCAATGCTCCTCACCTTAAGAGGATTCGCCCCCGCTGCGAATGGCCTGTGGACAACCCACTGCGAATGGGCCCCGGACACCGGAGGGGTACGCCGCGGACCCTTCGCCCTTCGCGGCCGACAGACCAGGGGGCGCACGCTCGGGTAGCGCACGCCGGTGGCGAGCGCCGTGGCGCGCATCCCCCGTAGAGGTGAGTTGAGACCTCTTCGAGACCTCGCACCCTCGCCAGGTCGACGTGGTCCGATACCGATGGAACCCACAAAAATCTCTCTAACTACCTTTGATTTATTGATCCTTGGCGCTTTTCGATCATGCAGAAACGTGCCTGTCAACGCCTGTATGTGCGACCGGCCCAACCACCCTCTGTCGCCCTACTATCGGCTCGCCATGACAGCAGCAGGGAAGCACCAGGTGAGCCGGGCACAGACCCGGGGAAGCCGGCAGGGCCGAGCAGGCATCCGGGACGTGGCCGCCGCCGCCGGGGTCTCCATCACGACTGTCTCCGACGCGCTCAACGGCAAGGGCCGACTCCCCGACGCCACCCGGCGACATGTACGCGAGGTCGCCGACCGGCTGGGGTACCGCCCCTCCGCGGCGGCCCGCACGCTCCGCACCGGCAAGTCGGGACTCATCGGCCTGACCGTGACCACGTACGGGGATGAACCTTTCACCTTCACCGAATTCGCGTATTTCGCGGAGATGGCCAGAGCCGCCACATCGGCCGCACTCGCCCGGGGCTACGCCCTGGTCATCCTCCCCGCCACCTCCCGCCATGACGTCTGGTCGAACGTCGCCCTCGACGGCACCGTCGTCATCGACCCCTCCGACCACGACCCGGTCGTCACCGAACTGGTCCGCCAGGGCCTGCCCGTCGTCTCCGACGGACGCCCCGCCGGCACCCTTCCGGTCACCGCCTGGGTCGACAACGACCACGAAGCCGCCGTCCTCGACCTGCTCGACCACCTCGCCGACGCCGGTGCCCGCCGCATCGGCCTCCTCACCGGAACCACCACCGACACGTACACCCGCCTGTCCACCACCGCGTACCTGAACTGGTGCGAGCGGGTGGGCCAGGACCCCGTCTACGAGGCCTATCCGGCGCACGACCCGTGCGCGGGCGCCGTCGCGGCCGACCGGCTGCTCGCCCGCCCGGACCGGCCGGACGCCGTCTACGGCCTCTTCGACCCCAACGGCACCGACCTCCTCGCGGCCGCGCGCCGCTACGGACTCCGCGTCCCGGACGACCTGCTGCTGGTCTGCTGCAGCGAGTCGACCGTCTACGCCACCACCGAACCGCCCATCACGACGCTCTCGCTCAAGCCACGCCGGATCGGCACCGCCGTCGTCCAGCTCCTCATCGACGCCATCGAGGGGATCGAGACCGACGGCCCGGTCGAGCAGGTGATACCGACCGAACTCATCGTCCGCACCTCCTCGCAGCGCCGCTCGCCCCGTACGACGGTCAGCCCGCCGCGCTCGCCCTCGAAGGACTGAGAAGTCCCGACGGAACGCCCCGCACCGGAACCTCCGACGGGGCGTCACCGCACCGCCGTCCCGTCCCTGCCCGTGGGCCGGGACGGCCAAACCGGCCGACGCACCGGTCTCCACCCTGGACTAGACCTTCCTAAATCGGGCGAATCAGCCGGTCAACCCGGAGTGGACCCGGATTCACCACCCCTGGTGCGTCACACAGCACGACCCTCATTCCTATGATGGGCGCACGACATCGCGGACCACCCCCACCAGGCCGGTCCGCGCTGTGCAGGGCATCGCGACGGTGGTGGAGGGGTCCATGACTCAGGGGGCCGGGCAGGAGCCCGAGGCGCGCACGGCGACATTGCGTGACTTCCGAGTACCGCCGTACGCGCGCGTGCCCGTACAGGGCCACGCCTCCGAGCCGACCTCCGGGGAACCTCTGCCGGTCCCACCACCGGTCGAGGCCCCGCCCGCCGAGCAGCCGCACCACACGGCGCCCGAGCGCCCCCCGGCCCCCCCGCGCCCGGTCGACCACACCCCCCGTACGGCCCCGCCGATGCCCACCACCGCGCCCGAACAGCCGTGGCACCCGGGACAGCAGGCCGCCCCGGGGCAGCAGGACCCGGCCGCCGGACACCTCCACCCCGCGTACCCGTCCGAGCCGCCCCGGCACCCCGCGGGGCCCCCGCCCAGCGCCCCCCAGCCCTCCGAGCCGACCCTGCTCCTCGGCCACCGCGCCCAGCCCGCGTACCCCGCCCCGGCCGCCTCCGCGATCGTCTCCGTCGCCACCGGCCACCCCGGCAACGCCTTCCCCGACGGCGAACTCCCCGAGGGATACACGCCGACCGAGCGCGACCTGCCCGTCATCGGCCCCGGCGACACCCTCCGGCTCCCCGTCACCCCCGAGGCCGTCCCCTCGACCGGACCCGTCTCCGGGAACGACGAGGGACCCGGCCCGCTCTTCGTCGTCGGTGACGTCCACGGCTACCTGGACGAACTGACCTCCGCCCTCCACGCCCAGGGCCTCATCGACGAGAACGGCGACTGGTCCGCCGGGAACGCCCGTCTCTGGTTCCTCGGCGACTTCACCGACCGGGGCCCCGACGGCATCGGCGTCATCGACCTCGTCATGCGCCTGTCCGCCGAGGCCGCCGCCGCCGGCGGCTACTGCAAGGCCCTCATGGGCAACCACGAACTGCTGCTCATCGGCGCCAAGCGGTTCGGCGACACCCCGGTCAACTCCGGCGCGGGCACCGCCACCTTCCAGGCCGCCTGGCTGCTCAACGGCGGGCAGAAGCACGACATGGACCGTCTCCAGGACGTCCACCTCCAGTGGATGTCCCGGCTCGACGCCGTGGTGTGGGAGGACGACCACCTCCTGCTGCACTCCGACACCACCGCGTACCTGGAGTACGGCGAGACCATCGAGGACGTCAACGACACCGTCCATGAACTCCTCAACCGGAACGACGCCGACGAGGTCTGGGACCTCTTCCGCAAGTTGACCAAGCGCTTCGCCTTCCGCGACGAAGGCGGCCCGCAGGCCGTACGGGAGTTGCTCTCCACCTACGGCGGCCGACGGATCGTGCACGGCCACAGCCCCATCCCGTACCTCCTCGGCCAGGTCGGCGCGGAGGACGGCGAGGACGACACGGGACCGGTCGTCGACGGACCGCACGTCTACGCCGAGGGCCTCGCCATCGCCATGGACGGCGGAGTGACCATGGCCGGAAAGCTCCTGGTCGTCCAACTGCCCCTGACCGGCTGACGCGTCACCCTGCGCATCCGGGGACGGCGAATTCCGGAAACACCCTGTCAGCCCGTGGCACCCCCGTCCTACCATCGGGGTCCATTGGTAGCAGGCTCTCCTCCGTTTCCGCTCGACCGACCGTTCGCCACGGCTGATCCGCGGCCACGGAGCATCGGGGGATGCACATGAACGTGGCTCCGCACCTGCTGACCGAGGACCGCGCCGAGTACGAGCGGGTCCTCGACGACGCACTGAACACCGCCCACGCACGTCCGGATCTCGACGGAGCGGGCACCCGCCTCACCCTCGTACAGCTGCGTGCCCTCACGCTGAACGCGACCACGCTGGTCACCAGCGCGGCGGCGAGCGAGTACGAGCACTACGTGAAGGTCCGCGAGCAGCACCGCGCGGCCCTCGGCAACCGCCCCTCGACCGCCGACCGGCCGGGACCGGGCGGCGCGGGTGTCGTCGCCGTCCTCACCGTCATGGTGCCCGTCCTCGCGGGCGCGGCGGCCGTCATCCTCCTGCTGGCGGGCGCGGTCCTGCACGCCCTCACCCCGACCGTGGAGTTCGGCGCGACGCTGCTCACCGCCGGTCTGGTCTTCGGGACGGTGGCCGCGGCGGGACTGCTCTGCGCCGCCGTGGGGCTGCTCGTGACGGCCCTGCGCAACAGCCCCGCGGAGGTGGGCGGGAACCAGGACGACGAGCTGTCCCGCGCCCGGGAGGCCTGGCGCCTGGCCCTCCTCGAGCGCGGGATCGTGCCCTTCCTCCACGACGTCCTCACCGCCGCCGCCCCCGTGCCCGACACCCCGGACGGCTGAGACCGCGCCGGTACCGGTGTCCGGCACCAGTACCGGCGGCGGCGGGCGGGTGGATCAGTCCGCGAGCGGGAGGTACACGCGGTTGCCGCTCGCCGCGAACTCCTGGGACTTCTCGGCCATCCCCGCCTCGATCTCCCGCTGGGTGCCGCCGTGCTCCCGCCGGATGTCCTGCGAGATCTTCATCGAACAGAACTTCGGCCCGCACATGGAACAGAAGTGCGCCGTCTTCGCGGGCTCCGCGGGCAGCGTCTCGTCATGGAACTCACGCGCGGTGTCGGGGTCGAGCGCCAGGTTGAACTGGTCCTCCCAGCGGAACTCGAACCGCGCGTCGGACAGCGCGTCGTCCCACTCCTGCGCGCCCGGGTGCCCCTTGGCCAGGTCCGCCGCGTGCGCCGCGATCTTGTACGTGATGACACCGGTCTTCACGTCGTCCCGGTTCGGCAGGCCCAGGTGCTCCTTGGGCGTGACGTAGCAGAGCATCGCCGTGCCCCACCAGGCGATCATCGCCGCGCCGATGCCGGAGGTGATGTGGTCGTACGCGGGCGCCACGTCCGTGGTCAGCGGGCCGAGCGTGTAGAACGGCGCCTCCTCACAGATCTCCTGCTGGAGGTCGATGTTCTCCTTGATCTTGTGCATCGGGACGTGCCCGGGGCCCTCGATCATCGTCTGCACGTGGTGCCGCTTGGCGATCGTGTTCAGTTCGCCGAGCGTACGCAGCTCCGCGAACTGCGCCTCGTCGTTGGCGTCCGCGATCGAGCCGGGGCGCAGTCCGTCGCCGAGCGAGTACGTGACGTCGTAGGCCGCGAGGATCTCGCAGAGCTCCTCGAAGTGCGTATAGAGGAAGTTCTCCTTGTGGTGCGCGAGGCACCAGGCGGCCATGATCGAGCCGCCGCGCGAGACGATGCCGGTCTTGCGGCGCGCGGTGAGCGGCACGTACGGCAGGAGTACGCCGGCGTGCACGGTCATGTAGTCCACGCCCTGCTCGGCCTGTTCGACGACCGTGTCCTTGTAGACCTCCCAGGTCAGTTCCTCGGCCCTGCCGTCGACCTTCTCCAGCGCCTGGTAGAGCGGCACGGTGCCGATCGGTACGGGGGAGTTGCGCAGGACCCACTCACGGGTGGTGTGGATGTTGCGGCCGGTGGACAGATCCATGACCGTGTCCGCGCCCCACTTGGTCGCCCAGGTCATCTTCTCCACCTCCTCCTCGATGGAGGAGGTGACGGCGGAGTTGCCGATGTTGGCGTTGACCTTCACCAGGAACCGCTTGCCGATGATCATCGGCTCGATCTCCGGGTGGTTGACGTTCGCGGGCAGCACCGCGCGGCCCGCCGCGATCTCCTCCCGCACGACCTCGGGGGAGACGTTCTCCCGGATCGCCACGTACTCCATCTCCGGGGTGATCTCGCCCCGCCGGGCGTACGCGAGCTGGGTCACCGCCCGGCCCTCGCGTCCCCGGCGGGGCAGCCGGGGACGGCCGGGGAAGACGGCGTCGAGGTTCTTGAGCCCGCCGCGCGGCGAGGTGTGCTTGATGCCGTCGTCCTCGGGGCGGACCGGGCGGCCCGCGTACTCCTCGGTGTCGCCGCGCGCGACGATCCAGTTCTCGCGCAGGGCCGGAAGGCCCCGTCGCACATCGGTGTCGACGGTCGGGTCGGTGTACGGGCCGGAGGTGTCGTACAGCGTGACGTCCCGGCCGTTGGTGAGGTGCACCTGACGGACCGGCACCCGGAGGTCGGGGCGCGAGCCCTGGACGTACCCCTTGTGCCAACCGGGCGTGCGCTCCTGCCCGTCGGTCCGGTTCTGGTCGGAGGCAGGCGTGCGTGCGTCCTGAATGGTCATGAGACCGATCTCCCTACGCCGGCATTACCCGGTAACAGGTTCGGCGGTCGGCGCAGCCCTTTCCCGTACGTACATCAGTACGCGCGTACGGTGATTCAGCGCCCTCTCAGCCCGGTGCTCCGAGCTCCCGCGTGTGCAAAGGTGCCACCACGCTAGCGCCATTCCTGGCGTGCTGAACAGTGGGCCCCTGCCGTTCTTGCGATGATCGGTCGGTGACTTCCCCCCATCAGACCCCCGAACCGCACGGCCACGGGCACGGCCATGGGCACAGCCACAGCCACGGTCCCGCCGCCCCGGTCTCCCGTCATCTGCGCAAGGTCATCGCCGCGATCCTGATCCCGTTCGCCACCGCCGTCGTGGTCGGTCTGGTGGTGCTGTGGCCGGGCGGCACCCCGGCGCACGAGCGCACCGGGGTCGGCTTCGACCGGCAGACGGAGCAGGGCAGGGTCGTCTCCGTGCAGTACGTCGACTGCGCGTCGGTGAACGCCGGACAGGTCCCGCCGACCGGGGACACCTCCACCCCCGAGGAGCGCGGGGCCGTCGACTCCCGGCGGGGGCAGTGCGCGAAGGCGACGGTCGAGGTCACCAGCGGGCCGGAGAAGGGGCGGCGGTTCACCGAGATCGTGCAGCCGGACGCGCCCCGTCAACTCCACCAGGGCCAGGGCGTGGTGGTGGCGTACGCCCCCGACGCGCCCCCCGACCTCCAGTACTCGGTGACGGACGTCAACCGGAAGCTCCCGATCGCCCTGCTCGCGGGGATCTTCGCGCTCGCGGTGGTGCTCGTCGGGCGCCTGCGCGGCCTGATGGCGCTCGTCGCGCTCGTCATCAGCTTCCTCGTGCTGACGTTCTTCATCCTCCCGGCGATCCTGGAGGGATCGAATCCGCTGGTCGTAGCGGTGGTCGGATCGAGCGTGATCATGCTGGCCGCGCTCTATCTGTGCCACGGCCTCTCGGCCCGCACCTCGGTCGCGGTGCTCGGGACGCTGATCTCGCTGCTGCTGATCGGGCTGCTCGGGTCGCTCTTCATCGACTGGGCCTCGCTGAGCGGCAACACCGACGACAACACCGGACTGATCCACGGCCTCTACCCGAACATCGACATGTCCGGTCTGCTGCTCGCCGGAATCATCATCGGCTCGCTCGGTGTGCTCGACGACGTCACGGTCACCCAGACCTCCGCCGTCTGGGAACTGCACCAGGCCGACCCGGACATGGGGCCGCGCGCGCTGTACCGGGCCGGGATCCGGATCGGCCGCGACCACATCGCCTCGGTCGTGAACACCCTGGTGCTGGCGTACGCGGGCGCCGCCCTTCCGCTGCTTCTCCTCTTCTCGATCGCGCAGAGCAGCATGGGGACGGTGGCCAACAGCGAGCTGGTCGCCGAGGAGATCGTCCGGACGCTGGTCGGCTCGATCGGCCTGGTCGCCTCCGTGCCGCTCACCACGGCGCTCGCGGCCCTGGTGGTCTCCGCCGACCGTGAGCGGGCCGGGGGTGCCGGTCGTGCCGGGGGACCGACCGCGGCCGGTGACCGTACGGGAGCGGGCACCCGGCGGGCCACCGGCACGCGGGGCGGACGCCGTCGCCGCGCCAGATGACGGCCGCGGGACGGCGGGTACCGGCGCAGAGCTGGGACGGGAGGCCCGTTCGCACTGGGTGGTACGGGAGAACCGGGTGGTACGCGCACACCGGGTCGTACGCGAACACCGGGTCGTACGGGAAAGGTGTCGCCGTGCTGGTGGGTGCGGGCACGGGGGAGGCGTCGTCGTGCTCGACGCCAGGGGCGCGGGGAGGGTGCCCCGTGCCGGGTGGTGGGCGCCGGTCAGGCCGCCGGGCCCGCGCTCTCCTCGGCCAGGATGCGGCCGAGCGCGGCTTCCAGATTGTCCTCGAAGTCGCCCAGGTTCCGTTCCTGACCGAGTGGGACCAGCTTGTCCGTGCGGTCGAGGAACGCGACGAGCGGTGGCGCGCTGGCCCGGAACAGGGCCCGGTCGCTTCCGACCTGGAGCCTGATGGAAACGTCCGAGAGACCCTCCGGCTCCGTCGGGGCGATGTGCACATCGCCCTCCCCGCTGGGCCTGTTGATCCCGTCGAGCAGCAGCTCCCGGCCGAACGCCCAGGTCACCGGAGCGTCTCCGGGGAGGTGGAAGGTCATCCGCACCGCGTAGGGATCACGGGTCTCGTACCGCAGTTCCACCGGGATCCTGAACGAGAGCTCCTCGGAGACGAGGAAGCTCATCAGGACCTCGGCCTGAACCGACTCTCGCATCATGTACCCCGCAGTAGATGAAGCAGTTGTGTAAACAGCTGCTGAAAGCTGTGACCGAAACGGCCAGGAATGATCCCCCGTGGCCCTCTTGACGCAATCGTGCTGTACGCGCTAGCAGATCACAAGGAGTGATTTTTCAGATACTGATAGAGAAAGCGAGGGAGTTGAAGAGCTTTCCGATCTCTGCACGTAGCCGCTCGATTGCTGGGAGCAACCGTTCTTCCTGGTGGAGCGGCAGGGAAATGGCCACAGCGGCGGCCGTGGAGCCTGCTGTGATGGGGATCGCGGCACAAACTGTGCCGAGCGCATATTCCTGACGCTCCACCAGGGGCTCCATTCGCCCCAAACCACCCAAACGCTCCATAAGCGCGTGATGGTTACGCACCGTATACGGCGTGATGGCTTCGACCGGATGCCGGTCGAGGTGGTCTTGACGAGATTTCGAATCGAGTTGGCTCAACAGGCACTGCCCGATCGCGTGGGCGTGCGCGGTCTCCCGGAAGTCGGCCCACTCCTCCACTGCGGGGGAGGAGGGGGTGTCCGCGACCGAGACGAGTTCGACCTCGCCGTCGCGGTAGAGGGCGAAGTAGACCGGCACACCGATCTCGTCCCGCCAGCGCGCCAGGGAGTCCTCGATCTTGATGCGACGATTCTGCACGGCTCCGCCACCGGCGAGCCGGACGGCTGCCTCCCCGAGGACGAACACACCCTTCTCGCGGCGCAGATAGCCCTCGTGCGTCAGGGTGCGCAACAGGTGGTACGTGGTGGGCAGCGGGAGGCCCGTCTCACGGGCGAGCTGTTTGGCCGGAGCGCCGTCCGGGTGGGAGGCCACGGCCTCCAGCAGTCTCAGCGCTCGCTGCACCGAGCCGATCAGGGTAGGCGCAGTAGTCTGCGTAGCCGTGGCCAAAGGTCACCCCCAGGCATGACGACGGATGCACCGCACCCGCCCGCGGGGGCCGCCCCCGCGCGCCCGCCGGGCCTGGGAAACCGCCGGTCAGAACGGAGGTCTACGCCTGTAGTCCCCAACGCGGCGGAGAGATTCCACTCTAGTGGCAGCCCCCGGGCCCCTGTCCTGATTCAGCCGGTGCGTTCCCCCGGCCGGGCTAACGCGCTCCCACGGCTTCGTCCCTGATGAGTGGCGTGTGCTACCAGTCCTCCCTGGAGCGGCCGGAGGAGCTGAACTTCCGGACGACGTAGATCAGTCCGGCGACGAGGGCCACGAAGAGCAGCACCTTGAAGAGCAGACCGATCACGAAGGTCAGGACGCTGGTGATCAGTCCGCCGAAGACGATCAGGACCAGGGCCGGTATGGCGACCCACTTCACCCACCAGGGCATCCCCGCGAGAATCTGCTGCACGGCCATCGTCCTACCTCGCTCTCGAAATCCGTTCCGCGCACTCCGCGCCGAACACTCTCAAGGCTAGGTGTCGGAAGCGGCCCGTGGGGGCCCTGCGGCCCCCGCTCTCCCCTGATCCGCCCCCTAGGGGCCCGCCTCCTCCGGAGCCCCTGCCTCCGGGCCGACCCCTAAGGGCTCGCCCCGGAGAGCACGGCGCTCTGCCGGGCACACACGGCCCGCGCTCAGCCCTCCGGCGGCGAGAAGACCACGAGCACCCGCAGGTCCTCGCTGATGTGGTGGAACTTGTGCTCCACCCCCGCCGGCACGTAGACCACACTGCCCCGCGCCACCTGGGTCGTCTCCGTCCCCACCGTGATCGAGGCCCGGCCGCTCACCACGAAGTACACCTCGTCCTGACGGTGCGGCTGCTGCGGATCGAGCGCCCCGGCATCCAGCGCGTACAGGCCCACCGACATGTTCCGCTCCCGCAGGAACTGGAGATAGGCGCCCTGATTCGCGGCACGCTCCGCTTCCAGTTCGTCCAGTCGGAATGCCTTCATCGCCTGTCAGCCCCTGCCCTCGGCCCGATCGTGTCTGCCACGATCAGACACATGATGAATTTCGTAGTCAAGACGCTCGCCAACGCGGGCGCCCTGGGAGTCGCCATCTGGCTGCTCCAGGACATCACCCTGACCGGCGACGACCCGAACGCGACCACCGGCAACAAGGTCCTGTCCCTCATTCTCGTCGCCCTGCTCTTCGGGCTCGTGAACTTCCTGGTCAAGCCGGTCGTCAAACTGCTGACGTTTCCGCTCTTCATTCTCACCCTCGGCCTGATCACCCTCGTGGTGAACGCCCTGATGCTGCTGCTGACCTCATGGCTGGCCGAGCAGTTCGACCTCAGCTTCCACGTCGAGGGCTTCTGGACCGCCGTCCTCGGCGGTCTGATCATCTCCATCGTGTCGTGGGCGCTGAACGTCGTGCTCCCCGACAGCGACTGAGCGCGACCCGTGACCTACCGCGTCTGCTTCGTCTGCACGGGCAACATCTGCCGCTCGCCGATGGCCGAGCACGTCTTCCGCCGGTATCTGGAGGACGCCGGCCTCGGCGACGCGGTGGAGGTCGACAGCGCGGGCACCGGCGGCTGGCACCAGGGCGACCCCGCCGATCCCCGTACCGTCTCCGTGCTCGACGAGAACGGATACTCCTCCGCGCACGCCGCACGTCGGTTCCGGGCCTCCTGGTTCCCGGCCCTCGACCTGGTGATCGCGCTGGACGAAGGGCATCTGCGGGAGCTCCGCGGGCTCGCCCGTACGCCCGAGGAAGCCGGGCGCATACGCCTGCTGCGCTCCTACGACCCGGCCGCGGGGGACAGCCTCGACGTCCCCGACCCCTACTACGGGGACCGCGCCGGCTTCGAGGAGTGCCTTGAGATGGTGGAGGCCGCGAGCGAGGGACTGCTCGCGGCCGTCCGCCGAGAACTGGAGAACAGGACACCGTGAACCAGCACGACATGGGCGACGGCACACGCGCCGTGCGCGCCGGGCTGCCCGAGCCCGTGAAGTACGAGCCGACCCTGCCGGGACCGGTCTTCGCCGCGCACTACCACCTGCCCGGCGAACCGACCGGCCCCTACGCCTACGGCCGTGACGACAACCCCACCTGGACCCATCTGGAGCGGGCGATCGGCGAACTGGAGGCGCCGGGGGAGCCGGACGTCGAGACACTGGTCTTCGCCTCCGGCATGGCCGCGATCTCCGCCGTCCTCTTCTCCCAGCTGAAGGCGGGCGACACGGTCGTGATGCCGGCCGACGGCTACCAGGCCCTGCCGCTCCTCCACCAGCAGCTGCGGGCCTTCGGCGTCGAGGTCCGTACCGCGCCGACCGGCGGGGACGCCCAGCTCGACGTGCTGGACGGGGCCGATCTGCTCTGGATCGAGACCCCCTCCAACCCCGGGCTCGACGTCTGCGACGTCCGGCGGCTGGTCCGCGCGGCGCACTCCGGGGGAACCCTCGTCGCCGTCGACAACACCCTCGCCACCCCGCTCGGCCAGCGTCCGCTGGAACTGGGCGCCGACTTCTCCGTCGCCAGCGACACCAAGGGCATGACCGGGCACGGCGATGTCCTGCTCGGTCACGTCAGCTGCCGCGACCCCGGGCGCGCGGCGGAGGTACGCCGCTGGCGCAAGGTCGTCGGTGCCATCCCCGGCCCCATGGAGGCCTGGATCGCGCACCGCTCGCTCGCCACCCTCCAGCTGCGGATCGACCGGCAGTGCTCCACGGCGCTCGTGCTCGCCCAGGCACTCGCCGGGCGTTCCGACGTGACCGGGCTGCGCTACCCCGGTCTGCCGGACGACCCCTCCCACCAGGTCGCCGCGCGTCAGATGCGCCGCTTCGGCTCCGTGGTCTCCTTCGAGCTGGCGGACCGCGAGCGGGCCGAACGCTTCCTCGGAGCACTGCGGCTCGTGGAGGACGCCACCAGCTTCGGCGGTGTGCGCTCCACGGCGGAGCGGCGCGGGCGCTGGGGCGGGGACGCCGTCGCGGAGGGGTTCATCCGCTTCTCGGTCGGCGCCGAGGACCCGGAGGACCTGATCGCCGACGTGCTGCGGGCACTCGACGAGACCGGGGGAGCGACGGGGACCTGATCCGGTCCGCGCCCGCCGCCGGGCGCACGGAACGGGGTGTTCCGAGCCTCCCCCCTCATGGCTCGGAACACCCCGGTTCCGGCGCGGAAACCGCTTGAACAAGGCTAGTTGACTGTGTGTCGGTGTCCAATCACGGTAGCGACAGAGGCCTATCGACTTATTTATAGTTGGACGGTCCTGAGGCGCAGTCAGCCGACCGCCTGAGTCGAACGGCCCACGGCCGGGAGGGGGCGGACATGGATCTGGCCCTGCTGCGCACGTTCGTCACGGTGCACCGGGCCGGGTCCTTCACCCGTGCCGCCGCGCTCCTCGGACTCTCCCAGCCCGCCGTCACCAGCCAGATCCGGACCCTGGAACGGCAGCTCGGCCGCCCGCTCTTCCTCAGGCAGGCCCGCGGAGTCACCCCCACCACCGTCGGCGACGAACTCGCCCACCGGGCCGCCCCCCATCTGGACGCCCTCGTCGAGATCGCCGACACCGGTCTCGACCGGGAGAGCGGCGTCCGCACCCTCCATCTCGCGGGCCCCCCGGAGTTCACCGCGCTCCGCGTGCTGCCCGCCCTCACCCCCCTGGTCGGCCAGGGTCTCGCCGTACGGGTGTCCTTCCTCGGAAACACGGAGGAGATCCTCGACGGGCTCGCGGCAGGTCACCACGACCTCGCCGTCACCACCGCCCGCCCCCGGGGCGGACTGCTCGTCGCCACCCCGCTCTGCGACGAGGAGTACGTCCTGGTCGCCGCGCCCCGCTGGGCCGCCCGGCTCACCCCCGAGGTCCTGCTCGCCAAGGGCGCACTGGTCCTGGAGCAGCTGCCGGTGGTCGAGGTGCACGAGTCGCTGCCGTTCGTCGCGCGCTACTGGGCGAGCGTCTTCGAGACCAGACCGGCGGTCGCCGCCACCGTCATCGCCCCCGACCTACGGGCCGTCCGCGACTCCGCGGCCTCGGGCGCGGGCCTGGCCGTGCTCCCCCGCTATCTGTGCGAGGAAGCCCTGGCTCAGGGGCGGCTCGTGGCCCTGCTCGATCCCCCGGTCCCTCCGCTGCGGACCTACTTCCTCGTGGTGCGGACAGGGACGCTCGCGCTGTCACCCCTCGCCCGCGCTCACGAGGGCCTGCTGCGCGCCGCTGCCGCCTGGTGAGTTTCAGCCCCGCCCGAACGGGCCATTTTCTTCCCATGAACGAACGGCCCGTGATCAAGCGCACCGCACGCGCCATCCTGCTCGACGGGGACGACCTCGTCCTCATCAAGCGCACCAAGCCGGGAATGGATCCCTACTGGCTCACACCCGGCGGCGGCGTGGAACCCTCCGACCCCACCGTCGTCGAGGCCCTGCACCGGGAGGTGCACGAGGAACTCGGCGCCAAGATCACCGATGTGGTGCCCTGTTTCGTCGACACCGTCGAGCACATCGTGGACGGCGGCGTCTCCGGGGTGAAGGTCCAGCACTTCTTCGTGTGCAGGCTGGACTCCATGGACACCTCACTGCGCCACGGCCCCGAGATCGAGGAACCGGTCGGCGAGTACGAGATCGTCCGGGTCCCGTTCAGCCGGGTCGGCATCGCCGCCGTACACCTCGTCCCCCTCTCTCTGCGTCACTACCTCGACGGCAACATCGAGGGCGTTCGCGCCATGCACGCCCCCGACCTGGGCTGATCCACCGGAGTCAGCTCGGCGAGGAAGTCGTGCCGGATGCGCTCGGCGGGGACGCCCACGCCCCGCAGCACGTCCACGCCCCGCCGGACCATGCCGAGCGGACCCGAGAGATAGGCGTCGCGCTCGTCCCAGGGGCCGAGGCGGCCGATCGCCTCGGGCAGCCGCCCCTGTTCTTCGGTGACCGGATGGACCGAGAGCCACGGAAAGGTCCTCTGGAGCCGCAGCATCGTGTCGATGTCGTAGAGGTCATGGCCGCTGCGCGCCCCGTAGAAGACATCGACCGGGCGCCGGTCCCCGTGCTCCGCCACGTCCTCGACCAGAGCCTTGATCGGTGCTATCCCGGTGCCCCCTCCGAGGCAGAGCAGTCCGGTGTCCGTGGCGTGGTCGACGGTCATGGAACCGGCCGGGGGGCCGAGCCGGAGGACGTCCCCCGGCCGGGCCCGGTGGACCAGCGCGTTGGACACCCAGCCGGCCGGGACCGCCTTCACGTGGAGGGAGATCAGCCCGTCGGGCCGCGGCGCGGAGGCGAACGAGTAGTGCCGCCAGACCCGGGGCCACCACGGGGTCTCCAGCGTCGTGTACTGCCCCGCCAGGAAGCGGTACGGCTGATCGGGCCGGAGCGTGACGACGGCGATGTCCGGGGTGCGCAGGTCGTGGGAGACGACCTCGGCGTGCCACCAGGCGGGCTCCGAGCGCTCGTCCACCGCCGCCGCGTCGATCATGACCTGCGAGATCGTCGTGTACGTACGGACCCAGGCCGCCTCGGTCTCCCGGTCCCAGCTCGTCGTCGCGTACCGCGAGAGCGCCCCGATGAGCGCCTCCCCGACGGCCGGGTAGTGCCCGGAGTGCGTGCCGTACTTACGGTGCCCCCGGCCGAGGTTCTCCAGGTACGCGGTGAGCACCGGGGTGTCGTCGAGGTGCTCCGCCGCCGTCAGGAGGGCCTGGAGGAGCCGGTCCCGCTGGGTGTCCATGGCGGCCGGGAACATCTCGCGCAGGGCGGGGTTCCCGATGAACAGCAGGGCGTAGAAGTACGAGGTCACCCGGTCGGCGATCGGAGCGATCTCGGCCAGGGTGCGGCGTACGAGCACCGCGTCGGCGGACGCTCCCCCGATGGCCCGGGGCTCGCTCCCCTCCGTCGGAACTACCCCCGGGCGGTCCCGTAACGGTGTCCCGTACGTGTCCGTCACCCCGGGCCCGCGGCCGTCCGAGGCCTCCGGAGCCCTCGTGGTGGTCGGAGCATCCATCATGTGCCTCGCCCTCGCGCTGGCCTGGCTTCCGTGCTCGAAGCATGAACTCTTCGGCAGCGAGCCGGACGGAAAGCCGCGTTCTCGGGCCAGGGAGCGGGGATTCTGGTTAAGCTGCGCGCTTTTGGACCAGGGCGTAGGCCTCGCGCAAGTCTCCTCCCGTGTAGCTGTACCGCGACAGACCGCCGAGATGGCGGTCCGCGTTCACCGCCACGGTGTCCGGCACGACCGCGAACAGCTCCGCGTCGGACATCGAGTCCCCATAGGCGACACAGTCGGCCACCTCGATGCCGTACTCCGCACAGAGCCGCCGTGCGATCCGTACCTTGGCTCTCGCGTCGAGGATGCCGGGCCGGTGGATCTGCTCGGTGAAGGGGACGGCCGGCCAGCGCGAACCGTGCGCCGCGTCGGCGCCCCAGCCGAGCAGCCGCTCCACGAAGAAATCGGGCGAGAGGGAGATCACCGCACAGCGGTCGCCGCGCTCCCCGATGTCGGCCCAGACCTCACGGATGCCGTCGAGCCAGGGCGCCCCCTCGAAGGCGGCCGTGACCTGCGCCACGGTCAGCTCGGACCAGAGGGCGCGGGCCCGGACGGCGAACTCGTTCGGGGTGAGCCCGCGCAGGAAGCCCTCTTCCAGCGCGGCGATCTCCTCGACCAGACCGAGCTGCCGGGAGATCTCCACGGCTGCGGCCGACCCCCGGATCAGTGTGCCGTCGAGGTCGAAGAGATGGAGGCGCCGCTTGCCGGGTTTCACGTGGAACATCGTGCTCGTCCCACGGGGTGGAATCAACGTCCCCCCGGTTCCCGGTCAGATCCCCGAAAACGGTGGACGGAAGATCACTCCATCGGACAGCCTGGACGACATGCCGATCTCCCCCGCCGCTCTCGCCCAACTCCCCGTCCGGCACCTCACCTCGAACGACCTCCTCGCCTGCGCCGACCTCTCCGAGAACCGGGGCTGGCCGCGCGAAGAGCACAAGTGGGGCCTGCTGCTCACAGCGGGAACCGGGTACGGCATCGACGACCCCGACGGCTCCGGGCTGGCCGCCTGCTCCGTCGTCACCTCCTACGGTCCCGGGCTCTCGGCGATCGGCATGATGCTCGTCGCCGAGCGCTACGCGCGCCAAGGCGTGGGACGTCGGCTCATGCGGCACGTCCTGACGGAGATCGGAGACACCCCGGCCACCCTGTACGCCACGGCGAACGGGCAGCCGCTGTACGAGCAGCTCGGTTTCACGGAGATCAGCCGGTCGGAGATGCTCCGGGGCCGCTTCACCTTCGCCGAACCCGCCCCCGACATCAGGGTCCGGCCGGCCACGGCGGAGGACCTTCCGGCGATCCTGCGTCTGGACCACGAGATCTTCGGCCTCGACCGGACGCACATCATCACCCGGCTGCCCGCGTTCGCGGACCACCTCAGAGTCTCGGAGGAGAACGGCGGGCTCACCGGTTTCGCGGCGGCCTGGCCCAACATGGACACCCATGTCGTCGGGCCGCTGATCGCCCAGGACCCGGACACCGCCAAGGCACTGATCGCCTCACTGGCCGCAGCGACCGAGCGGCCGCTCCGCACGGACATCGATGTGCGCCACACCTCTCTGCTGACCTGGCTCAAGGGGAACGGCATCGATCCGATCGCCAACAACGCGGTGATGGTCCACGGCCTGCCCGACCTCCCCGGAGACCAGCTCCGCCGCTTCGCGCCCCTGACAGTCGCAGCCGGATAGCCGCACCCCTCCGAATTACTTGCACACGCGCACTATTGCGGTCCATCGTCTACCCTGGGCCGGGAAGCCACTCCGGCGTCGAGAGCGTGCGTGCCAGACGCCGCCGGACAGGCGGGACTTTCGAAACACGCCCTAGGAGAGACCGAGGAGAGAGCATGACCGCGACGGACCCCGCACTCACCGCGCTGTCCCAGCGCTGGTGCGCCCTCAGCCTGCTGCACGGCCGGATCGAGTCGCACATCGAGCGCGCCCTGGAGAGCCGTCACGGTCTGAGCGTGCGCGAGTACTCCCTCCTCGACGTCCTCAGCCGCCAGCACAACGGGCCAGGTGGGCACCTTCAGATGAAGCAGGTCGCCGACGCGGTCGTCCTCAGCCAGAGCGCCACCACCCGGCTGGTCACCCGCCTCGAAGACCGGGGACTGCTCACCCGGTACCTCTGCACCACCGACCGGCGCGGCATCTACACGGACGTCACCGAAACCGGGCAGAGACTCCTCGACGAAGCCCGCCCCACCAACGACAGCGCACTGCGCGAAGCCCTCGACGAGGCGGCGAAGAACCCGGACCTGACACCGCTGGTCCAGGTACTGGAAGGCCAGGCCACCTCCGTGTGATCACGGAGCCTCCCTGCGATCGGCCCGCCTCCCCATGGCGCGGCAATCAGCGGAGACCCGTCCGGAGGCGCCGAGACAGACGCTCCCGCGTACCCTGCGGGGCATGAGCGATCTTGAGATACGGCCCACGACCGCGGAGGACCTCCCCGCCGTCGTCGCGATGCTCGCGGACGACCCGCTGGGCGCGCAGAGAGAGTCCCCCGAAGACCTCACGCCGTACCTCGCGGCCTTCGACATCCTCTCGGGCGACCCCCACCAGCACCTCATGGTGGCCGTCCGCGCGGGCCAGGTCGTGGGAACCCTCCAGCTGACGGTGATCCCGGGACTCTCCCGCCAGGGCACCATCCGCTCGATCATCGAGGCCGTACGCGTCCGCGCGGACGAGCGCGGCAGTGGTCTCGGAACCCAGCTCATCGAGTGGGCCGTCGAAGAGTCCCGGCGCCTCGGCTGCAAGCTCGTCCAGCTGACCTCCGACGTCAGCCGTACGGACGCCCACCGCTTCTACGAGCGTCTCGGCTTCGAGGCCTCCCACGTGGGCTTCAAGAAGAGCCTCTGACGCACTCCGAGACAGGGGGTGTTTCACGTGAAACACCCCCCTCCGGCTCAGAGGCCGCGCCAGCCTGCCTCGTCCACCCCGCCCGGAACCGCGTCCGCAGGGGCGTAGGGCTCCCGTGTGAAGACGAACGAGCCGAGGTCGAGATGGCTGACGCCACCGTCGGCACGCCGTACGACCCGGAGGGTCTCCCCCTCGTAGTAGCCGTTCAGCCCGACCCAGCCGCCGTCGGGCAGCGCCCGGAAACTCGCCCCGCGCCCCGCGCCCCGCAGGGGTTCGAAAACGACACTCCGCTCAGGCCCGACGCGCAGCCCGTAGGCGTACGTGCCCCAGTACCAAGGCCCGGTCAGCGACAACAGCTCCTCGTCGACTCCGCCCTCGGGAAGCGGCCTCCAGGGCTCGGGGAAGCGCGGCTCGGCCTCCGCCACGATCCGGATGAGATCGGCGGCCACAACCCCCGGCTGCGGCCCCGAGGTGGCATTGGCGAGCATGACCCCCGCCAGACCCTCCTCCACGCACACCCACAGAGCGGCGAGGAAGCCCGGGAGCGAACCGGTGTGACCGATGTAGGTCCGGCCGTCCCTGTGTGCCAGCTGGAGACCGAGCCCGTAGCTCAGCTCCCACTCCCCCTCGGCCCCGGGCGCGCCCGGGGCCCGCATCTCCTCCACGGAGGCGGCGGCGAGCACCTGCTCGTCCCCGGCCGCGAGGAACGCGGCGAACCGGGCGAGGTCCGCCGCAGTCGACCACAGCTGCCCGGCGGGGGCCATCAGGCCCAGGTCCTCGGACGGCTCGGGCAGCATCACATCGGCCCAGGGGTGCACGGCCCAGCCACCGGCGTGCGGGGCGACCGGCTCCGGCGTCGTCCGGCCCATCCCCAGGGGTTCCAGGATCTCGCTTCGCAGAGCCTCCGCCCAGGGCACCCCGCGTACGGCCTCGACCAGTGAACCGAGGAGGGTGTAGCCCGGGTTGGAGTAGTGGTGGCGCCGTCCGGGCGTCCTCAGGAACGGCTGGTCCCCCAGCACGTCGGAGAGCTCGGGCCGCAACGCGGCCGAGGACCGCTCCCACCACGCACCGGGCGTCTCGGCGGCGAGACCGCCACTGTGGCCGAGGAGCTGGGCGATCGTCACCTCGCCGACGCCCGTGCCCTTGAGATGCCGCTCCAGCGGATCGTCGAGCCCCAGGAGCCCCTCGTCCCGCAGCCGCATCACCAGGACGGCGGTGAACACCTTGGTGAGGGAGCCGATCCTGAACTGTGTGTCCGCGTCCGGCGCGTGCCCGTCCACACAGCTGCGCGACCCGCTCCACACCAGCGCCCCGTCCCGCACCACGGCCCCCACCACCGAGGGGGCCCGCCCCTCGGCCTGCGCGACGGCGACCCGATGCGACAGCGCCCGCTCGGTTCCGGGCAGCAGCCCGTCAGAAGAAGTCATCATGACCCCATCCAACGCCACCTCACACGGAGAGGTCCACGCCGGACGGGGGCCGTCCGGAAGATCGCTCCCGGGGATGGACCGTCACGTCTGTGCCATGTCCACGAAGCGGGAGTAGTGGCCCTGGAAGGCGACGGTGATCGTGGCCGTCGGGCCGTTTCGGTGCTTGCCCACGATGATGTCGGCCTCGCCCGCGCGCGGGGACTCCTTCTCGTAGGCGTCCTCACGGTGGAGCAGGATCACCATGTCGGCGTCCTGCTCGATGGAGCCGGACTCACGCAGGTCGGAGACCATCGGCTTCTTGTCGGTGCGCTGTTCGGGGCCACGGTTCAGCTGGGAGAGCGCGATCACCGGCAGCTCCAGCTCCTTGGCGAGGAGCTTGAGGTTTCGCGACATGTCGGAGACCTCCTGCTGACGGCTCTCCTGCCGCTTCGAGCCACCCGACTGCATCAGCTGGAGGTAGTCGATGATGACGAGCTTGAGGCCGTTGCGCTGCTTGAGCCTGCGGCACTTCGCACGGATCTCCATCATCGACAGGTTCGGGGAGTCGTCGATGAAGAGCGGTGCCTGCGAGACGTCCGGCATCCGGCGGGCCAGCCGCGTCCAGTCCTCGTCGGTCATCGTTCCGGAGCGCATGTGGTGGAGCGCGACCCGTGCCTCGGCCGAGAGCAGACGCATCGCGATCTCGTTGCGGCCCATTTCGAGGGAGAAGATGACGCTGGGCAGGTTGTGCTTGATGGACGCCGCCCGCGCGAAGTCCAGGGCGAGCGTCGACTTACCCATGGCGGGACGGGCCGCGATGATGATCATCTGACCGGGATGGAGACCGTTGGTGAGCGAGTCGAGGTCGGTGAAGCCGGTCGGCACACCCGTCATCTCACCGCTGCGGGAGCCGATCGCCTCGATCTCGTCGAGCGCCCCCTCCATGATGTCGCCGAGCGGCAGGTAGTCCTCGGTGGTGCGCTGCTCGGTGACCGCGTAGATCTCGGCCTGGGCCGAGTTCACGATCTCGTCGACATCCCCGTCGGCCGCGTATCCCATCTGCGTGATCTTGGTCCCGGCCTCCACGAGGCGCCGCAGGACGGCCCGCTCATGGACGATCTCCGCGTAGTACGAGGCATTGGCCGCCGTCGGGACCGACTGGACCAGGGTGTGGAGGTAGGAGGCACCGCCGACACGGGTGATCTCACCGCGCTTGGTGAGCTCCGCGCCGACCGTGATCGGGTCGGCGGGCTCGCCCTTGGCGTAGAGGTCGAGGATCGCCGCGTAGACGGTCTCGTGTGCGGGCTTGTAGAAGTCGTGGCCCTTGATGATCTCGACGACGTCCGCGATGGCGTCCTTGGAGAGCAACATGCCGCCGAGGACCGACTGCTCGGCGTCGAGGTCCTGTGGCGGAACGCGTTCGAAGCCGGAGAGCCCACCGTCCCAGGGGCCGTCGCCCCCGCGCTCGTGCTGGTCGTCACGCCCTCGTCCGCGACCACGCCCCTCACCCCGGGTACGGGTGGGCAGCCGGTCACTCGGTCCGCCGTCCGCCCAAGGGTCGTCCATCGGCTCGGGAACGCTCACCAAGCACCTCTTCCCGTCCGCTCCGCGGACCTCGCCGTGCCACTCTTTCTTACGCCACACCCTGATCGACGAGTGGCTGCGCGACCGTTTCTGGCGCGTCGGGCGCCGGACCACGGTAGGCCCGCGAGGGGCGTCAGCCAATCTGGTTATCCACAGGCCCTGTGGGTGAAGGCCCCAATACTGTGGAGAACTCCCCGGAACCTGTGCACGGAGCGGGGGACAGCCATGTGGACAAACTCATAAGGGCCCCCTCAACACCGCCCTGACCTGCAATTTCACCATCCACTGGCTGTGGGGGAGAAAAACTTTCCCCCCTGGACCAAGATCAGAACAAACGGCCCACACGCGAAGCCCCTCACCCTCGATGAGTAAGGGATAAAGCACCATTGCATCTCTTACCTGTGGAAGATTAGATTGCTCCCATGACCCAGGCCCCCGCGACCTCCAAAGCCGTCCGTCGGCAGCACGACCGAGAGATCGTCTCCCTCGCACTGCCCGCGTTCGGCGCCCTCGTCGCCGAGCCTCTCTTCCTCATGGTCGACAGTGCCATCGTCGGGCACCTCGGCACGCCGCAACTCGCGGGTCTCGCGATCGCCGCCGCTCTGCTCTCCACCGCCGTCAGCGTCTTCGTCTTCCTCGCCTACGCCACCACCGCCGCAGTCTCCCGACGCGTCGGTGCGGGAGACATCGCCGCCGCCATCCGACAGGGCATGGACGGCATCTGGCTCGCGATCCTCCTCGGTGCCGCCGTCGTCGCCTTGACCTTCCCCACGGCACCCTGGCTCGTGGACGCCTTCGGGGCCTCCGACACCTCGGCCCCCTACGCGATCACCTACCTGCGGATCTCCAGCCTCGGCATCCCGGCGATGCTGGTGGTCCTGGCCGCCACGGGCGTCCTGCGCGGCCTCCAGAACACCCGCACACCGCTCTACGTGGCCATCGGCGGTTTCATGGCCAACGGTGCCCTCAACCTCGGACTGGTCTACGGAGCGGGCCTCGGCATCGCCGGTTCCGCCTGGGGCACCGTCATCGCCCAGTACGGCATGGCCGCCGTCTACCTCGTCGTGGTCGTCCGGGGCGCCCGTCGCCACGGTGCCTCCCTCCGTCCGGACACGGCCGGCATCCGCGCCTCCGCCCAGGCGGGCGTCCCTCTCCTGGTCCGTACGCTCTCGCTCCGCGCGGTCCTGATGATCGCCACAGCCGTCGCGGCACGGATGGGAGACACGGAAGTAGCCGCCCACCAGATCATCCTGTCCCTGTGGAGCCTGATGGCCTTCGCCCTCGACGCGATCGCCATCGCGGGCCAGGCCATCATCGGGCGGTACCTCGGTGCGGGCGACACCGACGGCGCCCGTCAGGTCTGCCGCCGCATGGTCCAGTGGGGTGTGGTCTCCGGAGTGGTGCTCGGCGCGCTGCTGATCATGGCCCGCCCCCTCTTCGTCCCCCTCTTCACCGATGACACCACCGTCCAGGACACCCTGCTCCCCGCCCTGCTCGTGGTCGCGGTCTCCCAGCCGATCTCCGGGGTCGTCTTCGTCCTCGACGGCGTTCTGATGGGTGCCGGGGACGGCCCCTACCTGGCCTGGGCCATGCTGCTGACCTTGGCCGTCTTCGCTCCGGTCGCCCTTCTGGTTCCCGTGCTTGGCGGAGGACTGACCGCCCTCTGGTGGGCGATGACCCTGATGATGGCGGTCCGCATGGCGACGCTCTGGCTGCGGTCCCGCTCCGGCCGCTGGATCGTCACAGGCGCCACCCGCTGACGTTTCACGTGAAACACCCCTTCATGGAACATCGGAGTGTTTCACGTGAAACGGGATGGACAGAGCGGGTCGCCACACGGCGGAAGGGCCGTACCCCGAGGGGTACGGCCCTTCCTCACTGCTGAGCGCAGACTGCCAGAGGCAGCGTTACGCGGCGACGACCTCGACGCCGAGCTTCGCGGCAACCTCGGGGTGCAGACGCACGGACACCTGGTGCGAGCCCAGGGTCTTGATCGGCGAACCGAGCTCGACGCGACGCTTGTCGACGTCGGGGCCACCCGCGGACTTGATCGCCGTGGCGATGTCGGCCGGGGTCACGGAGCCGAAGAGACGGCCGGCGTCGCCGGAGCGAACGGCCAGGCGCACCTTCGTACCCTCGAGGCGGGCCTTGATCTCGTTGGCCTGCTCGATGGTCGCGATCTCGTGGATCTTGCGGGCGCGGCGGATCTGCGCCACGTCCTTCTCGCCACCCTTGGTCCAGCGGATCGCGAAACCACGCGGGACCAGGTAGTTGCGAGCGTAGCCGTCCTTGACGTCGACGACGTCGCCAGCGGCACCGAGGCCAGAAACCTCGTGGGTCAGGATGATCTTCATTGGTCGGTCACCCTTTCCTTATCGCGCGGTGGACGTGTAGGGCAGCAGCGCCATCTCACGGCTGTTCTTGACGGCCGTGGCGACGTCACGCTGGTGCTGCGTGCAGTTGCCGGTCACGCGGCGGGCACGGATCTTGCCGCGGTCGGAAATGAACTTCCGCAGCATGTTCGTGTCCTTGTAGTCCACGTACACGGTCTTGTCCTTGCAGAACGCGCAGACCTTCTTCTTAGGCTTGCGCACAGGCGGCTTCGCCATGGTGTTTCTCCTGTGTGATCAAGAAGTGGGGGTACGAGCTGCTTCCGGGGCTTCGCCCTAGAAGGGAGGCTCGTCCGAGTAGCCGCCGCCGCTGCCGCCGCCGGAGTTTCCACCCCAGCTGCCGCCGCCGGCCTGCTGCTGGCCGCCGGAAGGGCTGCCGGTCGCCCACGGGTCGTCGGCGGGAGCACCGCCGCCACCCTGCTGGCCACCGCCGCCGGAGTTTCCACCCCAGCTGCCGCCTCCGCCGCCCTGCTGCTGACCGCCGCCGCCGTAACCGCCCTGGCCGCCTCGACCGGTGGTCTTGGTGACCTTGGCCGTGGCGTTCTTGAGGCTGGGGCCGACTTCCTCGACGTCCAGCTCGTAGACCGTGCGCTTGACGCCCTCACGGTCCTCGTAGGACCGCTGCTTCAGCCGGCCCTGCACGACGACGCGCATGCCTCGCTGAAGCGACTCCGCGACGTTCTCCGCCGCCTGACGCCAGACCGAGCAGGTCAGGAAGAGGCTTTCGCCGTCCTTCCACTCATTGGTCTGACGGTCGAAGGTGCGGGGGGTGGACGCGATACGGAACTTCGCGACCGCCGCACCGGACGGGGTGAAGCGCAGCTCGGGGTCGTCGACAAGATTGCCGACGACCGTGATGACGGTCTCGCCTGCCATGGGGGTACCTCTCGGCGGGATTGCTTCTGGCTGCTTTGCTGCTACTCGGACCCGATGACCTCTGAGCTAGAAGCTCAGTGGGTCTCGGGACGGAGGACCTTGGTCCGGAGGACCGACTCGTTCAGGTTGAGCTGGCGGTCGAGCTCCTTGACGACCGCAGGCTCGGCCTGCAGGTCGATGACCGAGTAGATGCCCTCGGGCTTCTTCTTGATCTCGTAGGCGAGACGACGACGGCCCCAGGTGTCGACCTTCTCGACCTTTCCGTTGCCCTCACGGACGACGGAAAGGAAGTTCTCGATCAGCGGGGAGACAGCGCGCTCCTCGAGATCGGGGTCGAGGATGACCATCACTTCGTAGTGACGCATGTGGAACCCACCTCCTTTGGACTCAGCGGCCACGGTCGTTCCGTGGCAGGAGGGTCGTGATGCGTACGCAACGGTATCGGCGACCACTGACGGTCCGCCCCCGTGAACGAGGGAGGTACCGCCGATCCAGGACGGACCAGGGCAGACACCGCTGCAGACCGTACAGACTACCCGCACATCGGCCTGCGGTTGAAATTCACCGGTGAGGGGACGCAATCTGTACACAACGGATGACGGCGGCGCGAGGATGCGCCGCCTTCCGGCAAGCACGCCAGGAGGTGCCCCATGGCACAGGCAATGCGACCCGACCCCGGCCACTCCCTCTTCGCGACCGACGGCAAGCCCCATCCGATCCAGGACACCCTGGTCGGAGTGACACTGGCGCTGGGCGTCCTCGCCTTCGTCACCGCGCAGTTCTCCAGCCTGCATCTGCTGAGTTCCTGGTCAGGCCTGGTCGGCATCCTGACCGGCGGCTACGGGCAGTTCATCTCCGTGACCACCCGCGAGCGCTTCCTGCTGATCGTCGGCCTCGGCATGTCCGCGGTGGGCTTCTTCCTCGGAATGGCCCACGGCGGACTCTTCGGCGGCGTCATCGGCTAGGCCGAGCGGCACGTCAGGGCATACGCGCCCCTCCGGGGCGCTCCTCGGTCACAGTAGGCTTCGGCGCGAGAGCCGGAGCCCCTGACCGATGGGGACACACCTGCCGAGGAGCGCCCCGCATGAGCCTGACCCTGAGGACCATCAGCCGTGAGCAGCATCTGGCATTCATCCAGAGCCAGCCTGCCGCGAGTCACTGCCAGGTCCCGGCATGGGCTGATGTGAAGACGGAGTGGCGCTCGGAGAACCTCGGCTGGTTCGACAGGACCGGCGAGCTCGTGGGCGTCGGTCTCGTGCTCTACCGCCAGCTCCCGAAGATCAAGCGCTATCTGGCCTACCTGCCCGAGGGCCCGGTCATCAACTGGCACGCTCCGAACCTCGACGACTGGCTCCAGCCGATGCTGGCGCACCTCAAGCAGCAGGGCGCCTTCTCCGTGAAGATGGGCCCGCCGGTCGTCATCCGGCGCTGGAACTCGGCCGCCATCAAGTCCGGCATCCAGGATCCGGACGTCAAGCGCCTCAAGGACGTCGAGGCCTCCCACATCGAGCCGCGCGCCTTCGAAGTCGCGGACCGGCTGCGGAGGATGGGCTGGCAGCAGGCCGAGGACGGCGGGGCCGGCTTCGGTGACGTACAGCCCCGGTACGTCTTCCAGGTGCCGCTGGCGAACCGCTCGCTCGACGATGTCCTCAAGGGCTTCAACCAGCTGTGGCGCCGGAACATCAAGAAGGCCGAGAAGGCCGGTGTCGAGGTCGTCCAGGGCGGCTACGAGGACCTGGCCGAGTGGCAGCGGCTGTACGAGATCACGGCCGTCCGCGACCACTTCCGGCCGCGCCCGCTCTCGTACTTCCAGCGCATGTGGACCGTCCTCAACAGCGAGGACCCCAACCGCATGAGGCTGTACTTCGCGCGGCACGACGGCGTGAACCTCTCCGCGGCGACGATGCTCGTCGTCGGCGGACACGTCTGGTACTCCTACGGTGCCTCCGACAACATCGGCCGTGAGGTCCGGCCCTCGAACGCGATGCAGTGGCGCATGCTGCGCGACGCGTACGCGATGGGCGCGACCGTCTACGACCTGCGGGGCATCTCCGACTCGCTCGATGAGACCGACCACCTCTTCGGTCTCATCCAGTTCAAGGTGGGCACGGGCGGCGAGGCCGTCGAGTACGTCGGCGAGTGGGACTTCCCGCTGAACAAGCTGCTGCACAAGGCCCTCGACATCTACATGTCGCGCCGCTGACCCGTGTCGTACCGCTGACGTTTCCGTAGTCTCGTACATACCTTTGAATCACCGCTGCCATCAGAAAGGTTCCGGGCCGGCCATGGCGCTCTCCCTCTACGTCGACACCGCTCGCTGGCGCGCGCATCAGAAGAGCGTCCTCGACCAGTTCCCGGGGGTCATCCCGGTCTGCAAGGGCAACGGATACGGCTTCGGCCACGAGCGCCTCTCGGAAGAGGCCGCCCGGTTCGGTGCCGACATGCTCGCCGTGGGCACCACCTACGAAGCCGCGCGCATCAAGGACTGGTTCAGTGGCGACCTGCTGGTCCTGACCCCGTTCCGACGGGGTGAGGAACCGGTTCCGCTGCCCGACCGGGTGGTCCGTTCCGTCTCGTCCGTCGACGGGGTGCACGCCCTCGTGGGCGCCCGGGTCGTCATCGAGTGCATGAGCTCGATGAAGCGGCACGGCGTCCGCGAGGAGGAGCTCCCGCAGCTCCACGCCGCCATCGAGGACGTACGTCTGGAGGGCTTCGCGCTGCACCTCCCGCTGGACCGGCCGGACGGCACCGACGCCGTCGAGGAGGTCATCGGCTGGATGGACCGGCTGCGGGCCGCCCGGCTGCCGCTGCACACCCTGTTCGTGAGCCATCTGCGGGCCGAGGAGCAGGCCAGGCTCCAGCAGCAGTTCCCGCAGACCCGGTTCCGGGCGCGGATCGGCACCCGGCTGTGGCTGGGTGACCACGAATCGACCGAGTACCGGGGATCCGTCCTCGACGTGACCCGGGTCACGAAGGGCGACCGCTTCGGCTACCGCCAGCAGAAGGCGGCGTCGGACGGCTGGCTGGTCGTCGTCGCCGGTGGCACCTCGCACGGTGTGGGTCTGGAGGCTCCCAAGGCGATGCACGGCGTCATGCCGCGCGCCAAGGGCGTCGCGCGGGCGGGTCTGGCCACCGTGAACCGGAACCTGTCGCCGTTCGTCTGGGCCGGGAAGCAGCGCTGGTTCGCCGAGCCGCCGCACATGCAGGTGTCGATCCTGTTCGTGCCCGCGGACGCTCAGGAGCCCCGGGTCGGCGACGAACTGGTGGCGCATCTCCGCCACACCACGACGCAGTTCGACCGGCTCGTCGAGCGCTGAGCCGACCGGTCCCGCTCACCCCCGGGGGGTCTCCTCCCCGGGGGTTCCCCATGCCACCCGCCGTGACCCGGCCGGAGCCGCGGGCAGGGCCCTGCCCGCGGCGACGACGTCCTCCGCGCCGTCCAGGACGCCTCCGGAGGGATCGTCCGAGCCGTCCTGCCGGACGGGGTCCTTCTCGGGCTTGAGGATGTCCCGTACGACCATGACGCACAGGTACAGGGTGCCGAGCAGGTGCAGGACGATCGCGAACTGGTAGCCGTCCACCGGCAGGCCCTGCTTGTTGCCGCTGGTGGTGAACGCCAGGTACATCCAGACGCCGACGAAGTACATGACCTCGCACGCCTGCCAGATCAGGAAGTCGCGCCAGCGCGGCCGGGCGAGGGCCGCCAGCGGGACCAGCCACAGGACGTACTGCGGTGAGTAGACCTTGTTGGTCAGGACGAACGCGGCGACGACCAGGAACGCCAGCTGGGCGAAGCGGGGCCTGCGGGGTGCGGTGAAGGCCAGGTGGGCGAGGCCCACGACCGCCACCACCATGAACACCAGGGCGTACAGGTTGGCCCGCTCCGGCGGGATCCCCTCGCCCGTCCGCTGGCTGATCAGCAGCCAGACCGAGCCGAAGTCGACGTTCCGGTCCCGGCTGAAGAGATAGAACTGCTTCCAGCCCTCGGGGGCCAGCAGCATCACGGGCAGGTTCACCACCAGCCACGCCCCGGCCGCGCCGAGCACGGCGGTGCCGAACTCGCGCCACTTCCCGGCCCGCCAGCAGAGCAGGAGCAGCGGGCAGAGGAGCAGGGCGGGATAGAACTTGGCGGCGGTCGCGAGGCCGAGCAGGACACCGAAGGCGAGCGGCCGCTCCCGCGACCACATCATGACGGCAGCGGCGGTCAGGGCGACGGCCAGCAGGTCCCAGTTGATCGTGGCGGTGAGCGCGATCGAGGGTGCCAGGGCGACGAGCAGGCCGTCCCAGGGGCGCAGCCGGTGGGTGCGGGCCACACAGACCGCGAGAACGGCCGCGCAGACCATCAGGAGGCCCGCGTTGGCCAGCCAGTACCCCTGCTCGCGCTGCATGGTGTCGCCGCCGCCCGGCGTCAGCCAGGCCGCGACCTCCATGAACAGCCCCGTGAGGACGGGGTACTCCAGGAACGGTATGTCGCCGCCCAGCCGGTCGAAGTAGGGGACCAGGCCGTCCGCGAAGCCCCGCCCCGTGAAGAGGTGCGGGATGTCCGAGTAGCAGGCGTGGGTGTACTGGGAGGTCGTGCCGCGGAACCAGGCCCAGTTGTAGCAGGGCAGCTTCTGCACCATGCCGAGGGCGAACATGCCGATGGCCACGAGGGCGATCACCCGCACCGGGGTCACCTGTCCGGTGCCGGTCGCGGCCCGGCGGCCGTAGGGGCCGCCGATCAGTTCGCTGCCCGCGGCGGCCACTTCGTCCCGGCGGGTGGGGGCGACCGTCCGCGAGCGGCCCTGCGGCCGGTCCTGCGGCGCGCTCGTCTTCTGGAGGCTCGGCATGGGGGACATCCTGCCGTACGTCCCAGGGAAAACGGCGAGGGCCGCCGTGGCCGGCCCCGTACGGAAGGTACGGAGCGGCCGCGACGGCCCTCGGGGAGAGTGCGCCGGTGGAGCGGGATCAGGGGATCCAGGACCCGTCACCGGGTTTACCCGGTCCGCCGCTTCCGTTCCCCGGCCCGTTGTCGTCCGTCGGTGTGTCGGTCGGTGTCGGTGTCTCGGTCGGGGGTGGTGTGGTGGTGGGCTGACCCGTGTTGCCCCCGGGGTTGCCCGGGTTGTTGCACTCCCAGTCCCAGACACCGCACGTCGTCTTGGTCGGCTTGGGCGTCGTGGTCACCGGGGGGGTCGTCGTGGGGGTGGCCGGGGGAGTCGTCGTGGCCGTCTCGGTCTCGGTGGGAGTCGGCGTGGGCGTCGGCGAGGGGGTCGGGCTGGTGGCGCCGCCGCCGTAGACAGGCTCGGCGCTGTCCAGGTCCATGGGCTTGGGGAACTTGACCTTCGGCATGTCCTCGACCGCCGTGGTCATGTAGTCCTTCCAGATCCGCGACGGGAACGACGAGCCGTGGATCTTCGGCTGGTCACCCGTGCCGTACATCTCCTCGAACTCGCGGTTCTTCTTCGTCTCGTCGTCGTCGAAGCGGTACATGTCGATCGCGGTCGACAGCTGCGCGGTGTAGCCGACGAACCAGGCCGACTTGTTGCCGTCGGTGGTACCGGTCTTGCCCGCCACGTCGCGGCCCGGGATGGCGGCCTTGCGGCCGGTGCCCTTCGGGTCCTCCACGACGTCACGGAGGATGTCGGTGACGTTGCTGGCGATGGCCGGGGAGAAGGCCTCGTTGGACTTCGCCTCGTGCTTGTAGACGACCGTGCCGCCCTTGAGGACCTTGGTCACCGAGAACGGGTCGTTCTGCTCGCCGCTGTTGGCGAAGGTCGCGTAGGTTCCCGCCATCCGGATCGCGCTCGGGCTGGAGATGCCGAGCGAGAACGAGGGCACCTCGCCCTGGACGAGCGAGTCCTTGCGCAGACCGGCGGAGACCGAGGCCTCGCGGACCTTGTCGATCCCGACGTCCATGCCGAGCTGGACGTACGGCGAGTTCGCCGAGCGGATCATGGCCTCGCGAAGGGTCATGTCGCCGTAGCTCGCGCCGTCGTCATTGGTCTGGCGCCACTCGTCGCCCTTCTCGTTGTGCCAGATGTCGCCGTCGTAGCGTCGGACCTGCAGCTTATCCTTGCCGGAGTAGCGGCTCTTGTCCGGGTCGACGAGCCTTCGGGAGGACTCGTCCTGGACGGGGCCCAGCTTCGGATCCCGCACGCCGTACTTCATCGCGGCGGCCAGCACGAAGGGCTTGAACGTCGAGCCGACCTGCGCGCCGGTCGTGTCGGCGTTGTTGGTGAAGTGCTTGGTGGCGTCGACACCGCCGTAGATCGCGACGATCGCGCCGGTCTTGACATCGACCGAGGCGCCGCCGAACTGCACGTTGGTGTCGGTCTTCGGCCGCTTCTTCGGGTCGATGTACTCGTCGAGGATCTTCGTGACGGACTTCTCCAGAGCCTGCACCTTCGGCTTCTGGAAGGTGGTGTGGATCTCGAAGCCGCCGCGCTCCAGCTCCTTGGCACCGTAGCCGTCGCTGTTGTTGATGAAGTTCGCCTTGGCCGTGCTGACGAGGTAGCCGATCTGGCCGGTCAGCTGGGCGTCCTGCTTGCGCTTCTGGACCTTCGGGAAGGTCGTGTACTTGGCGCGCTCCTCGGCGGTGATCTTCTTGTCGTTGAGCATCTCGTCGAGGATCCACTTCCACCGCTTGGTGGCCCGGTCGAGGTTCTTCTCGGGAGTGGCTTCGGGGTCGTACTCCGGATAGCCGGCCGGGTCGTAGTACGTCGCGCCCTTCAGGACGGCGGCGAGCAGCGCCGACTCGCTGGCGTTGAGCTTCTCCGCGTCCTTGTCGAAATAGGCGCGGGCCGCCGCCTGGATTCCGTAGGCACCTCGTCCGTAGTACGCGGTGTTCAGGTATCCGGCCATGATGTCGCGCTTCTCGAGCTCGTTGCCGACCTTCATGGAGATGAAGAGTTCCTTCACCTTCCGGGTGACCGTCTGCGACTGGTCGTTGAGCCGGTTGTTCTTCACGTACTGCTGGGTGATGGTCGACCCGCCCTGGGTGTCACCGCCCTTGGCCATGTTCCACACGGCGCGGCCGATGCCCATGGGGTCGATGCCCAGGTCGTCCCAGAAGGTCTTGTTCTCGGCCGAGACCACGGCCTCCTGCATGACCTTCGGGATCTTCTCGATGCCGATGATCTGCCGGTTGGCGCCGCTGCCGGTCGCGACCATGCGGGTGCCGTCGGCCCAGTAGTAGATGTTGTTCTGCGAGGTCGCGGTCGCGTCCTCCTTCGGGATCTCCACGTTGTAGTACGCGAAGACCGAGCCGCCCATCAGGACGCCGAGCCCGACCAGGAACGTGCCCGTCACGAGTTTCCACGACGGCATCCAGCGACGCCATCCGTACTTTCCGTGACGGGGATAGTCGATGATCCGCTTCTTGCCCGGCGGAGGTCCGCCGGAGCCCCGCCCGGGACCACTGCCGCGGCCTCCGCCGCCGCCCCCACCGCGTCGGCCGCCGCCGGGGCCACCCGGGCCCGTGTCGGCCCCCTTCCTGCGGCTGCCGCGCTGGGCGGCCCTGCGGGCCTCCGCGCGGCCCCCGTAGGGGCGCGGTTCCTCTCCGGCGGGAGAGGGAGGTCCGTACGAGGCCGACGGGGCCTCCGTACCGACGTCCTGGGCCGGGGCCGACCTGCGGCCCACCGGCTGCTGGGCAGCGCGCCGTGCCGCCGCGCGACCGCCTGTGGGCGGCTGCTGCGGCGGCATTTTGCGACGATGCTCGCTCATCGAACGACTACTCCTCGGGCAGGCGCGTACGCCTGGAAGCGGCAGTTGAGTTCCGGTCCCCCCGAAATGCGCACGGCCGGAACCCCATCGGAGGCTCCTCCGTGACGCAGCCGGTCACCCGCAGCACTGACGCCCGGCGGCATCTCTCGGTTCCCGGTGGTCTGCATGCCGCACAGACTACGCACGGCCAAAACCCGTCCAGGACCGGACTTCCCCTCAAATCAGGCAAGTCGATCCCTGTGAATCGACGATGTGACGCCGGTCACGGTGCCCCCACTTGTCGAGACTCTCGGCCCGTTCTATCGTGCTGATGTATCGAGTCGATACATCAGCACGGCATAAGGGCCCCGTGGACGGAGGAGGAGGCGACGAATGAGCAGACGCTCCGGCATTCTCGAGTTCGCCGTTCTCGGCCTGCTGCGCGAGGCCCCCATGCACGGATACGAGCTGCGGAAGCGCCTCAACACCTCGCTGGGCGTCTTCCGGGCGTTCAGCTACGGGACGCTGTACCCCTGCCTCAAGACGCTGGTCGCGAACGGCTGGTTGATCGAGGAACCGGGCAGTGCTCTCGAGGACGCCCTCGCCGCTTCGCTCGCGGGACGCCGGGCCAAGATCGTCTACCGGCTGACCCCGGCGGGCAAGGACCACTTCGAGGAACTGCTCTCCCACACCGGCCCGGACTCCTGGGAGGACGAGCACTTCGCCGCACGCTTCGCCTTCTTCGGGCAGACCGAGCGCGAGGTGCGGATGCGCGTCCTGGAGGGCCGCCGCAGCCGGCTGGAGGAGCGTCTGGAGAAGATGCGCGCCTCTCTGGCCCGCACCCGCGAGCGCCTCGACGACTACACGCTTGAGCTGCAGCGCCACGGCATGGAATCCGTGGAGCGCGAAGTGCGCTGGCTGAACGAGCTCATCGAGAGCGAACGGGCGGGACGGGACCAGCGATCCGGTCCCGACACCCCCGCTCCGCACGACAACGATTCTGGAGAGACGGGCGGCCTGCCCCGGCACGGGGGCAGTACCCGGCCGGATCCGTCCGACGACACCGCCAAGTGAAGCCCGCGCACAGCAGGGCTTCCACGATTACACAGGGAGCAATCGGAATGGGTTCGGTTCGCGTAGCCATCGTCGGCGTGGGCAACTGCGCCGCCTCGCTGGTGCAGGGCGTCGAGTACTACAAGGACGCCGACCCGGCGGCCAAGGTCCCCGGTCTGATGCACGTCCAGTTCGGCGACTACCACGTCGGTGACGTCGAGTTCGTCGCCGCCTTCGATGTCGACGCGAAGAAGGTCGGCCTCGACCTCTCCGACGCCATCGGCGCCAGCGAGAACAACACCATCAAGATCTGCGACGTCCCGAGCAACGGCGTCACGGTCCAGCGCGGTCACACCCTCGACGGTCTCGGCAAGTACTACCGCCTGACCATCGAGGAGTCCACCGAGGAGCCGGTCGACGTCGTCCAGATCCTCAAGGACCGTCAGGTCGACGTCCTCATCTGCTACCTGCCCGTGGGTTCGGAGGCCGCCGCGAAGTTCTACGCGCAGTGCGCCATCGACGCCAAGGTCGCCTTCGTCAACGCCCTCCCGGTCTTCATCGCCGGCACCAAGGAGTGGGCGGACAAGTTCACCGAGGCGGGCGTCCCGATCGTCGGCGACGACATCAAGTCGCAGGTCGGCGCGACCATCACGCACCGCGTGATGGCCAAGCTGTTCGAGGACCGCGGTGTCCGTCTCGAGCGCACGATGCAGCTCAACGTCGGCGGCAACATGGACTTCAAGAACATGCTGGAGCGCGACCGCCTGGAGTCCAAGAAGATCTCCAAGACCCAGGCCGTCACCTCGCAGATCCCCGACCGCGAGCTGGGCGAGAAGAACGTCCACATCGGCCCGTCGGACTACGTGGCCTGGCTGGACGACCGCAAGTGGGCGTACGTCCGTCTTGAGGGCCGTGCCTTCGGTGACGTCCCGCTGAACCTCGAGTACAAGCTCGAGGTGTGGGACTCCCCGAACTCCGCCGGTGTCATCATCGACGCCCTGCGCGCCGCGAAGATCGCCAAGGACCGCGGTATCGGCGGCCCGATCCTCTCCGCGTCGAGCTACTTCATGAAGAGCCCGCCGGTCCAGTACTTCGACGACGAGGCCCTGGCCAACGTCGAGAAGTTCATCAAGGGCGAGGTCGAGCGCTAAAGCGCCCCGCTCATGCCGTCGAGGGCCCCCGGAGCATGTGTCCGGGGGCCCTCGACGTATGTGAGTCTTGCTGCCATGTCCGTCGTACGTGATCTGCGCGTACTCCTGCGCCTGACCGACTTCCGCCGTCTGCTCACCGTCCGGCTGCTCTCCCAGTGCGCCGACGGTGTCTACCAGGTGGCCCTGGCCACGTACGTCGTCTTCTCCCCCGAGAAACAGACCTCCCCCGCGGCGATCGCCTCCGCCATGGCGGTCCTCCTGCTCCCGTACTCCCTCGTCGGTCCCTTCGCGGGTGTCCTCCTCGACCGCTGGCAGCGCCGCCAGGTCTTCCTGTACGGCAACCTCCTGCGTGCCCTGCTCGCCTTCGGGACGGCCGCACTCGTCCTGGCGTCCGTACCCGACTGGCTGTTCTACGCCTCCGCGCTCTCCGTCACGGCCGTCAACCGCTTCGTCCTCGCCGGGCTCTCCGCCTCGCTCCCCCGTGTCGTCGACGAGGAGCGGCTCGTCGTCGCGAACTCGCTCTCCCCCACCGCGGGCACCCTCGCCGCGACCCTGGGCGGCGGCCTCGCCTTCGGTATCCAGCTGCTCGCCGGTCATTCCGACGCCGCCGTGGTCGCCTTCGGAGCCTTGCTCTATCTGTGCGCCGCCCTCGCCTCGCTCCGCATGTCCCGGGAGCTCCTCGGACCCGATCCGGGCAGCATTCCGCAGTCCCTAGGCTCGTCCCTGGCCATGACCGCCCGAGGTCTCGCCGCCGGGCTGCGGCACCTCTCCGAGCGACGGCCCGCCGCACGCGCCCTCATCGCGGTGACCCTCATGCGTTTCTGCTACGGCGCACTGTTCGTCACCGTGCTCATGCTCTGCCGGTATGCCTGGAGTTCCACGGAGTCCGAAGGGCTCAAGCTCCTGGGGCTGGCCGTCGCCATGTCCGGCGCGGGGTTCTTCGCGGCCGCCCTCCTCTCCCCGTGGGCAGTGGGACGGCTCGGTCCCTTCGGGTGGATGGCCGTGTGCGCCGGGACGGCCGCCGTACTGGAACCGGTGCTGGGCCTGACCTTCGCCCCCGCACCGTTCCTGATCGCCGCCTTCGTCCTCGGCCTCATCACCCAGGGAGGGAAGATCGCCACGGACACGGTCGTCCAGACATCGGTGGACGACGCCTACAGGGGCCGGGTCTTCTCGCTCTACGACGTGCTGTTCAACGTCGCCTTCGTGAGTGCCGCGGGTGTCGCGGCACTGATGCTGCCACCCGACGGCCGGTCCGCCCTGCTGATCGTGCTGGTGGCCGTGATCTACGCGGCGATCGCGCTGGTCCTGCGTGGGGGACGCACAAAGGGGTGACGTTTCACGTGAAACACCACCCCTCGGCTCTTCGAGCCTGCTTGCGGTCGATGTTTCACGCCCCGTGTTTCACGTGAAACATCGACCCCACCACGTCCGGCTCAGCTCTGCTCGGCCCACCATTCCTTGAGCGCGGCGACGGCCTGGGCGTGCTCCATCGGACCGTTCTCGAGGCGCAGCTCCAGCAGGAACTTGTACGCCCGGCCGATGGCAGGCCCGGGGCCGATGCTCAGGATCTCCTGGATCTCTTTGCCGTCGAGGTCGGGACGGATCGAGTCCAGCTCCTCCTGCTCCTGGAGCTGGGCGATGCGTTCCTCCAGGCCGTCGTAGGCGCGGGAGAGGGCGGACGCCTTGCGCTTGTTGCGGGTGGTGCAGTCGGAGCGGGTGAGCTTGTGCAGACGGGAGAGCATCGGTCCGGCATCGCGGACGTAGCGGCGCACGGCCGAGTCGGTCCACTCGCCGGTCCCGTAGCCGTGGAAGCGCAGGTGCAGCTCCACCAGCTGCGAGACATCCTTGATCATCTCGTTGGAGTACTTGAGCGCGGTCATGCGCTTCTTGGTCATCTTCGCGCCCACCACCTCGTGGTGGTGGAAGGAGACCCGGCCGTCCTTCTCGAAGCGACGGGTCCGCGGCTTGCCGATGTCGTGGAACAGGGCCGCGATCCGCAGCACCAGGTCGGGGCCGTCCTCTTCCAGGTCGATCGCCTGGTCGAGGACGGTCAGCGAGTGCTCGTAGACGTCCTTGTGCCGGTGGTGCTCGTCGCTCTCCAGCCGCAGGGCCGGCAGCTCGGGGAGGACGTGGTCGGCGAGACCGGTGTCCACGAGGAGCGCGAGGCCCTTACGGGGGTGAGCGGAGAGAAGCAGCTTGTTGAACTCCTCGCGGACGCGTTCGGCGGAGACGATCTCGATCCGGCCCGCCATCTCCTTCATCGCCGTGACGACCTCGGGGGCGACGTCGAAGTCCAGCTGCGCGGCGAAGCGCGCGGCCCTCATCATCCGCAGCGGATCGTCGGAGAAGGACTCCTCGGGCGTGCCGGGCGTGCGCAGCATCCGAGCAGCGAGGTCCTCCAGGCCGCCGTACGGGTCGATGAACCGCTTCTCCGGGAGGGCCACGGCCATGGCGTTGACCGTGAAGTCACGTCGGACGAGGTCCTCGTCGATGGAATCGCCGTAGGAGACCTCGGGCTTCCGGGAGGTCCGGTCGTACGCCTCCGAGCGGTAGGTGGTGACCTCGACCTGGAAACGCTGTTCCACGTCCCCGACCCGGGCGTCCTTCTGGCAACCGACCGTCCCGAAGGCGATGCCGACCTCCCACACGGCGTCGGCCCATGGGCGGACGATCTTCAGTACGTCCTCGGGGCGGGCGTCGGTGGTGAAGTCCAGGTCGTTGCCGAGCCTGCCGAGCAGCGCGTCGCGCACCGAGCCGCCGACGAGCGCGAGGCTGAACCCGGCCTCCTGGAATCGGCGGGCGAGGTCGTCGGCGACGGGGGACACACGCAGCAGTTCGCTGACCGCTCGGTGCTGCACCTGGCTCAGTGCGGTCGGGATGTCTTCGTTGGCGTTCGGCACAACAGAAAAGGGTACGTGCCCCGGCTCGCGACGTTGTCCCCGTTTTTTCCACGGGCACCGGCGCGCGAACCGGGGCGCCCGGAGGCCGGACGAAGATCGCCTGGAGCACTCCCCGGCACTTGCTCCCAGGATGCCTCGTTACCATGCCTGGACACAGCAACCGGGAAGCACCCACCCCACGGGCATCACGGGCAACGACGAGGACGGGCGAACGCGTGGCCGAGGCGGCAGACATCCAGGGAACAAGTCCCTCACCTGCTCGCCGATGGCTGCGGCGCACCATCACCGTCGCCGTGGGGGCACCGCTCCTCGCCGGACTGCTCCAGGCGCCCGCGGCCACGTCCACGGCGTCCGCCGCCGAGGACGCCACCGGTTCGAAGACCGTCGACGTGTCCCTCGACACACTGAGCCCCAGCGCGCCCGTCGAGGGGGACACGGTCAAGGTCACCGGGACGGTCACCAACCGGGGCAAGAGGGCGATCACCGACGCGACCGTCGACCTGCGGGTCGGGCCCCGGATGACGAGCCGCAGCGAGATCGACCAAGCGACGGACCGCACCGGCTACCGGGACGACAGCGACCCGGCGCCGCTCGAAGACGCCCCGGTGGTGAAGATTCCCCGTCTCGCCGCCGGTCTCAGCGCGGACTTCTCGTTCTCCGTCCCGGTCTCCGAACTCGAGCTCGACGAGGCGGGCGTGTACCAGCTGGGTGTGTCCCTCACCGGGCAGACCTCGGACCGGCGCTACGACCGGGTCCTCGGCATCGAGCGGACGTTCCTGCCGTACCAGCCCGACCCCACCGAGAAGAAGACCCAGCTCACCTACCTCTGGCCGTTGATCTCCTCCGCCCATGTCTCCGCGGAGACCGCCACGGACGACCAGCAGACCCCCGTCTTCGAGGACGACGCCCTGGCCACCGAGCTGAAGCCCGGCGGGCGCCTCGACCAGCTCGTCTCCCTCGGCAAGGACCTCCCCGTCACCTGGGTGGTCGACCCGGACCTGCTGGCCTCCGTCGACGCCATGGCGAACGGTTACCGGGTCAAGGAGGGGTCCCTGCACGTCCCCGGCAAGAACCAGGCCGTCGCCAGGAGCTGGCTGGACGCGCTGGAGAAGGCGGTCCAGGGCCGCAAGGTCGTCGCGCTCCCCTTCGCGGACCCCGACCTCGCCTCTCTGGCCCACCGGGGCAAGGACGTCCCCGGCTCCCTCGAACACCTCCAGTCGGCGACCGCACTCGCCGGGATGACCGTGGAGACCGTGCTGCACACCCGGGCCGCCACCGACTTCGCGTGGCCCGCCGACGGGGCCGTGGACCCCTCCATCGTGGCCGTCGCGACCTCGGCGGGCGCCGACAAGGTGATCGCCCGCAGCGACAGCGTCCGCGACGAGCTCTCCTACACACCGACGGCAGCCCGTCCCTTCGGCACCGGGAGCACCACGGCCGTCGTGAGCGACGCCCTGCTGTCCACCGCGTTCGAAGGGGACATGCTCCGCACCGAGAACTCCACCCGGGCGGTCCAGGAGTTCCTCTCCCAGTCCCTCGCGATCACCCTGGAGCAGCCGGAGGACCAGCGCAGCATCGTCGTCGCCCCCCAGCGGGTACCGAGCATCTCCCAGGCGCAGACCATGGCGAGCGCGCTGAAGGGCCTGTCCGGCCGCCGCTGGACCCAGCCGAGCGACCTCGTGGCCGCCGCCGCTGCCAAGCCCGACCCGGACGCCTCCACCCGGGTGCCCGGCAGCTCCCGCTACCCCAAGAAGCTGCGCGACCGGGAGCTGCCCGTCCAGGCCTTCCGCGACATGAAGACCACCCGCGACGAGCTGGACGACTTCAAGGTCATCCTGACCCAGCCGGACCGTGTCGTGACGCCCTTCGGCAACGCGATCAACCGCGAGATGTCCACCTCGTGGCGGGGGCAGGCCAGGGCGGCCGCGCTCTACCGGATCAACGTCCTGGAATATCTGCAGACCCTCACCGAGGGGGTACAGCTCGTCGACAAGTCGGACCTCACTCTTTCGGGCCGCAGTGCCACCATCCCGGTGACCGTCCAGAACAAGCTGCTCCAGGGCGTGGAGAACCTGGAGCTGCGGCTCGTCTCCAGCAACAAGGGCAGGCTCAAGCTCAACGGTGACGAAGGGGTCGCCGAACTCCCCGTGAAGGTCAACGGCGGCCACAGCCAGTCCGTGAAGTTCACCGCCACCGCCAGCGTCAACGGCCAGGTCCCGATGACCGCCCAGCTCTACACCGAGGACGGCACCCCGTACGGGCAGCCGATGACGTTCATCGTGAAGGTCTCCGAGATCACCGCCACGGTGATGCTGGTGATCGCCGGCGGCGTCCTGCTCCTCGTCCTGGCCGGAGTACGGATGTACACCCAGCGCAAGCGGGTGGCCGCCCGCAATGCCGAGGCCGAAGCGGCAGAGGCGGACACCCCGCGGGCGGAGAGCACCGAAAACGCCGACGCCCGGGGGACGGACGACGACACCGACCCGGACGGCAGCACGTCCCCGGTCCCCGGGACGGTGCCGGAGCGGGCGGACGGTGACGAAGCCGAGCAGCCGAGTGACCCGGAGCCGGACACCGGGTCCGAAAGCGGCGACCCGTCGGGCCCGGGTGAGAAAGTGGACCGTTGAGCGATGTCGTGGCCGGTCGGCCGGGGACGATGAGGTGGGGTAACCATGAACGCGCCGTACGACGGTGACCGCGGCCAGGGCGCGGGCGGCGCCGCGCCGTCCGGTGGGACGCCCGCGGCCCCCTCCGGTCCCGGCCATCCGCCGGTGCCGCCCCCGCAGGAACAGAACCCCTACGCGCAGGGTGCCCCACCGCAGACCCCGTACGCCCCGTACCAGGGGCAGACCCCGTATGACCAGGGCCCGTACCTCCAGCCCCACGGGCAGGGCCAGTACGCCCCCACCCCAGGGCAGGGCCCGTACACTCCCGCCCAGGCACAGGGGCAGTACGAGCAGAACCCGTACGCGCAGGACCCCTACGTCCAGGACGCCTACACCCACGACCCCTACCGGGCCCAGGACCTCTCCGCGCAGGACCCCGTGTCCGAGGCGCTCTACGACCGCGCCGCGCACCCCCCGCCGCCGCCCGGCACCTACCAGGAGCCCCAGCCGCTCTACGCGCAGCCGACCGCTCCCCAGCACGCCCCCGACCCCCGGGTCTGGGCGCAGACTCCGGCACCGGAGCCCGACGGCACCTCCCGCCACCTGCCCTACGGCGACGACGCCCGCACGGTCCAGTTCACCGGAGTCGACGACCTGGTGACCCGGGCCGGCGAGGACAGCCCCGAGCCGGACGCCTTCGCCCACCTCTACCGGGACCAGCAGACTCCCGGCCAGGTGCCCCCGCCCGCACCGGAGCCCGACCCGCTGCCCGCCCCCGCGCCCAAGAAGTCCGGCCGCGCCTCCGGGCTCCTGAAGTCGAGCGCGGTGATGGCCGCGGGCACCCTGGTCTCCCGGCTCACCGGCTTCGTCCGCAGTCTGGTCATCACCGGCGCGCTCGGTGCCGCCCTGCTCGGCGACACCTACACCATCGCCTACACGCTGCCGACGATGATCTACATCCTCACCGTCGGCGGCGGCCTCAACTCGGTCTTCGTCCCACAGCTCGTCCGCTCGATGAAGAACGACGAGGACGGCGGCGAGGCGTACGCCAACCGGCTGCTCACCCTCGTCATGGTGGCGCTCGGTCTGATCGTCGCCGCGGCCGTCTTCGCCGCGCCGCTGCTCATCCGGCTGATGTCCAACACCATCGCCGACGACGCCGCCGCGAACAGCGTGGCCGTGACGTTCGCCCGCTACTGCCTGCCCACGATCTTCTTCATGGGCGTACACGTGGTGATGGGCCAGATCCTCAACGCCCGCGGCAAGTTCGGCGCGATGATGTGGACCCCAGTCCTCAACAACATCGTCATGATCGTCACCTTCGGTCTGTTCATCTGGGTCTACGGCACCTCCGCCGAGTCCCAGATGGGCGTGCAGACCATCCCGGACGACGGCATCCGGCTGCTGGGCATCGGCACCCTGCTCGGCCTCGTCGTCCAGGCCCTGGCGATGATCCCGTACCTGCGCGAGACGGGCTTCCGTTTCCGGCCCCGCTTCGACTGGAAGGGCCACGGGCTCGGCAAGACCGTCAAGCTCGCCAAGTGGACCGTCCTCTTCGTCCTCGCCAACCAGGCGGGCGTCCTCGTCGTCACCCAGCTCGCCACCGCCGCCGGTGAGGAGTCCGGGATGAACGGCGCCGGCTTCCTCGCCTACTCGAACGCCCAGCTGATCTGGGGAATGCCGCAGGCCATCATCACGGTCTCCGTGATGGCCGCGCTGCTGCCCCGCATCTCCCGCGCCGCCCACGACGACGACCCGGGCGCCGTCCGCGACGACATCTCGCAGGGCCTGCGGAACTCCGCCGTCGCGATCGTCCCGGTCTCCTTCGCGTTCCTGGCGCTGGGCGTCCCGATGTGCACCCTCCTCTACGCCTCCAGCGGCATCGAGGCCGCCCAGGGCATGGGCTTCATCCTGATGGCCTTCGGCCTCGGTCTGATCCCCTACTCCGTCCAGTACGTCGTGCTCCGTGGCTTCTACGCGTACGAGGACACCCGGACGCCGTTCTACAACACGGTCATCGTCGCCGCCGTCAACGCGGCAGCCTCGGCGCTCTGCTACGTCGTCCTGCCCGCCCGCTGGGCCGTCGTCGGCATGGCCGCCTCGTACGGCCTCGCCTACGCGGTCGGCGTCGGCATCGCCTGGCGCCGCCTCCGCAAGCGGCTCGGCGGCGACCTGGACGGCACCCACGTGCTGCGGACCTACGCCCGTCTCTGCATGGCCTCCGTGCCCGCCGCGATCGTCTCCGGCGCCATCGGCTTCGGTCTGCTGAAGCTCCTCGGTGAGGGCGCGCTGGGCTCGCTCGTCGCCCTGCTCGTCGGCGGAGCGGCCCTCCTCGGTGTCTTCTTCCTGGCCGCCAAGCGCATGCGGATCGCGGAACTGAACACCCTGGTCGGCATGGTGCGCGGACGACTCGGACGCTGATCCGGCGCGGCAGCACAACCATCGGGGGGAGCCGCGTGTCGTGCATAGCGTCCGACTGTGGGCACAATTGGCTTGGCTGTTGGATGTGGCGCAACGGATGGGGAGGCAGGAACGACGGTGGCGGAACGTAGCACGGCCGCCGTCGACGTGGCCGACAACAGCGGTGACGACCCGCTGACCGCCAAGGCGGAGACGGCCGCGACCGACGGGGTGGCGGAGGAACAGAAGACGGCGGAGAGCACCGCCGAGGCCACGGAGAAGAAGGCGGTCGAACGACAGAGCGGCGAACAGCCCTCGATCACGGCTCCCGAGTTGCACAGCGGCCACAAGCTGGCCAGGCGCTACCGGCTGGAGGAGTGCGTCACCCGTCTGGACGGCTTCAGCAGCTGGCGGGCCGTCGACGAGAAACTGCGGCGCGCGGTCGGGGTCCACCTGCTGCCCGCGGACCATCCCCGGGCCCGCTCGGTCCTCGCGGCGGCCCGTTCCTCGGCGCTGCTCGGCGACCCCCGGTTCGTCCAGGTCCTCGACGCCGTCGAGGAGAACGACCTGGTCTACGTCGTACACGAGTGGCTGCCCGACTCCACCGAGCTGACCGCGCTGCTCGCGGCCGGTCCGCTGGAGGCCCACGACGCCTACCAGCTCGTCAGCCAGGTCTCCCAGGCCATGGCCGCCGCCCACCGCGAGGGCCTCTCGCACCTCCGGCTCACGCCGAGCGCCGTCCTGCGCAGCTCCACCGGCCAGTACCGCATCCGTGGCCTGGCCGTGAACGCCGCCCTGCGCGGCATCACCGCCGAGCGCCCGCAGCGCAGCGACACCGAGGCCATCGGCGCCCTCCTGTACGCCGCCCTCACCCAGCGCTGGCCGTACGACAGCGACGCCTACGGCCTCTCCGGGCTTCCCAAGGGCATCGGGCTGCTCCCGCCCGACCAGGTCCGGGCAGGGGTCCACCGGGGCCTCTCGGAGATCGCCATGCGCGCCCTGGCCAACGACGGGGCCACCGCCTCGCGCCAGGAGCCGCCCTGCACCACCCCGGACGAACTGGCCAAGGCCGTGGCCGCGATGCCACGGGTGAAGCCGCCGGAGCCGGAGTTCACCGCCCCGCCCGAGTACCAGCGCACCACCTACCAGCAGGGCTCCTACGGGCGTCCACAGCCCCGCGCGGTGATCACCCAGCCGGTGATCGTCCCTCCGCACCCGATGCAGAGCCGTACCGGCAGGGCGCTGAAGTGGACCATCTCGGCCCTGCTGATCGCCGCCCTGGGCGTCGGCAGCTGGCAGATCGCGGACCAGCTCATCGGCAAGGAGCCCCCCGTCGACACGCCGACCACGGCCCCGCCCCTCGTCGACGAGAAGCCGGAGCCGCCCAAGCCGCTGACGATCAGCTCGGCCGAGGAGTACGCCCCCGACGACAAACCGCAGAACCCGGAGAGCGTCGGCGACACCTACGACAACGACAGCTCCTCGTACTGGCGCACCAAGAGCTTCGTCGGCGGCCCCGTCCTGGCGCCGTACAAGCAGGGCGTCGGCATCGTCTACGACCTCGGGAGCGAGCAGAACGTCTCGTCCGCCTCGATAGCGCTCCGCTACGGAGGCCCGAAGACCGCGATCACCCTGTACGCGGCGGACTCGCTCTCCCCGTCCGGCACCCCGGACTCCATGAAGAAGATCGCCACGGTCGAGACCTCGGGATCGACCGCGAACCCGGAGACGAAGACCCCGGTCAAGGCCCGTTACGTGCTGCTCTGGATGACCTCCGTGCCGTACGCCACCGGCGACCAGTACTCCCGCGCCGGTTACAAGCAGGCCATCACCAACGTGTCGTTCCAGGGCACGCCCCGGTAACCGACCGTGCACCACCGTGAGCGCCGGGCCCAGCCCGGCGCTCATTTACTTCCGGGCACGGACCGGATTGAATGCCTGCACGGCTGCCGAGCGAGGAGGGGAACCGTGACTCCTGCGGCTGACGACCTCCGGACCGCCGCCGACGAGGAGCTCCTGGCCCGCCATGTCGCCGGGGACCCCGACGCCTTCGGCGAGCTGGTCCGGCGGCACCGCGACCGGCTGTGGGCCGTGGCCCTGCGGACCCTGAGGGACCCCGAGGAGGCCGCCGACGCCGTCCAGGACGCCCTGGTGTCCGCCTTCCGGTCCGCGCACACCTTCCGCGGCCGGTCGGCCGTCACCACCTGGCTGCATCGGATCACCGTGAACGCCTGCCTCGACCGGGTGCGCAAGACCGCCTCGCGCAGGACGTCGCCCGTGGACGACACCGCCCGCTTCGAACAACTCCTCGAACCCCATGAGTCCGCCGAGGCCCCGGCCGAGCGTCAGGACCTGCATCGGGAACTCCTCGCCGCCCTCGGCACCCTCGCCCCCGACCAGCGCGCCGCACTCGTCCTGGTCGACATGCAGGGATATCCGGTGGCGGAGGCGGCCCGTATCCTCGACGTTCCCACCGGCACCGTGAAGAGCCGCTGTGCGCGCGGGCGGGCACGCCTGCTGCCGCTGGTCACTCATCTGCGCGCCGACACCGTGGGTAACGAGCCCCTCGAAGGGGGAAGGAACCGGACGCCGGGGGCATCCGTCCCAACGGTGCCGGGACCGAAGGACATCGGACCGACTGATCCAGCTGCTGTGAAGGGCGGAGGTGGGCGCACGTGACTTCCACGGCCGGCAGGGCCGACACCACACAGCACCCGGACGTCTCGGAGATCTCCGACCTGACTGAGGGGCTCCTTCCACCGAGCCGCTCCACGGTCGTCCGCAGGCATCTGGAGGGCTGTCCGCTCTGTGACGACGTGCGGGCCTCCCTGGAGGAGATCCGAGGCCTGCTGGGCACCCTGCCCGGTCCGCCGCGCATGCCCGCCGAGATCGCGGGCCGGATCGACGCGGCATTGGCCGCCGAGGCCCTTCTCAGCGCCACCAGACCCGATAGCGACAGCGATGTTTCACGTGAAACATCGCGCACCCTGGTGAGAACGTCTCCTTCCACCCCCTCCACTCCCTCGTCCCCCGCCGTCGACCGTCCCGGTGGCCGTCCCGGCGCGGCCACCGGCCCCGGACGGGGTGCTCGGCCTCGACGTCGGCGCGTCACCCTGCTGGCCACGATCGGCGCCGCCTTCGGCGCCGTCGTCCTCGGAGCGGGTCTGTACCTCAGCCAGGCCCACAATCCGACCTCGAACAACGCGGCAGCAGCCACCAAGAAGGCCGACATGCGCGCCGGAGCGGCCTTCGCCCCGTTCTCCGGGTCCCCGGTCGAAGACCGGGTGCAGGTCCTCCTGCAGGAGGGTGGTACCTCCAAGACACCCCGGGATGTCGGGCCCGGGTCGATGTCCACCGGAACCGACGGCCCGACCCCCCGGCAGAACAGGGAAGCCACCGCCCCCGGCTGCGTCCTGGCAGGAACCGGACGCACCGACGCGGTACTGGGCCAGGAACTCGGCGAGTACCAGGGGGCACCGGCCTATCTGCTCGTCCTGACCGACCCCGCGGACAGCAACCGGGTCCAGGCGTACGTACTCGATGCCTCCTGTGCGAACGGATCCGCCGGTGGGGCCGGAAGCACGAGCGCCCGTGTCCTGTTCAGCGAGACCTACGCCCGCTCCTGACCCCTCCTCCCGCCCAGCTCCAGTGCCGTGCGGCGGTCTCGGGAATGCACGCCCCTTAGTATCCGTTGGGTGGGGTGAGAGTGACCGAGACAATCGCCCCGTAGGCAGTGGCAGTCTGCAGAGACGAGGAAGAAACCCGTGAGCGACGTCCGTAACGTGATCATTATCGGCTCCGGGCCCGCGGGATACACCGCTGCCCTCTACACGGCCCGTGCGTCGCTGAACCCCCTGGTCTTCGAGGGGGCGGTCACCGCGGGTGGCGCCCTGATGAACACGACCGAGGTCGAGAACTTCCCCGGATTCCGTGACGGCATCATGGGTCCCGACCTCATGGACAACATGCGCGCCCAGGCCGAGCGTTTCGGCGCCGAGCTGGTTCCCGACGACATCGTCGCCGTGGACCTGACCGGTGACATCAAGACCGTCACCGACACCGCCGGCACCGTGCACCGCGCCAAGGCCGTCATCGTCACCACCGGCTCCCAGCACCGCAAGCTCGGTCTGCCCAACGAGGACGCGCTCTCCGGCCGTGGTGTCTCCTGGTGCGCGACCTGCGACGGCTTCTTCTTCAAGGACCAGGACATCGCCGTCGTCGGCGGCGGCGACACCGCGATCGAGGAGGCCACCTTCCTCTCGCGCTTCGCCAAGTCCGTCACGATCGTCCACCGCCGGGACAGCCTGCGCGCCTCGAAGGCGATGCAGGAGCGTGCCTTCGCCGACCCGAAGATCTCCTTCGCCTGGGACAGCGAGGTCACCGAGATCCACGGGGAGCAGAAGCTCACCGGTCTGACCCTGCGCGACACGAAGACCGGCGAGACCCGCGAGCTGCCCGTCACCGGCCTCTTCATCGCTGTCGGCCACGACCCGCGGACCGAGCTCTTCAAGGGCCAGCTGGACCTGGACGACGAGGGCTACCTCAAGGTCTCCGCCCCCTCCACCCGTACGAACCTCGCGGGTGTCTTCGGCGCCGGTGACGTCGTCGACCACACCTACCGTCAGGCCATCACGGCAGCCGGTACCGGCTGCTCCGCCGCCCTGGACTCCGAGCGCTTCCTGGCCGCCCTCGCGGACAGCGAGAAGCTGGCCGAGACCCCCGCGGTCTGAACCCGACTCTCCCCACCCCTACACCCCGCGAGATCAAGGAGGCCGCTGTGGCCCTCAAGTCTGTGACCGACGCTTCCTTCGACGAAGACGTCCTCAAGAGCGACAAGCCCGTCCTGGTGGACTTCTGGGCTGCCTGGTGCGGCCCGTGCCGTCAGATCGCGCCGTCGCTGGAGGCCATCGCCGCCGAGCACGGTGAGATCGAGGTCGTGAAGCTCAACATCGACGAGAACCCCGACACCGCCGCCAAGTACGGCGTCATGTCGATCCCGACGCTGAACGTGTACCAGAACGGCGAGGTCGTGAAGACGATCGTCGGCGCCAAGCCGAAGGCCGCCATCCTGCGCGACCTGGAGGGCTTCGTCGAGCCGACCAAGGCCTGACACCCTCGCTGTTTCACGTGAAACAGCGGCAACGTTTCACGTGAAACAGATACGGCCCGCCCCTGCCGGGGGCGGGCCGTTCTCGTGCCCCGGTACCGGGAGCACGCCCGCCCTGCTCGGCGAGGGTTCTCAGAGCGGTCGCAGGACCGGCTCCTTCTGGACCGCCCCGAGAAGGCGGTCGAGTGCCATCTCGACGTCCTCCTTCCAGGAGAGCGCCGTTCGCAGTTCCAGCCGCATCCTCGGGAAAGCCGGGTGCGGCCGTACGGTCTTGAAGCCCACCGCGAGCAGATGATCAGCCGGCAGCACACAGGCCGGTTCCTTCCAGCGGGCGTCCCCGAAGGCCTCGATCGCCTTGAAGCCCCGCCGCAGCAGGTCCTTGGCCACCGTCTGCACCACCACCCTGCCCAGCCCCTGCCCCTGGTAGCCGGGCATGATCCAGGCGGTCATCAGCTGTGCCGCGTCAGCCGACACCGGACTCGTCGGGAAGGCCGTCGAGCGTGGTACATAGGCCGGGGGAGCATAGAGGACGTAGCCGACCGGCACCTCGTCGACGTAGACCACGCGCCCGCAGGAACCCCATTCCAGGAGGACGCCCGAGATCCAGGCTTCCTTCTCCCGCTCGGCTCGACCCGCCTTCACCGCCGCCTCACCGCTGACCGGGTCGAGCTCCCAGAAGACGCAGGAGCGGCACCGCGTGGGCAGGTCGGGAAGGTTGTCCAGCGTGAGCGGTACGAGCCGACGCCCCACGGCTGCTCCTCGTTTCCCTCGCGGACGAGTACGGATACGCCTCTCGGAATCGTATCGATCAGGAGATCGGTACGACACCGACCACAGGCAAAGGGCGGGCCGCGTTCCGGTGGAGACCGGAGCACGGCCCGCCCAGGGCACTGGGACGGCGGAAGGCGTCAGCCCTCCCGGCCCTCCTTCGCGTTCTTCTGGTCCATGACCCGGCCCTCTCCGGGAGCGAGACTGGACAGGATGCGCTCCAGATCCTCCATCGAGGCGAACTCGACGACGATCTTGCCCTTCTTCTGCCCCAGATCGACCTTCACCCGGGTCTCGAAGCGGTCCGAGAGACGAGAGGCCAGATCGGTGAGCGCGGGCGACACCCGGGCACCCGCCCGTGGTCCCTTCGGCTTGACGGCACCGGCAGGCTCCTCGGAGCCCATGAGGCTCACGATCTCCTCCACGGAACGCACCGAGAGCCCCTCGGAGACGATCCGGTACGCCAGCTTGTCCTGGGCCTCGGACTCCTCCACACCGAGCAGCGCGCGGGCGTGTCCGGCGGAGAGCACTCCGGCGGCCACCCGCCGCTGTACCGTCGGCGAGAGACGCAGCAGACGCAGGGTGTTCGAGATCTGCGGCCGGGAGCGTCCGACCCGCTCCGCGAGCTGGTCATGGGTGCAGCCGAAGTCTTTGAGGAGCTGCTCGTAGGCGTGCGCCTCCTCGATCGCGTTCAGCTGGGCGCGGTGCAGGTTCTCCAGGAGGGCGTCCAGGAGCATCTTCTCGTCGTCGGTGTCCCGCACGATCGCGGGAATGGTCTCCAGACCGGCCGCCTTGGAGGCCCGGAGCCGCCGCTCACCCATGACGAGCTCGTAGCTGTCGGCATCGGTCCTGCGGACGACGACGGGCTGGAGGAGGCCGACCTCCTTGATGGAGGCGACCAGCTCCGCGAGGGCGTCCTCGTCGAAGACCTCACGCGGCTGATGCCGGTTGGGGGTGATGTCGGCAAGCGGAAGCTCGGTGAAGTAGGCACCGGCCGGAGACTGGGGAAGACCCTGGTTCCCGGCGCCGTTCCACGCCTCCGGGGACTGCGTGCTCTGCGGGAGGTTCGCCAGCTTCGCGGCGGCCACCCCCCGGACCGGTGCGAGCACCTGGGCTCCGGCGGGGGAGGCCCCGTTGTCGGCCGGCGCCTGCCGTTCCTGGGAAGCAGCGGGGATCAGCGCACCGAGCCCACGCCCCAGTCCCCTACGTCGCTCACTCACTGAATCCCCTCCGACATGCTGTGCTGGTTGTTCCGGTGCCCGACATGGTGGGCGTGCTGCGGGTCGTAGTGCACTGCGGCCCCCCGCAGGGCGATCTCACGGGCTGCTTCGAGGTAAGACAGGGCCCCGCTGGAGCCCGGGTCGTACGTGAGGACGGTCTGTCCGTAGCTGGGTGCCTCCGAGATGCGGACCGATCGCGGGATGCTGGTCCGCAGGACTTCCTCGGCGAAGTGGGTGCGCACTTCTTCGGCGACCTGCGAGGCGAGCCTCGTCCTGCCGTCGTACATGGTGAGCAGGATCGTCGAGACATGCAGTCCGGGGTTGAGGTGTCCCCGCACGAGATCGACGTTCCGCAGGAGCTGACCGAGCCCTTCCAGCGCGTAGTACTCGCACTGGATCGGGATCAGGACCTCGGCACCGGCCACCATCGCGTTGACCGTGAGGAGGCCGAGGGAGGGCGGACAGTCGATCAGGATGTAGTCGAGCGGCTGCTCGTACGCCTGGATCGCCCGCTGGAGTCTGCTCTCCCGCGCCACCAGCGACACCAGCTCGATCTCCGCACCGGCGAGATCGATGGTGGCGGGGGCGCAGAAGAGACCTTCGACGTCCTTGACGGGCTGGACCACTTCGGAGAGCGGCCTGCTGTCCACCAGGACGTCATAGATCGAGGGGACCTCGGCATGGTGATCGATACCCAGTGCCGTGGAGGCGTTGCCCTGCGGGTCCAGATCGATGACCAGGACGCGGGCACCGTGCAGCGCCAGGGAGGCGGCGAGATTGACCGTCGTGGTCGTCTTGCCCACGCCGCCCTTCTGGTTGGCGACCACCATGACGCGCGTCTGAGCGGGGCGGGGAAGTCCCTCACCGGCACGGCCCAGGGCCTCTACGGCCAGCTGGGCAGCGTGCCCCATGGGGGTGTCGTCCATCGGGGGCGGTGTTTCACGTGAAACATCCTCCCCCGCCGATTCGATTCGGGGACCGGGGACCGCATCGGTCATCGGTCCCGCGATGTTGGCGTCGGACCGCAAGGATTCACTCTCCTCGGCTTCAGGCTCGCGATGGGAAGAGCCTGTCATGCTTTCGGGGTCGTGAACCAGCGAGGCCGGTGGTTCTGTGGGTGAATCCACCTCTGTGGACAACCCCGTGACCCTCGTGGGTGGATTCACCCGGGGGCGACGGTCCCGAGGCATGGCGGCCGCGCGTCCGCGGCCGATGATCCCTTGCAGCAGTGAGCGACGTTTCACGTGAAACACCTTGCCCCTGCTGCCGCACCAGGACCGTCCGACACTCCGAAATGGGACGTATGGGGACGTTCAGCGACGGCGACGGGTCTTGCTCGTCCGTGCGGCCTTGGCCCGCTTGGCAGCGAACCGCACACCACCGGGGCTCTCGCCGACCTCCACGCGCACGACCGTGGACAGTGGATCGACGATCCCCTCGCCCACGTGCAGCACCGAGGTCTCCACGACGCCGAGACGGGCGAGCGCGGCCCGTGCTCCGCTGATCTCCTCCTCAGCGGTGTCGCCCTTGAGCGCGAGCATCTCGCCGTACGGGCGCAGCAGGGGAACTCCCCAGCCCGCGAGCCGGTCCAGTGGGGCAACCGCTCGGGCGGTCACCACGTGCACGGGGGTGATCTTGCCGAGCATCTCCTCCGCTCGCCCCCGGGCCACGGTCACATGGTCGAGTCCGAGCAGTTCGACGACCTCCTGGAGGAAGTTCGTCCGACGCAGAAGGGGCTCAAGAAGCGTGATCTTCAGATCGGGCCGGACCAGAGCCAGCGGGATGCCGGGCAGACCTGCGCCCGAGCCCACATCGCAGACCGTGACGCCCTCGGGGACGACCTCCGAGAGGACGGCACAGTTCAGCAGGTGGCGTTCCCAGAGACGCGGAACCTCACGCGGGCCGATGAGGCCGCGCTTCACACCCGCGTCCGCCAGGAGCTCCGCGTACCGCACGGCCTCCGGGAAGTACTCACCGAAGACTGTCCGCGCCTGCTCCGGAGCCTCGGGGAGCTCCGCTTCCTCCGTCACGGGAACCGTCCTTCCGTACCGCACGTCCAGCGTGCGGGCGCACTGTGGTGGCTGACTATCGGGCTGACAAAGATCGGCCCCGCCTGCGAACAGACGGGGCCGACACTACGTGAGGGTTCAGGCCGGAAGCACAACGACGAAGCGCTGCGGCTCCTCGCCCTCGGACTCGCTGCGCAGACCGGCGGCGGCGATCGCGTCGTGCACGACCTTGCGCTCGAACGGCGTCATCGGGTCCAGCTTGACCGGCTGGCCCGAGGTCTTCACCTCGTTCGCGGCCTTGGCGCCCAGCTCGGCGAGCTCGGCGCGCTTCTGGGCGCGGAAGCCGGCGATGTCCAGCATCAGGCGGCTGCGGTCACCGGTCTCACGGTGCACGGCCAGCCGGGTCAGCTCCTGAAGGGCCTCCAGGACCTCACCGTCGCGGCCCACGAGCTTCTGCAGTTCGCGGCCGTTGGAGTCGCTGATGATCGAGACCGCGGCGCGGTCCGCCTCGACGTCCATGTCGATGTCACCGTCGAGGTCGGCGATGTCGAGCAGGCCTTCGAGGTAGTCGGCCGCGATCTCACCCTCCTGCTCCAGGCGGGTCAGGGTGTCGCCCTCGGCAGCGGCGGTGGTGGTGCCTTCCGTCACGGATGGACTCCTTCTTGCTTCTGGGCGGCTTACTTCTTGGAGGACGGGTGCTTGGGCCGCTGCTGGCCCTTGCGCTGACCGGACTTGCCCTGGCGGGAGCCTCCGGAGTTGGCACGGCTCGGGCGGCCGGGCTTGTCGGCCGGTGCCGCGTCCTTCGACTCGTCCTTGGCCGTGGGCTTCTTCTCGAGCGAGAGGGCCTCCGAGGGGCCCTCGTCCTCGGTGGCGGGTCCGGAGTTCTCCTCGGTGTCCGCCACCGTTTCCTTGGCCGCGCCGGCCTGGCGCTGGGCCTTGGTCTGGCGCTTGGGCTGCTGGCGCTTGGCGGCACCGCCCTCGGCCTCGGCGGCGACCGTGTCGCTCTTCAGCACGTTGCCGTCGGTCTGGGCGGCGAAACCGGCCTTGGCGAGACCCGCGAAGAAGCGGCGCTCGTTCTCGTTGCGGTCGCCGCCCTTGGCCACGATGGCCTTGACGACGTTCTTCCGGCGACGGCCGCGGACCTCGCCGTGCTGCGTGACGTTCTTCAGGAGCCGCTGGAGGTAGGAGTCCTGTGCCTTGCTGCCCGGGGTCGGGTTCTGGCTGATCACGTACATCTGCTGGCCCATGGTCCACACGTTGGTGGTCAGCCAGTAGACGAGGACACCGACGGGGAAGTTGACACCCATGACGGCGAAGATCACCGGGAAGATGTACATGAGCATCTTCTGCTGCTGCATGTACGGCGTCTTCACCGAGAGGTCGACGTTCTTCATCATCAGCTGGCGCTGGGTGAAGAACTGCGAGGCCGACATCAGGACGATCATGATCGCGGTGACGATGCGGACATCGGTCAGCGAGGCGTCGAGCGCGGCGACCTTCTCGGCGCTGTCCGTGAACTTGGCGGCCAGCGGGGCACCGAAGATGTGGGCCTGACGAGCGCTCTCGAGGAGCGGCTGGTCGATGACCCCGATGACCTTGCCCGAGGCGATCGAGGACAGCACGTGGTACAGCGCGAAGAAGAACGGCGACTGAGCCAGGATGGGAAGGCACGAGGAGAGCGGGTTGGTACCCGTCTCCTTGTACAGCTTCATCATCTCTTCGGACTGACGCTGCTTGTCGCTCTTGTAGCGCTCCTGGATCGCCTTCATCTTCGGCTGGAGCGCCTGCATGTTCCGCGTCGACTTGATCTGCTTGACGAACAGCGGGATCAGACAGATACGGATCAGCACCACGAGGGACACGATGGACAGGCCCCAGGCCCAGCCCGTGTCAGGGCCGAAGACCGCCCCGTACACCTTGTGGAACTGGACGATGACCCAGGAAACAGGCCAGGTGATGAAGCTGAACAGACTGGCGATCGTGTCCACTAATCAGGCTCCTTGAGCATTGGGCGAGGTCTCGGCGGCCGGGCTCGTCTCGGCGGGGGACCCGCCCTTGTCGCCACGCAGCGCGTTCCGCAGCATCTCGTGCCAGCGGGGGCGCTTGCGCGTGGGGACGTGGTCCACTCCGCCGGGCGACCACGGATTGCACCGCAGGATGCGCCAGGCGGTCAGGGCCGTGCCCTTGACCGCGCCATGCCGGTCGATGGCCGTGAATCCGTAGTGGGAACACGACGGGTAGTACCGGCAGACGGGCCCCAGAAGGGGGCTGATCGTCCACTGGTACAGCTTGATGAGAGCAAGGAGCGGGTACTTCATCGCGCGCCCCCTCCCAGTAGCCGCTGAAGAGCGGCGTCCAGGTCTCGGGCCAGCTGTGCGTGGTCGGCGTCGCCGGCACCGGGCAACGCCCGTACGACCACCAGGCTACCGGGGGGCAGCTCGGTGAGACGGTCTCGCACGAGATGGCGGAGGCGACGCTTCACCTGGTTGCGTACGACCGCACCGCCTACGGCTTTGCTCACGACGAAACCCGCACGCGTCTGGGGAGCGCTCTCCCCAGGCGCGTGCGGGTCCGTTGCACCGCTGCGTAGGTGGACGACGAGGAGCGGGCGCCCGGCCCTGCGTCCTCGTCGTACCGCAGTTGCGAAGTCCTCGCGCCGCCTCAGCCGATTCTCGGTAGGCAGCACGTCATGACCTGTTTGAGGTGGATCAGGCGGACAGGCTCGCGCGACCCTTGCCACGGCGGTTCGCCAGGATGGCGCGGCCGGCGCGGGTGCGCATACGCAGACGGAAGCCGTGGGTCTTCGCACGACGACGGTTGTTCGGCTGGAAGGTGCGCTTGCTCACTCGGGGGCTCCAGAAATGATTCGTAGATGGCGGGACATCGCCTGGCTGTCACCGTGCGCCCACGAGTAGCTCGCAATACGCCCGAGTGCACCGCTTCACGATCACAAGACCGTGATCTTTGCCCATCGGAGGCAGGCGGCAGCAGCCATCGACAACTCGACCTGGTCACGGTACGCGCGGCTACGCCATCCGGTCAAACCGACCTGTCGCCACCTCCCATTGTGCACAGGCTGTGGACAACAACTTGAACCACGTCAGGCGGCGCGACTACCTTGGACAGACTCCACAATCTTTTCCGTTCTGTCCTCTCCTGTCCTCACGGACCCGTCCTCACGGACACCGACCCACCGTCCCCGAGAACCACACCATCGTGGGACCTGCGAGAAAGCGTGCCCTGTGGCTGACGTACCTGCCGATCTTGCCGCAGTGTGGCCACGCGTCCTGGAGCGTCTCCTCGCCGAGGGCCAGCAGGGGATCGAGCCCAAGGACAAGCAGTGGATCGAACGGTGCCAGCCGCTCGCCCTGGTCGCCGACACGGCGCTGCTCGCCGTCCCCAACGAATGGGGCAAGCGCGTCCTGGAGGGCCGTCTGGCCCCGCTGATCAGCGAGACCCTCAGCCATGAGTGCGGCAGGCCGATCCGGATCGCGATCACCGTCGACGAGTCGGTCGGCGAGCCGGTGCCGCCCGCTCCCCCGGCGCAGCAGCCGCAGCAGTCCCGGTACGACGAGCGCGGGCAGTCGGAGACGTACGACGGCTACGGGCACCGGCCGATGCCCGACGACGGGCTGCCCACCGCGCGCCCGGCCTACCCGGACTACGGGCAGCAGCGGCCCGACCCCGGCGCCTGGCCGCGGACCCAGGAGGACCTGTCCTGGCAGCAGCCGCGGCTCGGCGGCTACCAGGAGCGCGCCCCGTACACCGGGCCTGAGCAGTCCCGGCAGCCGCGCTACGACGAGCCGTCCCGGGGCTACGAGCCGCAGCGCCCCGAGCGCTCCGAGCTGCCCGACCCGCAGGGCCACGGCGCCCGCCCCGGCCCCCGGCAGGGCGGTCCCGTGCCGGGCCCGGGTTCCTCCTCCACCGGGCAGGGCACGGGCGCGCCGGGCGAGCAGCACGCGCGGCTGAACCCCCGGTACCTCTTCGACACCTTCGTGATCGGTTCCTCGAACCGGTTCGCGCACGCGGCCGCCGTCGCGGTCGCGGAGGCGCCGGCGAAGGCGTACAACCCGCTTTTCATCTACGGGGAGTCGGGTCTCGGCAAGACGCACCTGCTGCACGCGATCGGGCACTACGCGCGGAGCCTCTACCCGGGCACGCGCGTGCGGTACGTGAGCTCGGAGGAGTTCACCAACGAGTTCATCAACTCGATCCGGGACGGCAAGGGCGACGCTTTCCGGAAGCGCTACCGCGATGTGGACATCCTGCTCGTCGACGACATCCAGTTCCTCGCGAGCAAGGAGTCGACGCAGGAGGAGTTCTTCCACACCTTCAACACCCTGCACAACGCGAACAAGCAGATCGTGCTCTCCTCCGACCGGCCGCCCCGGCAGCTGGTGACCCTGGAGGACCGGCTCCGCAACCGCTTCGAGTGGGGCCTCACCACCGATGTGCAGCCGCCGGAGCTGGAGACCCGGATCGCGATCCTCCGGAAGAAGGCGGTGCAGGAGCAGCTGAACGCCCCGCCGGAGGTGCTGGAGTTCATCGCCTCCCGGATCTCGCGGAACATCCGGGAACTGGAGGGCGCGCTGATCCGGGTGACCGCCTTCGCGAGCCTCAACCGGCAGCCGGTCGACCTGGGCCTGACCGAGATCGTCCTCAAGGACCTCATCCCGGGCGACGACGACTCGTCGCCGGAGATCACCGCACCGGCGATCATGGCGGCCACGGCCGACTACTTCGGGCTCACGGTGGAGGACCTGTGCGGATCGTCGCGCAGCCGCGTCCTGGTGACGGCCCGGCAGATCGCCATGTACCTGTGCCGGGAGCTGACGGACCTGTCGCTGCCGAAGATCGGCGCGCAGTTCGGCGGGCGTGACCATACGACGGTGATGCACGCGGACCGGAAGATCCGCGCGCTGATGGCGGAGCGCCGCTCCATCTACAACCAGGTCACCGAGCTGACCAACCGCATCAAGAACGGCTGACGGGCGGGCGGCAGGACCGCCTGGCCCAAGGGCGCCCCGGGACATGTTCCGGGGCGTCCTTCGCCGTTCCCGGGCCTTGTCCCGTACGCCGTCGGAGCCAGGGGACGAGCGTCCGGGCCCGGGCCACTCGGCCCCGGACGGGAAGGGTCGGGCGGGAAGGCTCAGAGAGGAAGGCTCGGACGGGACAGGCTGTAACAAGCCGGAACAGGCCGGGCGGCCGAAGGGCCCTGGATCCCGTGCCGAGAGGTGTCCCGGTTCGGCCTCTGAAGCAGTGCCCGAGTCGCCCCCTGACGCTCCCCGCACCCTCTCAGGCCCCTCTCAGAACCCTCCCCACACCCTCTCCAGAACCGTTCCAGACCCTCCTGGGCCCTCTCCGGAAGGCTCCGAGCCCGTCCTCGGAGCCTTCCGGAGCACCTGCGGGGCCGTACGCGGGTGTGCACGGACAGTCGCCGCGGCCCCGGGCTGTTCGATTAGGCCGTTCCGGTGGCAGGTTCTCCACAGATTGGGGGATGATCTCCCGTCCACAGGGTGGGGACTACGAAGTTATCCGGATCGTGTCCACAGGCCTGGCTGGTGACAGACCATCACACCAGGTCAGCACCCTGTGGAATTGTGCATAAAAGATCTCCACAGGCTGTGGATAAAATCTTCGTCCACAGGAGGCCCCGAAGGTTGTCCACCGGCAACCCACAGGCAGCGGCCCGTTGCCCACAGCTTCTCCACACCCCTGTCCACTGTTCGGCAACAAAACGGCCATGGTCACCGCCCCGAGTGAAAGCCGTCACACCGAGGTGGACGGTTGGGCTGTGGGGAACCTGGGTAAAGCTGGGGACATCGCTGGGGAGAACTCCCCGTCGCCTGTGCATGGCCTGTGCAGAACTTTCGGGTGTCCACAGAGACACCGGGTTTTCCACCGGCTCCACCCACAGGCGCGGTGGACAAAAAACAGGGTCTGACCTGCGAATACGGGGTTATCCACCGTTTCCACAGGCCCTACTACTACTCCTACTTAGAGTTAGCTAGGAATCCGCTTCGAAGTGGGGCCTGTGCACAACTCACCGCCGGAGCTCGGACGCCTGCTCGACCCGACTTGACCCCGAGCAGCGCCGAGTGTCGGCGGCGTACGTCAGACTGGTTCTCGCAGTCGACGAAGAGCCAGCAACAGCAGGAGGCGGTTCCGGTGAAGATCCGGGTGGAGCGCGATGTACTCGCGGAGGCGGTGGCCTGGGTGGCCCGCAGCCTTCCGGCCCGTCCGCCGGCGCCCGTGCTCGCGGGCCTTCTGCTGAAGGCCGAGGACGGCGCGCTGAGCTTCTCCAGCTTCGACTACGAGGTCTCGGCCCGGGTCTCCGTCGGCGCGGAGGTCGAGGAGGACGGCACCGTCCTGGTCTCCGGCCGTCTGCTCGCCGACATCTGCCGCGCCCTCCCCAACCGCCCGGTGGAGATCTCCACCGACGGCGTCCGGGCGACCGTGGTCTGCGGCTCCTCCCGCTTCACCCTCCACACCCTGCCCGTGGAGGAGTACCCGGCGCTGCCCGAGATGCCGACCGCCACCGGCACCGTCCCGGGTGAGGTCTTCGCCTCCGCCGCCGCGCAGGTGGCCATCGCCGCCGGCCGTGACGACACGCTGCCCGTCCTCACCGGTGTGCGCATCGAGATCGAGGGCGACACCGTCACCCTGGCCTCCACCGACCGCTACCGCTTCGCGGTCCGCGAGTTCCTGTGGAAGCCGGAGTCCCCGGACGCCTCCGCCGTGGCCCTGGTGCCCGCGAAGACCCTCCTGGACACCGCGAAGGCGCTCACCAGCGGTGACACGGTCACCCTGGCGCTCTCCGGCTCCGGCAAGGGCGAGGGCCTCATCGGCTTCGAGGGCGCGGGCCGCCGCACCACCACCCGGCTGCTCGAGGGCGACCTGCCGAAGTACCGGACGCTCTTCCCGACCGAGTTCAATTCGGTCGCCGTGATCGAGACCGCGCCGTTCGTCGAGGCCGTCAAGCGCGTGGCCCTGGTCGCCGAGCGCAACACCCCGGTGCGACTGAGCTTCGAGCAGGGAGTGCTGATCCTGGAGGCCGGTTCCAGCGACGACGCACAGGCTGTGGAGCGGGTCGACGCAAAGCTGGACGGCGACGACATCTCGATCGCCTTCAACCCGACCTTCCTGCTCGACGGTCTGAGCGCGATCGACTCCCCGGTCGCCCAGCTCTCCTTCACGACCTCCACCAAGCCCGCGCTGCTCAGCGGCAGGGCGGCCGTGGACGCCGAGGCGGACGAGGCGTACAAGTACCTGATCATGCCGGTGCGCCTCTCCGGCTGACCCCGGGCCCGGGGGTCGCCCCGGAGGCCGTCCGTGGACCGGCCCGGCCCTCCGGCCGGGCGCCCCGTACGGGGCTTCGCCTGAGCGGCTGACCCCACAGGTGTGCACCCGTGTCCGGGCGTAGGCTCGGACACGGGTACGAACCGCACACGACGCTTAAGGAATCTCTGATGGAGCTCGGTCTCGTCGGTCTCGGCAAGATGGGCGGCAACATGCGCGAGCGCATCCGCCGCGCAGGCCACACCGTCATCGGATACGACCGCAACCCGGACCTCGCCGATGTCCACAGCCTGGAAGAGCTTGTGGGCAAGCTCAAGGGTCCGCGCGTCGTGTGGGTGATGGTCCCGGCCGGTGCCGCGACCCAGTCCACCATCGACGAACTGGCCGAACTGCTCTCCCCCGGCGACATCGTCGTGGACGGCGGCAACTCCCGCTGGACCGACGACGAGAAGCACGCCGAGGAGCTGGCGGCCAAGGGCATCGGCTTCGTCGACTGCGGTGTCTCCGGCGGCGTCTGGGGCCTGGAGAACGGCTACGCGCTGATGTACGGCGGCTCCGCCGAGGACGTGGCGAGGGTCCAGCCGATCTTCGACGCCCTCAAGCCCGAGGGCGAGTTCGGCTCGGTGCACGCGGGCAAGGTCGGCGCGGGCCACTTCGCCAAGATGGTCCACAACGGCATCGAGTACGCCATGATGCAGGCCTACGCCGAGGGCTGGGAGCTCCTGGAGAAGGTCGACTCCGTCACCGATGTGCGCGAGGTCTTCCGCTCCTGGCAGGAGGGCACGGTCATCCGTTCCTGGCTGCTCGACCTCGCGGTGAACGCGCTGGACGAGGACGAGCACCTGGACGCGCTCCGGGGCTACGCCCAGGACTCCGGCGAAGGCCGGTGGACCGTCGAGGCGGCCATCGACAACGCGGTGCCGCTCCCGGCGATCACCGCCTCGCTGTTCGCGCGGTTCGCCTCGCGGCAGGACGACTCCCCGCAGATGAAGATGATCGCGGCGCTGCGCAACCAGTTCGGTGGCCACGCGGTCGAGTCCAAGAAGTAGTCCACAGGCTGTGCACCCGGTGGTGCACAGCTGTCGGGGGAAGGTCGGCGCCCAACCATGCACGTCACGCATCTCTCGCTGGCCGACTTCCGCTCGTACGCCCGGGTCGAGGTTCCGCTCGACCCGGGCGTCACCGCTTTCGTGGGCGCCAACGGCCAGGGCAAGACCAATCTGGTCGAGGCCGTCGGCTATCTCGCGACCCTGTCCAGCCACCGCGTCGCCTCCGACGCCCCGCTGGTGCGGATGGGCGCCGAGCGCGCCGTCGTGCGCGCCGCCGTCACCCAGGGCGAGCGCTCCCAGCTGATCGAGCTCGAACTCAACCCGGGCCGCGCCAACCGCGCCCGTATCAACAGGTCCTCGCAGGTCAGACCGCGTGACGTGGTCGGCATCCTGCGGACCGTGCTGTTCGCGCCGGAAGACCTGGCCCTGGTGAAGGGCGACCCGGGCGAGCGCCGGCGCTTCCTCGACGAACTCATCACGGCGCGCACGCCGCGCATGGCGGGCGTGCGCTCCGACTACGAGCGCGTGCTCAAGCAGCGCAACACGCTCCTGAAGTCGGCGGCGATGGCCCGCAGACACGGCGGCCGCGGCATGGACCTGTCGACGCTCGACGTCTGGGACCAGCACCTGGCCCGCGCCGGGGCCGAGCTGCTCGCCCAGCGGCTCGACCTGATCTCCGTACTCCAGCCGCTCGCGGACAAGGCGTACGAGCAGCTGGCACCCGGCGGGGGACCGCTGCTCCTGGAGTACCGGCCGTCCGCGCCCGGCACCGGGCACACCCGCGAGGAGCTGTACGAACAGGTGCTCGCGGCCCTGGGCGAGGTGCGCAAGCAGGAGGTCGAGCGGGGCGTCACCCTGGTCGGTCCGCACCGCGACGAACTGCTCCTCAGGCTCGGCGACCTGCCCGCCAAGGGATACGCGAGCCACGGCGAGTCCTGGTCGTACGCGCTGGCGCTCCGGCTCGCCTCGTACGACCTGCTGCGGAGCGAGGGCAACGAGCCGGTCCTCGTCCTCGACGACGTCTTCGCCGAACTGGACGCCCGGCGGCGCGAACGCCTCGCGGAACTGGTGGCGGGCGGTGAGCAGGTCCTCGTCACCGCGGCCGTCGACGACGACGTGCCGGGTGTCCTCGCCGGGGCGCGCTACACGGTGGCGGGCGGGACGGTCGAGCGGACATGAGTGAGGGTTCCCCACAGCCTGTGGACAGGCCCGCCGTCCCCGAATCCTCCGGGGTGGACCTCGCCAGGGTCGCCCTGCGGGCCGCCAAGGAACAGGCGAAGGCGCGGGGCGCTGCCGCCCAGCAGAAGAAGCAGGCCCGGCGCGGGGGCGGACTGCGCTCCGGCGCGCGCGCCGACGGGCGTGACCCGATGGCGCTCGGCGCCGCGATCAACCGGCTGATCACCGAGCGGGGCTGGGAGACGCCAGCCGCCGTCGGCGGGGTCATGGGACGGTGGCCGCAGATCGTCGGCGAGGACCTGGCCAAGCACTGCGTACCGCTGAAGTTCGACGACGAGCCGGACGCGCGCGTGCTGACCGTCCAGTGCGACTCGACCGCCTGGGCGACCCAGCTGCGGCTGCTCGCCCCCCGCCTGGTCGCCCGCCTCAACGAGGACCTGGGACACGGCACGGTACGAGTGATCAAGGTGCTCGGCCCCGGCGCGCCCCGGCGCGGTTACGGACCGCTCAGGGCACCCGGCAGCGTCGGGCCCGGGGACACGTACGGGTAGAGACGCCCTCCCGCGAGGCGGGGGCGCGGGGCGCCGAGCGCGGCGAAGGGGGCGTGCGTCGCGCGCCCACCGACAGTGTGTGCGCCCTCACACGAGCTGCCCTCGCCCGGACTGACGTCACCCGAACTGCCTTCGGGCGAGCTGACCTCACCCGAACCGCCTTCGGGCGAGTCGTCTTCGCACGACCAGGCCCACCGGATCGCCGGATCGCCGCCACCGGAGTGCCCCTCACCTCGTGTCGCCCGTCGCCCAGGACCGGTCCCACCTCGGGCCGTCCTCACGCCGTGGCCGTCCTCACGCCGGGCCGCCCCTCCCTCGCGGGCGCCCACCGTGTGGCCCGCCGTCGTGCGTCCGCCCCGCCCGCACCCGCCTCCTCCGCGGACGGCCTCCGGCACCACGGCTCCGGCCGCCGTACGACCCCGCGCCCTCGCGCCCCCCATGTCCGCCCCCGCGCCCCCGTGCCCGCGCGGGGGCGCTCGTACACGCGCGCCCGTGCGGATGTCCCGATTCCGCCGCACCCCGCCCCGCCGCCCGGCGGTGCCGTCGGGCCCCCGCCCGTCCGTTCCGCTCCTGCGGGCACATGCCCGTGACACGGCGGGCCGGATGCCCACAGCGAGACATCGGCCCGAAGCGCTGGGTGGCCGTCAGGGGGCTCTGGAGCCCCTGTCCGGATATGGGGAGTCGTCTTGCTCCCACTCAGGGCGGCACATGCGGACTCAGGTACCGGCAAACCCCCATGAGTGTCGGCGCTACCGGTAGACTGGAAGGTAATCCCGCCACCCCGCGGAAATGTCGAACGACGCAGCCGGCTCCCGTATGCCCGGAGATCGGCCTGTGCTGTGCCAGAAAGGGCGCTTCGTGGCCGATTCCGGCGACCCCAACGAGAACAACCAGTACACCGCCAACAACATCCAGGTCCTCGAAGGCCTGGATGCCGTGCGCAAGCGCCCCGGCATGTACATCGGCTCGACCGGCGAGCGCGGTCTGCACCACATGGTGCAGGAGGTCGTCGACAACTCGGTCGACGAAGCCCTGGCCGGTCACGCCGACACCATCGACGTGACGATCCTGCCCGACGGCGGCGTCCGCGTGATCGACAACGGCCGCGGCATCCCGGTGGGCATCGTGGCCTCCGAGGGCAAGCCGGCCGTCGAGGTCGTGCTGACCGTGCTGCACGCGGGCGGCAAGTTCGGCGGCGGCGGTTACGCCGTCTCCGGCGGTCTGCACGGTGTCGGTGTGTCGGTCGTGAACGCCCTGTCCACGAGGATCGCCGTCGAGATCAAGACGGACGGTCACCGCTGGACGCAGGAGTACGCGATGGGCGTACCGACCGCCCCGCTCGTCCAGCACGAGGCGACCGAGGAGACCGGTACCTCGGTCACCTTCTGGGCCGACCCGGACATCTTCGAGACGACCGAGTACTCCTTCGAGACGCTCGCGCGCCGCTTCCAGGAGATGGCCTTCCTGAACAAGGGCCTCACCCTGACGCTCACGGACGAGCGCGAGTCGGCGAAGGCCACGGTCGGGGCGGACGTCCCCGGCACGGAGGCCGCTGAGCCCGCCGCCCGCACGGTGAAGTACCACTACGAGGGCGGCATCGTCGACTTCGTGAAGTACCTCAACTCGCGCAAGGGCGAGCTGATCCACCCCACGGTGATCGACCTGGAGGCGGAGGACAAGGAGAAGAGCCTGTCCCTCGAGGTCGCGATGCAGTGGAACAGCGGCTACAGCGAGGGCGTGTACTCCTTCGCCAACATCATCCACACCCACGAGGGCGGCACGCACGAGGAGGGCTTCCGGGCGGCGCTGACCTCGCTGATCAACAAGTACGCGCGCGACAAGAAGCTGCTCCGCGAGAAGGACGACAACCTCACGGGCGACGACATCCGCGAGGGCCTGACGGCGATCATCTCGGTCAAGCTGAGCGAGCCGCAGTTCGAGGGCCAGACCAAGACCAAGCTGGGCAACACGGAGGCCAAGACCTTCGTGCAGCGCGCGGTCTACGAGCACCTCAACGACTGGCTCGACCGCAACCCGATCGAGGCCGCGGACATCATCCGCAAGTCGATCCAGGCCGCCACCGCGCGCGTGGCCGCGCGCAAGGCGCGCGACCTGACCCGCCGCAAGGGCCTCCTGGAGTCGGCGTCGCTGCCGGGCAAGCTCTCCGACTGCCAGTCGAACGACCCGTCCAAGTGCGAGATCTTCATCGTCGAGGGCGACTCCGCCGGTGGTTCGGCCAAGTCCGGCCGCAACCCGATGTACCAGGCCATCCTGCCCATCCGCGGCAAGATCCTGAACGTCGAGAAGGCGCGGATCGACAAGATCCTGCAGAACACCGAGGTCCAGGCGCTGATCAGCGCCTTCGGCACCGGGGTGCACGAGGACTTCGACATCGAGAAGCTCCGCTATCACAAGATCATCCTGATGGCGGACGCCGACGTCGACGGCCAGCACATCAACACCCTGCTCCTGACCTTCCTCTTCCGCTTCATGCGGCCGCTGGTCGAGGCCGGGCACGTCTACCTCTCCCGCCCGCCGCTCTACAAGATCAAGTGGGGCCGGGACGACTTCGAGTACGCCTACTCGGACCGGGAGCGGGACGCGCTCGTCGAGCTGGGCAAGCAGAACGGCAAGCGGATCAAGGAAGACTCGATCCAGCGCTTCAAGGGTCTCGGCGAGATGAACGCCGAGGAGCTGCGCGTCACCACCATGGACGTCGAGCACCGCGTCCTCGGCCAGGTCACCCTGGACGACGCGGCCCAGGCCGACGACCTCTTCTCGGTCCTCATGGGTGAGGACGTCGAGGCACGCCGTTCGTTCATCCAGCGCAACGCCAAGGACGTTCGCTTCCTCGACATCTGAGTCGGTCCCCGCTGACCGTACGAAAGGACTGACGACCAGCAATGGCCGACGAAACCACGCCCACCGGCACCACCGAAGAGCAGGAACCCGTCATGCGGATCGAGCCCGTCGGGCTCGAGACCGAGATGCAGCGCTCGTACCTCGACTACGCGATGTCCGTCATCGTGTCCCGCGCGCTGCCCGACGTACGGGACGGCCTCAAGCCCGTCCACCGGCGCGTGCTGTACGCGATGTACGACGGCGGCTACCGGCCCGAGAAGGGCTTCTACAAGTGCGCCCGCGTCGTCGGTGACGTCATGGGTACGTACCACCCGCACGGCGACTCCTCGATCTACGACGCGCTCGTCCGGCTCGCCCAGCCCTGGTCGATGCGGATGCCGCTCGTCGACTCCAACGGCAACTTCGGCTCACCGGGCAACGACCCGGCCGCCGCCATGCGCTACACCGAGTGCAAGATGGCGCCGCTGTCGATGGAGATGCTCCGCGACATCGACGAGGAGACCGTCGACTTCACGGACAACTACGACGGCCGCAACAAGGAACCCACGGTCCTCCCGGCCCGGTTCCCGAACCTGCTGGTCAACGGCTCCGCGGGCATCGCCGTCGGCATGGCCACCAACATCCCGCCGCACAACCTGCGCGAGGTCGCGGCCGGTGCCCAGTGGGCCCTGGAGCACCCCGAGGCCAGCCACGAGGAACTCCTCGACGCCCTGATCGAGCGGATCAAGGGCCCGGACTTCCCCACCGGCGCGCTCGTCGTCGGCCGCAAGGGCATCGAGGAGGCGTACCGCACCGGTCGCGGCTCCATCACGATGCGCGCGGTCGTCGAGGTCGAGGAGATCCAGAACCGCCAGTGTCTGGTGGTCACGGAGCTGCCGTACCAGACCAACCCGGACAACCTCGCGCAGAAGATCGCCGACCTGGTCAAGGACGGCAAGGTCGGCGGCATCGCCGACGTCCGCGACGAGACCTCGTCCCGGACCGGCCAGCGCCTGGTGATCGTGCTCAAGCGCGACGCCGTCGCCAAGGTCGTCCTCAACAACCTGTACAAGCACACCGATCTCCAGACGAACTTCGGCGCCAACATGCTGGCGCTCGTCGACGGCGTGCCGCGCACCCTCTCGCTCGACGCGTTCATCCGCCACTGGGTGACGCACCAGATCGAGGTCATCGTGCGCCGGACGCGCTTCCGGCTGCGCAAGGCCGAGGAGCGCGCCCACATCCTGCGCGGTCTGCTCAAGGCGCTCGACGCGATCGACGAGGTCATCGCGCTCATCCGGCGCAGCGACACCGTCGAGATCGCCCGCGGCGGCCTGATGGAGCTGCTCCGGATCGACGAGATCCAGGCCAACGCGATCCTGGAGATGCAGCTCCGCAGGCTCGCCGCCCTGGAGCGCCAGAAGATCGTCGCCGAGCACGACGAGCTCCAGGCGAAGATCAACGAGTACAACGCGATCCTGGCCTCCCCGGAGCGCCAGCGCTCGATCGTCAGCGAGGAGCTGGCCGCGCTCGTCGAGAGGTTCGGCGACGACCGCCGGTCCAAGCTCGTGCCCTTCGACGGTGACATGTCCATCGAGGACCTGATCGCCGAGGAGGACATCGTCGTCACCATCTCGCGCGGTGGCTACGTGAAGCGGACGAAGACCGAGGACTACCGCTCGCAGAAGCGCGGGGGCAAGGGCGTGCGCGGGACGAAGCTGAAGCAGGACGACATCGTTGACCACTTCTTCGTCTCCACCACCCACCACTGGCTGCTGTTCTTCACGAACAAGGGCCGGGTCTACCGCGTGAAGGCGTACGAGCTGCCCGACGCGGGCCGGGACGCCCGCGGCCAGCACGTCGCCAACCTGCTGGCCTTCCAGCCGGACGAGCAGATCGCGCAGATCCTGGCGATCCGCGACTACGAGGCCGCGCCGTACCTGGTGCTCGCGACCAAGGCCGGTCTGGTGAAGAAGACCGCGCTGAAGGACTACGACTCGCCGCGCTCCGGCGGTGTCATCGCGATCAACCTGCGCGAGACCGAGAACGGCGCGGACGACGAGCTGATCGGCGCCGAGCTGGTCTCCGCCGAGGACGATCTGCTGCTCGTCAGCAAGAAGGCGCAGTCGATCCGCTTCACCGCCACGGACGACGCGCTGCGTCCGATGGGGCGCGCCACCTCGGGCGTCAAGGGGATGAGTTTCCGCGAGGACGACGAGCTGCTCTCGATGAATGTCGTCAGGCCCGGTACGTTCGTCTTCACCGCGACCGACGGCGGCTACGCGAAGCGCACCGCCGTCGACGAGTACCGCGTCCAGGGTCGTGGCGGCCTCGGCATCAAGGCTGCCAAGATCGTGGAGGACCGGGGTTCGCTCGTGGGCGCGCTGGTGGTCGAGGAGACGGACGAGATCCTCGCCATCACGCTGTCCGGTGGTGTGATCCGTACGCGAGTCAGCGAAGTCAGGGAGACCGGCCGTGACACCATGGGCGTCCAGCTGATCAACCTGGGCAAGCGTGACGCCGTCGTCGGCATCGCGCGCAACGCCGAGGCGAGCGGTGACGACGAGGTGGACGAGTCCGACGAGGCCCTGGAGGCGTCCGAGGACACGGTGGTCGAGACCGTGGTGGTCGAGACCGGGACAGTCGAGGGCACGGAGCCCTCGGCAGGGGAGCACGAGGAGTGAGAGCGTGAGTGGAGCCACGGGCGCCGGATCGGCGGCTGCCGGAGCTTCTGCTGGTGCTGGAGCGAACGGCGCCCGTGGCTCCGCCACGGACTCCCAGGGGGTTGCGGTGACGGACACTCGGGGGCAGCAGCCCCCGTACGAGACCTACAACGGGCCGCTGCCCGGTGAGCGCACGGGTGCGCAGCCGGCGGGGCCCTACCATCCGCCGCAGGCGTACGGCGCTTCGGCGCCGGGCGGCCAGCAGGCGGGGACCGGTGCCGTGCGCCGGCCGCGTACCGGGGCGCGTACGACGCCCCGGACGCGCAAGGCGCGGCTGCGGGTGGCGAAGGCCGATCCGTGGTCGGTGATGAAGGTGAGCTTCCTGCTCTCCATCGCGCTGGGCATCTGCACGGTCGTCGCGGCGGCCGTGCTGTGGATGGTCATGGACGCCATGGGCGTCTTCTCCACGGTCGGCGGCACGATCAGCGAGGCGACGGGCTCGAACGAGTCCAACGGCTTCGACCTGCAGTCGTTCCTGTCGCTGCCGAGGGTGCTGATGTTCACCTCGGTGATCGCGGTGATCGACGTGGTGCTGATGACCGCCCTGGCGACGCTGGGAGCGTTCATCTACAACCTGTCGGCGGGCTTCGTGGGCGGTGTGGAGCTGACGCTCGCCGAGGACGAGTAGGGCGTGCGGGGCCGGCCCGGGAACGGATTTTGGGACTGGCCCCCACGTGCGCTAATCTTCAGGAGTCAGCGCGCGGGACATACTCCGCAGAGCGCGGCGGGGCTATAGCTCAGTTGGTTAGAGCGCATCCCTGATAAGGATGAGGCCACAGGTTCAAATCCTGTTAGCCCCACAGTGACGATCGACCCGGACGGTACTCCGTCCGGGTCGATCTGTTTGTCCGGGCATGGTCGGAGGTTTGAACCTCGCACAGGTCACCGATCGGTATCGGTCGATGTGTAGAGTGGGCGTCAGAAGTCCCCTACGCCAACGAAGGACGAGGTCGCGCGGTGAAGAAGCTTCTCCTGGTCGCACTGGCCGCCATCGGCGGGCTCCTCGTGTACCGCCAGATCCAGGCGGATCGCGCCGAGCAGGACCTGTGGACGGAGGCGACCGACTCCGTGCCCGCAGGTTCCGGTGTCTGAGTCGAAGAACGTCTGAGGGTGAAGCCCCGGCCGCGCGTGAGCGGGCCGGGGCTTTGCTTTGCCCAAGCGAATTTTCGTTGCTTGTGTGAAGTGTCGATGTCACCGGCGGGATGCGCTCGGCGAGCTGGTGCCACCCGGCGGTCACGCTGAACCGGGCGGTCGTGGAGGAGTACGGCCCTGCTGCTCGGCCTCGGCGGTGGACCCTGCCGGCACGCCGGGGCGCGCGCCCGAGCTGAGCGGGTGGGTACGCGCCGGGCTGAGCGGGGCGGTCGGGTCGGGCGGTCATGGGGCGCGCGGGGCTTCACAGGGGTTTGTGGGGCCCACGGAGGCTGTGGGGCGGCAGGAGTGGCTGGAGGCGCTGTCGTGGCGGCTGCGGGGCTCTCGGGGCCCTCCTGGCGGAAACCCGGCGGCGGGGGCCCAGTTGGTCGCGGATCTCGACCGCGCCTCGCCGTTCCCGGGCGCGGTGAAGCCGGGGTCCGGCACCGAGGCGCTGCTCGGGCGCGAGATGTCCGGGCGTGCCCACGACATGGTGCGCCGTGGTCGTGCGGGCGGCGGCGGGCCGAGAGCGCGGACGACGGGCGCGAGGGAGCGACCGGCGGCGAGGTCCATGGTGAACAGGACCTCGTCGTCGACGGCCCAGTCGGCCGGGACGGGGACGTACGGGTGGCGGGTGGTCGATCCGCAGCGCCCGCTCGCGGACGGCGAGGCGGAGCGGCGCCTGCGCGTCGGTCCGGAGCGGCACCTTGGCCGCCACCGCCAGGCAGCGGCGGCGCCGGTGGTCCCAGGCGCGCCGGACGGCGCCCGCGCTGCCCCGCCCGGCCCCCTGCTCGACCCCCGCCGGCCCTGCACGACCCCCGCCCGGCCGGGTCGACCGGCTCGTACCGGCCGACGAAGACCTCACCCGTCGGGCTGCGCCCGCTGCCCGTCGCGCCGTCCGTCGGTGGTGCCGCCGGACGTCCTAGTTCTGGTGCGACTCGTAGTGGGCGACGGCGTCCGCCGTGCGGCCCGCGCCGTACACCCGGAGGAACTCCGCCAGTTCCGGGTGGGCCGGGGCGAGGGAGTCGGCGGCGTCGATGATGTCGCCCGCCGCCGCTACGGAGCGCAGCAGCGACTGGATCTCGCGGACCACCCGGCGCACGGTCGGCGCGCCGGAGCCGTTGGTGGGCTGGGTGGCGCCGGTGAGGACGGAACCGCCCTGCGACTTCTTGACCTCGTCCATCCGGTCGGCGGCCTCGGCGGCGCTGACACTGCCGTCGGCGACCTGGACGGCGAGTTCCTGGAGGGCCTGGACGCGCTGGACGACGGCCGGGTTGCCGATCTTGGCCCGCTGGCCGCTCATCAGCTGGGACAGCATGGGCGCGGAGAGCCCCAGGACGGCCGCGAGCCTGGCCTGATTGAGCCCGAGGTCGTCGATCAGCCGACGGAAGAGCGCCCCCAGCGGCTCCCCGTACCAACTGCGCTGAAGCTCTCTGGCTCTGGCCGTGGCTTCCTGCTGCGCTGCGTCCATGACTTACTCCCCATCCCTGCGGTTCGCCACCGCGAACCTCGCTCAGCATCTTACGGAGCGTGGTCGTGGACCGGGAGTCCTATCCTTTTGCCGGACATGGGGGGGGACCCGGTACGCTGTTCCCGTTCCGGGGCCTTAGCTCAGTTGGTAGAGCGCTGTCTTTGCATGGCAGATGTCAGGGGTTCGACTCCCCTAGGCTCCACCCCGGAAAGACCCCTCTGGCCTGCGGAAACGCTACCAGGGGGGGTCTTTTTGTCCCTATTTAACGTGCTGACGTGTCAGCGCTGTGATGCTGACGTGGCCCGTGGTGGCCTGTGGTTGCGAGGCTTGGAGTGGCTCTCGCTCCCCCGATTGATCCCCTGAGGGCGAACGGCTTTCCAGTTTCCTACTCGTTTGACACAATGGAGTCATGTCTGAGGTGACGTACAGCATCGGTGAAGGGCCGGCGACTCGAGTCAGCCTGTCTCTGCCTGAGGGGACCGCGGAGGCGATCCGGGCCCGGGTGGGTAAGCGGGAGTTCTCAGCTTTCATTGCCGCGGCCGTAGAGCGGGAGCTGAGGGGACAGGTGCTGGACGAGTACCTGGCCGACTACGAGAGCCGCAACGGGCAGGTCTCCGAGCAGGCGCGGCAGCAGGCGCGGCAGGTGTTCGACGAGGTGTTCGCCGAGGAAGACCAATGGCCCGCCGCAAGCTGACTCACGAGGGGACACTCGTCCTGGACAGCGAGGGACTGTCCCGGTTGCTTGCCGATGACGAGACTGTGGTGGCCCTCGTCGCGGAGGCGCGCTCGCGTGGCATGGAGGTGGTGATCTGCGCGCTCACCATCATCGAGGCCGTCCATGCCCGAACGAACAAAGCCCGGCTGAGTTGGCTGCTGTCCGGCCTACGTGTGATCCCGGTGGGGGATGAAGAGGCGAAGGCTGCCTCGGCCCTGTTGATCGGGGCCGGCCTGCACGGTCACAAGTACGCCATTGACGCGGCCGTTGCCGAGACCGCCCTGCGGCAACAGCGTCCAGTGGTCATGCTGACATCCGACATCGACGACATGACCAAGCTCTGCGGTGACCGGGTCCGGCTCGTCGCAGTATGAGGCGCGTACCAGATGGATGTCACTCGTCGCAGATTACATACCTGGAAGATGCCGTGCCTAATGCCCCATGGCTCACCGGCATTCAGCGGACACATCCGCGCCATCTCCTCTGGAGGGGAACGGCGTTGCAGTGCATCATCGAGGTTTAGGTTGCCGAGGTCTGTGGACTTTGGCTAGCGTGAAGACAGGCATGGAGCTCGGGACGGGACCTGAGCAACCGCTGATCTCTCTGGGGCACGGAGCGTCGGAACGAACCCTCGCCACCGCCTCCCTCCACGTTCAAGTCTTTGGCTGCGGGGCGCTTGCGTCCTGGTAGCCGAAAGGTGCCTCTGTGACCATCTACTGTCAGCATGCCAACCGTGGCAAGACGCAGATCCTGGCCGTGCATCGGAGCGGGGACGATGTCGTGTCGTCGACTGTGACAAGCCTTGAGAGCCCGGATCTCGCAGCTCCGGTCGTCGATGCGCTCAACCGCATCTCGGCTCTCGCCACCGTTCCGGTCAGCATCTTCGATCAACGCGAAGGCCAGGTAGCCAACTATCCCGTGAACCACTTGGCAGCGCTCACTGATCGAGCAGCGCGTGCCGATCTTCTCACCGGCGTGCACAGCCTGTGGTACGAGTCGGTCTGCCTGGAGCTCCATCAGGCCCTGACTGATCTGGACGACGCTCTTGCCGCCGTCCCGCAGCCGGTCCGGCTCGCCGTCGAGAAGGAACTCGAGACGGAAGCACGCGAGCTACGCGACGCACTCGCCGACTACACGGAGGCAGTGTCCGTACCGGAAGAGAACAGTCGCAGCTGGGATCACGAGCAGCCCTTCGTGCCCTATGGTGGCGGCTCCCTGCTGCTTACCAACAGGTCACGAAGGCAGATGGACCGGCAGGAGGAAGGTCTCACCGATGAACAGCGCGCGGCCGCCGTGGCGAACCTGCGGCTGCTGGTCACTGCCTTCGAGCGGAGTTTGGCCGTGGAGGCCGATTCCGGGATCTTCTCGGTCGAGTACCCCGAGGTCTTCGCTGAGCCGTTCGACGAGGACCACCTTTTCTTGACTGTCCGCGCTCCTGATCCAGAAGAGGGAGACGGCGGTGGATGGGGCGTTGAGATCTGCCGTTGGGAGCCTGACAACCCGGATGAGGAGGGGGAGGACGAGTACAGCAGTGCCACGGGAGAACCCGTTCTCCACTGCGCGCTTCCCACTACGCCGAGCCCTGACGATATTGCTGATCTGCTTTCCCTGCTCGCAACAGAGCCGAGGCTCCTCGCCGGGTGGGCCGAGACACAGGCGGGCGAGTTGCTTGCCGGCACGAAGTTCGCCGTCACCTCAGTGAATCGATAAGTAAGCCTCTGAACTCCACGAGTTGCCTGTGCAACGGCTTGAGTGGGGGTGCTGACGTGTCAGCACGAATCCTGGGTGGAGGCGGGCCGAGCGGGCTTCAGAAGGATGAAAACAGGGTCAGTTGCCCTAGTTTTCCTTGAAATGGCAGGTCAGGAAGATAACGATCTCGGGTTCGACTCCCCTGGGCTCCACGTGACAAGACCCCTCCGGCCGGTGTTCTCCACAGGCCGGAGGGGTCTTCTCGGTCTTCCCGCCGGTCGTGCTCACGGTCGTGGGGGGGGGGGGGGGGGGGGGGGGGGGCGGGCGGCGGCGGGGGGGGGGGGGGGGGGGGGGGGGGGGGGGGGCGCCCCCCCCCCCCCCCCCCCCGGCCGGTGTTCAGGCGCGGTCCGTCAGTTCCTCCGCGTACACCTGGGACAGCGGCTGCGGGCCGATGTACTGCTGGCAGTTGCACGGTCCGGCCTCGTACCGCACCGGCCTGCGGTGCTCGTCCCAGGCGGTCGGCACCTCGACCCGCTCATGGCACCGGCCCTGCTTGTCGTGTTTGGCCAGGTGGTGGGTGCATCCGCAGACCGGTTCGGGCGTGCGGTGGGTGGCCTCCAGCGCCAGACGCTCCTGCTTCGCCGCCTCCAGGACCTCCATCCTGCGTTCGTGGCGGTGGCGCAGCGCGGTGCGGACGTTGTCCGCCGCCCATGCGAAGCCCCCCGTCCAGAACAGGATGAGAACCAACCAGACCCAGTTCATCCGCTCCCCTTCCCCCGTCGGTCCTCCTCAGAATAGGGCGGCTCCCCGCCCGTACGAGAGGGCGCGGCGGAGGGTTTCGCGCGGCGGGCCGGGGGCAGGTCGGCGTCGGGGGCCGGTGCTCACGCGCACCCGGTCCCGTCCACTCCCGCACCACCGGAAGGCAGCTCACCCATGGGCATCATCAGCTGGATCGTTCTCGGACTCCTGGCCGGAGCCGTGGCCAAATTCCTCCTGCCCGGACGTGATCCGGGGGGCCTCATCGGCACCACCCTCATCGGCGTCGCCGGGGCCTTCCTGGGCGGCTGGCTCTCCGCGACCTTCCTGGACCGTCCGATACAGACCCAGTTCTACGACCCCGCCACCTGGGGCGCGGCCATCGGCGGCTCCCTGGTGCTGCTGATCGCCTACCGGATCCTGTTCGGCAACTCCCGGAACTGACCGCGCCGGGGCCCGCGGGTTCCGGCCCGCTGGTCCGGACGGGTGGTGTTCATCGGAAGAACTGCGCGGCGGCGGCCACGGTCCGTGCACATCGGGAGCGCATCCACATCATGGGAAAAGTACGTAAAGCGCGCAACCCGAAATGAACCATCCGAGAACATCACGAAAGTGAGGGGCCATGGCCACCGCCAAGGTCAAGCAGTTCTGGACCGCCTTCCTCTCCGTCCTCTTCGCCCTGCTCTCCTCCGTCGGCCTGGCGGGCACCGCCGCGGCCGCCCAGCCGCAGGCCGTCCACCAGCCCGAGGAGCCGGTCACCGCCCCGGCCCGCGTCGCCACCGCGCCCACCGCGCCGGGCGGGCGGGCGGAGGCCTCCGTACCGGCGCAGCGGACGCACCGGTGGACGCTCGCGGGGGACCGTTCCCTGCCGCCCACGCTCAAGCAGCGCATCGCCGCCGAGGCCCACGGGTCCTCGCCCGCCGCGCGGCACCGCTCGTCGGCCGGCGCCCCGGCCGTGAACGACGAGCCCGCCGCGCTGACCGAGCTGGCGCTCGCCGCCGCGTAGCGCCGGTGACGACGATCGCGCGCGTCCTTCCGCGCCTTCCGGCCGCACGGCTGCTCCGCACGACGCACGACAAGTCTCCGCGTACGGCTCGTCTCTCATACGTCACGCACCCCGGTACGTCACCCGGTACGTCCGTCGGCAGCCGGTACGGCTCTCCGGCCGCGTCCCTCGGTACGTCGCTCCGCGAACCTCACGGCCACGGGGGCCCGCAGGACCTGTGGCTCCGTAGCCCGTAGGACCGCTAGCCCGTAGGACCCGTAGCTCGGTAGGACCCGTGGAACCGCAGGACCAGTGGGCCAGGCAGGTTTTCCCCGCCCGGCGACAGGACCCGTCGGTACCGCGAGACCGGTGAGACCCGGGAGACCTGCGACACCCGTGAGCCCTGTGGCTCCGGGAGCCCGACAGGAGTCTCCGGCCCACGAGGCTTCTCAGCCCTACGAGACCCACAGGAACGACCAGCCCCACAAGCTCCACGGACCGAGCCGGACCTGCCACGTCCCACCGGACCCACAGACCGCGCCGGACCGGACCTACAAGTCAGTCAGCCCGACCAGCCCGACCAGCCCGACCAGCCCGACCAGGCCGACCAGGCCGACCAGGCCCACCAGGCCCACCAGGCCCACCAGGCCCACCAGGCCCACCAGGCCCACCAGGCCAGAGTCCAGTCCTCCCAGCCAAGCCAGTCCCACCAGCCCAGCCAGACCCACAAGCTCCGTCAGACCCCTGTGCCCTGCCAGATCCGCAAGCCCCGCGAGACGCGTCGGCCTCAGCGGCGCTCGTCGTGTTCGCCGGCCTCTTCGGCCGCGGCGACGGCATCCGCCTCGGTCTCCGCCTCCGGGTCGAGGGAAGCCACCTTGCCGTCCACCGACGACGGGACGGTGTCCTCGTCCACCTCGGTGGGAGCGGGCGGTTCGACCAGCCAGTCGGGGTTGGCCTGCTTGTCCCAGCACTTCCAGGCGGCGAACGCGCCGCCGACCAGAAGCCCCAGGACCACCAGGCCCTTGGCGAGGCGTCCGGCCCTGGCCCGGCGCTCGTGCTTCCGAACGATCTTCTGGATGTCCCCCGGCGTCACCTGACCGCGCAGCGCGGCCCAGGCGGCGGTGGAACGCGACCCGGCCTCCTCCAGGACGGGACCGGTCGCGGCGACCGCGTGCTCGACGCGGGGAACGGTGTAGTCGGCCGCCTGTCGCGCGGCCAGGCGGGTCTTGACCGCCGCACGGTGTGCGGCCGCGTCGACCCGCGGCGGTACATGCGGTGCGACGTACGCGTCGTACTGCGCACGAGCCTGCTCCCGGGCCACGCACGCGGCCTTCGAGACCTTCGGCGCGAGCAGCACGCGCGCTTCGTGCGCGTAGTGCGCCGCCTGGTCCTTCGCCGTGCCTGCGTACGGCGCCACCACTTCCGCGGCGTGCAGAACGTTCTCCTTCGCCGAACCTGTGGCGGCGCGCACACTGTCCATGCGGGTCACGGGATTCCTCCTCCTCGGTGGTGATGTCGCCCGCTGGCGATGTCGGTTTTTCACCTTTCCATCCTTTTCGAAATCATGCCCGCAGGAGCGAGGTCCGGCATGTGGGGCGGGCATCCGGGTCATGCGAGGATCGGACACGCCAGAGACAGGCGTGACATGACACGGCCCGACCGTGGCAGACACGACACGACGTGGACGGAAGGCGACCGTGGCCGAGCAGCTGTACGCGATCATCAAGACCAGCCAGGGCGACATCGAGGTCCGGCTGATGCCGTTCCACGCCCCGAAGACGGTCCGGAACTTCGTCGAACTCGCCTCCGGCGAGCGCGAGTGGACCCACCCGGCGACCGGCAAGGTCTCCTCCGACCCGCTGTACGACGGCACGGTCTTCCACCGGGTCATCGAGGGGTTCATGATCCAGGGCGGCGACCCGCTCGGCGACGGCACCGGCGACCCGGGGTACTCCTTCGCCGACGAGTTCCACCCGGAGCTGTTCTTCGACCGGCCCTATCTGCTGGCCATGGCCAACGCGGGACCGGGCACCAACGGCTCGCAGTTCTTCGTCACCGTCGCCCCCGCGACCTGGCTGAACCGCAAGCACACCATCTTCGGCGAGGTCGTCGACAAGGAGAGCCGCAAGGTGGTCGACGCCGTCGTGGCCCTGCCGACCGACCCGCACACCGAGCGGCCGCTCCAGGACGTGGTCGTCGACACCGTGGTGATCGAGAAGCGCTGAGCCGGAAGGGACGGGAACCCCGTATGGATCCGCGGCCCTCCACGGACCCGCAGGCCGGTCCGGCGCGCTGCTACCGCCACCCGGAGGCCGAGACCGGTATCCGCTGCACCCGCTGCGACAAGCCGATCTGCACCGCGTGCATGATCTCCGCCGCCGTCGGCTTCCAGTGCCCCGACTGTGTGCGCGGCGGCTCGGGCACCGGCCACTCCGCCGACGCCAACCGCCCGAGGACGCTGGCGGGCGGCCGGATCGAGGGCGACGGACGGTTCGTCACCAAGATCCTCATCGGGATCAACCTCGCCGTCTACCTCGCGGTGCTCGTCTTCGGCGAGCGGCTGGTGGACCAGCTGGTGCTCATCGGGCACGCGTACAACCCGTTCCTCGGCGAGGTCGTCGGGGTCGCGGACGGCGAGTGGTACCGGCTGCTCACCTCGGCCTTCCTCCACCAGGAGGTCTGGCACATCCTCTTCAACGTGATGGGCCTGTGGGTGATCGGCGGGATCGTCGAGCCCGAACTGGGCCGGATCCGGTACACCGCGCTGTGTCTGCTCTCCGGGCTCTCCGGCTCGGCGCTCGCCTATCTCGTCGCCGCGCCCAACCAGCCGTCGCTCGGTGCCTCCGGGGTCGTCTACGGGCTCATCGGCGCCTGGGTGGTGCTGGCCCGCAGGCGTCGGCACGACATGCGTCCGGTGATCCTCTTCGTGGCGCTCTCGCTCCTCGTGACATTCACCCGACCGGGGATCTCCTGGGAGGCGCACGTCGGTGGCCTGGTCGCGGGCCTCCTGGTGACGTACGCCCTCGTGCACGCGCCCCGGGCCCGCCGTGACCTCGTGCAGTACGGGGCCTGTGGCCTGGTCCTGCTGATCGACCTGGGGATCGTGCTGGCCCGCTCGGCGGCGCTCACCTGAGTGCTGGGGGCTCTGGATGAGCTTTTCAGTGAGCTTTCCCCAGAGTTATCCACAGTGCGTGGCGGGTTATCCCCGCCGTGGAGGAAAATGCCGCGCCCCTCGCCTCTGACCTGGGCTTTTTCCAGGGAGGCGAGGGGCGTCACTCGTTCGAGCGAGAGTGATTCCGGTCATACCGGCGTCAACTTGGCGCGAGTTATCCACAGATCTTCTGAAGTTATCCAGTGCTGTGCACAACGCTGTGGATAAGCTCAGGGGAGAACTTGACGAGCGACCGTCGGAGCGGTCCGTCCGTCGTCCCCCGCGCGGACCGTTCCGACGGACCGGTGCCGTGCGGGGGTGCGGCGGCGTACGGGCGGGCCCGCTACTTCCACTGGGTGGAGACGCCGAACCCGGCCGCGATGAAGCCGAAGCCCACCACGATGTTCCAGTTCCGGATCGACTCGATCGGCATCGAACCGTCGGTTACGTAGAAGACCACGATCCACACCAGACCGATCGCGAACAGCGCCAGCATCACCGGCGCCACCCAGCTGCGATTGGTCAGCTTGATGTTGGTCGCCTGCTTCGCGGGCGGGGGCGTGAAGTCGGCCTTCTTGCGGATCCGTGACTTCGGCACGAGGGACTCTCCTGTCGATGCGCTGCGTGACCGCGCAGGGAACTGTGGCTGGCGCCGGGATGTGACGAAGGAGGACGTCTGCGTCCCCCAGGCGTCCGTTAGCGTAGTGGTTCCGCGGCGCCGAAGGGGATCAGGGTACGTTGAGCAATTCCATCGGTACTCCCGAAGGACCCGGCCGCACCGCCCGATGGCGGCCCGTCCGGGCCCTCACCCTCGCCGTTTTCGCCCTCGCCGGACTCATCTTCGTCACCAGCTTCAACACCGCCAAGGGCACCAACATCCGCACCGACGCCTCGCTGCTGCGCCTCTCCGACCTGATCGAGGAACGCAGCCACAAGAACGAGGGCCTCGACGAGACCGCCGCCGCCCTGCGCGCCCAGGTCGACTCCCTCGCCGCCCGCGACGACGGCTCCACCCGCGCCGAGGACGAGAGGCTCGCCGCCCTGGAGACGAACGCCGGCACCACCGAGATCTCCGGCCCCGGCCTCACCGTCACCCTCGACGACGCCCCGCCGAACGCCCAGGCGGCCCCCGGCTACCCCGAACCGCAGGCCAACGACCTCGTCATCCACCAGCAGGACCTCCAGGCCGTCGTCAACGCCCTGTGGCAGGGCGGCGCCCAGGGCATCCGGGTCATGGACCAGCGGCTCATCTCCACCAGCGCCGTCCGCTGCGTCGGCAACACCCTGATCCTCCAGGGCCGCGTCTACTCGCCCCCGTACAGAATCACCGCCGTCGGGGACCGGGGGAGGCTGAGCGAGGCGCTCGCCGAGTCCGAAGCGATCAAGAAGTACCAGCTGTACGTGAAGGCCTACGGGCTCGGCTGGAAAGTCGACGGGCACAAGGCGATGACTCTGCCCGGCTACTCGGGCACAGTGGACCTCCACCAGGCCAAGCCGGTGAGCTGACCCACGCCCCGCCCCCGGCCCGGCACGGCCCCGCACGGCGCGGGCGGGAAGAGCGGGAGGGCGCGTGCGGCTCGTCGTACGGACCTTCAGCGAGCTGTGCCTCACCGTCGGCACCCTGATCGTCCTCTTCGTCGTGTACGTCCTGTACTGGACCGGGGTCCAGGCCCGGGGCGCGGGCGGCGAGCAGATCGACACCCTCCAGCGCCAGTGGGCCGCCGCCCCCGCGACCGCTCCCGCCGCCCCCGGAGGACCGTCCCCCGCCGTGCGGCCACCCCCCTACGCCCCCGGCGAGGGCCTCGCCGTCATGTACGTCCCCCGGCTCGGCAAGGACTGGAAGTGGCCCGTCCTCGAAGGCACCGGCCCGGCCGTCCTGCGCAAGGGCCTCGGCCACTACGCGGCCACCGCCCGCCTCGGCGCCACCGGCAACTTCTCCGTCGCCGGACACCGGCGCACCCACGGGGACCCGTTCAAGGACTTCCCCCGGCTGCGTCCCGGCGACGCGGTGGTCCTCACCGACGGGACGACCTGGTTCACGTACCGGATCGACCGGGGCCCCTACCGGACCGTCCCCACCGATGTCGGGGTCGTCGACCCGGTGCCCCGGAGATCGGGGTACGGGGGACCCGGCCGCTACCTCACCCTCACCACCTGCGACCCCGAGTGGGGCAGCAGCCACCGGCTCGTCGTCTGGGCCCACCTCGACGCCACCCGCCCGGTCGCCGACGGTCTTCCGAGGGCTTTGGAGAGCTGACCCCCCGCGGCCCCCTCGCCCCGTACTCTGGTGCCCGTAACGAACGGAAGGGGCGGTCGACGTCATGTACGGCTGGATCTGGCGGCATCTGCCGGGCAACGCGTGGGTGCGGGCGCTGCTCTCGGTCGTGCTGGTCCTCGCGATCGTCTACGCCCTCTTCCAGTACGTGTTCCCCTGGGCGGAGCCGCTGCTTCCGTTCAACGATGTGACGGTGGACGGCCAGTGAACGCGCGCATTCTCGTCGTCGACAACTACGACAGCTTCGTCTTCAACCTCGTCCAGTACCTGTACCAGCTCGGCGCCGAGTGCGAGGTCCTGCGCAACGACGAGGTCGCGCTGAGCCACGCCCAGGACGGCTTCGACGGCGTCCTGCTCTCGCCGGGACCCGGCGCGCCCGAACAGGCCGGCATCTGCGTCGACATGGTCCGGCACTGCGCGGACACCGGGGTGCCCGTCTTCGGCGTCTGCCTCGGGATGCAGTCGATGGCCGTCGCGTACGGCGGGGTCGTCGACCGGGCCCCCGAGCTGCTGCACGGCAAGACCTCCCCCGTCGTCCACGAGGGCCGGGGCGTCTTCACCGGACTGCCGTCGCCGTTCACCGCGACCCGCTACCACTCGCTGGCCGCCGAACCGACCGCCCTCCCCGCCGAGCTCGAAGTCACCGCGCGGACCGAGGACGGCATCATCATGGGCCTCCGCCACCGCGAACTGGCCGTCGAAGGGGTCCAGTTCCACCCGGAGTCCGTCCTCACCGAGCACGGACACCTGATGCTGGCCAACTGGCTGGAACAGTGCGGCGACACGGGGGCGGTCGAGCGGTCGGCGGGGCTCGCGCCGGTGGTGGGCAAGGCCGTCGCGTGACGACGGGCTCTCCGTGGTTCCGGGCGACGAACGAGCCCGGCCCCGAGCCGATACCCCCGGACCCCTACGGGTCACCCGCGCCCGGCTACGGGCAGCACCCCGCACCGGACCACGGCCACACACCCCCGCAGGGGTACGGAGAAGCACCCCCGCAGCCGCCCCCCCGGGGCTACGGCGAAGTGCCCGCGCGGGGCTACGGCGAAGCCCCCGCACCCGAGGCTCCCTACGGGAACCCCTACGAGCAGCCCTACGCGCCCCCGTACGAGGCGCCCGAGGTGCCCGAGCCCTCCCGGGTCCCGCTCGACGCCACGGCGCCCCTGCGGGCCGTGGAGCCCCTTCCCGGGCCCGGTCGCGCCGAGCGGCGCCGGGCCGCCAAGGGAGGCCGCTCCAGGAACCGCAGGACCGGACCCCCCGAGAACCGCCCCCCGGCCGGGGCTCCGGCCGCCGCCCCCGGGCGTCCCCTCTCCCGGGTCGAGGCCCGCCGCGCCGCCCGCGCCGCCAAGGAGAGCGTCGGCGTCGTCGCCAGCCGGGTCGTCGGCGAACTGTTCATCACCTTCGGCGTCGTCATGCTGCTCTTCGTCACCTACCAGCTGTGGTGGACCAACGTCCTCGCCGGGCAGGAGACCGACCGGGCCAAGGAGCAGATCGAGGACACCTGGTCCAGGGGCGGCGAAGGGGCCGCCGAACCGGACGCCTTCGAACCCGGCCAGGGCTTCGCCATCATGTACATCCCCAAGCTGGACGTCGTCGTCCCCGTCGCCGAGGGCATCGACAAGGCCAAGGTCCTCGACAAGGGCATGGTCGGCCACTACGCCGAGGGCGGCCTCAAGACCGCCATGCCCTCCGACAAGCAGGGCAACTTCGCCGTCGCGGGCCACCGCAACACCCACGGCGAACCCTTCCGGTACATCAACCGGCTGAAGCCCGGCGACCCCATCGTCGTCGAGACCCGGAACACGTACTACACCTACGAGATGGCGAGCATCCTCCCGCAGACCTCGCCCTCGAACGTCGCCGTCATCGACCCCGTGCCGAAGGCCTCGGGCTTCACCGGGCCCGGCCGGTACATCACGCTGACCACCTGCACCCCCGAGTTCACCAGCACGTACCGCATGATCGTGTGGGGCAAGCTGGTCGAGGAGCGCCCGAGGAGCAAGGGCAAGCCCCCGGCGCTCGTAGGCTGAGACCGCACATCTCCTCCGTACGGGACGACGGGACGACCTAGTGGCACGCGCGCGCAACCGGATCGCCGGGATCATCAGCGTCTTCGGCGAACTCCTCATCACGGCGGGCGTGGTGCTCGGCCTCTTCGTCGTCTACTCCCTGTGGTGGACCAACGTCCTCGCCGACCGCGCCGCCGACCAGGACGGCGCCCAGGTCCGCGACAGCTGGGCCGACGGACCCGGGGCGCTCGACACCAAGGACGGCATCGGCTTCCTCCACGTGCCCGCCATGAAGAACGGTGAGGTCCTGGTCAAACGAGGCACCGGCAGCGACGTCCTCAACCACGGCGTCGCCGGGTACTACACCGACCCCGTCAAGTCCGCGCTCCCGCAGGACAAGCGCGGCAACTTCACGCTCGCCGCCCACCGCGACGGACACGGCGCCAAGTTCCACAACATCCACAAGTTGAAGGACGGCGACCCGATCGTCTTCGAGACCAGGGACACCTGGTTCGTCTACAAGGTCTACAAGACCCTGCCGGAGACCACGAAGTACAACGTGGACGTCCTCCAGCCGGTGCCCCGCGAGTCCGGGAAGACCAAGCCCGGCCGGTACATCACCCTCACCACCTGCACCCCGATGTACACCTCCGACTACCGGTACATCGTCTGGGGCGAGCTGGAGCGCACGGAGAAGGTCGACCGCGACCGCACCCCTCCGGCCGAACTCCGCTGACCTGATGATCCGGTCACCCGCCGATCCGGTCCCCGGCGGCTCGCTCCCCGGCGATCTGCTTCCGGGCGGCCCGGCGGCTCGGTGGCCGGGCGGGGCCGCCCGGACCGGGGCAGGACATGAGGGTAGGGTCCCGGCGTCCTGACGGACACCGGGACCCTCCCTCACCTCACGCCGTCACCCTCACGGGCGTCAGCCGAACCAGCCGCCGTCACCGGGGTTGTCCCCGTTGCCGCTGTCGCCGCCGTTCCCGTTCCCGTTCCCGCCGAGGGTGAACACGGTCACCGTGTCACCGGTGTTGGCCATCTGGCCCGCACCCGGCATCGAGTTGATCACCATGGCGTTCTCGTCGGTCGACCCCTGCTGCTGGACGACCAGACCCAGGTCCTCCAGCTGCTGCTTGACGTCCTTGAACTTCTTGCCGCCGATGTCACCGGGGATCTGGACCTGCGTCTGCTGCGGCCCCTTCGAGACCCGGAGCTTGACCTCGGAGTTCTGGGCTGCCGGCGTGTTCCCCTCCGGGGACTGGCTCAGGACCTCGTCCTTGGGCTTCTCGCTGTCGACGTACTCCGTGACCACGGTGAAGCCCAGCCCCTTGAGCTGCTGCTCCGCCTGCGACAGCGGGTTGCCGACCACCAGCGGGACCGTCTTCTGCTTCTGCTTCGAGACGGTGATCGTCACCTCGGAGTTCTTCTCCGCCTTGGTGCCGCCGTCGGGGTTCTGGCGCAGGACCGAGCCGGGCTCCTCGTCGGACTCCTCCTGCTCGACCTTCACCTTGAAGCCCTTGGCCTTCAGCGACTCCTCGGCCCGCGCCTGCGACTGCTCGACGACGTCCGGGACCTCCAGGAGGGGCGCGCCCTCGGAGACGTACACCTGGATCGTGCCGTCGACGTCCATCTTCGCGGTGCCGTCCGCGGCCGGGTTCTGCCGGCAGATGGCGCCCTTGGGCTGGTCGCAGCGCTCGGTGCCGGCCTCGACGACCTTCACCCTGGCGTTGGGCTCGGCGCTCTTCGCCTGGGCCATGGTCTGGCCGACCAGCTGCGGCACGGTGAGCTGCTGGGGGCGGTCGTTCTTGTCGAACAGGGAGACGCCGATGAAGATCGCGCCGACCAGTACCAGGACACCCGCGAGCGCCAGGAAGATCGTCGACGTGTTCGACTTCTTCGGGCCGCCCCGGCGCCGGTCCGGCCGGTCGTCGTAACCGCCGTAGCCACCATGACCGCCGTAACCGCCGTCGTCCGGGCCGATCGGGGGCATCATCGACGTCTGGCCCGCCGGGTCGGCCTGGCGCAGTGCCGTCGTCGGCTGGTCCTCCGGCGGGTATCCGCCGTAGCCCCCGCCGTACGGGGGCGTGCCCGCCATGCCCATTCCCATGCCCATCGCGGCGGCCGCCGCGACCGGCTGCCCGTCGAGGCACGCCTCGATGTCCGCGCGCATCTCGTCGGCGGACTGGTAGCGGTAGTCGGGGTCCTTGACCAGTGCCTTGAGGACGATGGCGTCCATCTCGGGCGTGATCTCGGGGTCGAAGTTGCTCGGCGGCTGCGGCTCCTCGCGGACGTGCTGGTACGCGACCGCGACCGGGGAGTCGCCGATGAACGGGGGCCGGACGCTGAGCAGCTCGTAGAGCAGACAGCCCGCGGAGTAGAGGTCGGACCGGGCGTCGACCTGCTCGCCCTTGGCCTGCTCGGGGGAGAGGTACTGGGCGGTGCCGATCACCGCGGCGGTCTGCGTCATCGTCATGCCCGCGTCGCCCATGGCGCGCGCGATGCCGAAGTCCATGACCTTGACCTGGCCGGTGCGCGTCAGCATGACGTTCGCCGGCTTGATGTCACGGTGCACGATGCCCGCGCGGTGCGAGTACTCCAGCGCCTGGAGGATGCCGACCGTCATTTCGAGGGTGCGCTCGGGCAGCAGCTTCCGCCCGGAGTGCAGCAGCTCGCGCAGGGTCGACCCGTCGACGTACTCCATCACGATGTACGGGATGGAGACCCCGTCGACGTAGTCCTCGCCGGTGTCGTAGACCGCGACGATCGCCGGATGGTTCAGCGAGGCGGCGGACTGTGCCTCACGGCGGAACCGGGCCTGGAAGGACGGGTCGCGGGCCAGGTCGGCCCGCAGCGTCTTCACGGCGACGGTGCGGCCGAGCCGGGTGTCCTGACCGAGGTACACCTCGGCCATGCCACCGCGGCCGAGCACCGAGCCCAGCTCGTACCGGCCGCCGAGGCGACGCGGCTCTTCCATAGCTAATCCAGCCCTCTCCGTCTGTCCCGACCGCACCCTGGGGTGGTCCGGCGGTGTGTGCTGTTCGCGCATACGCTACCGGCCCCGGGCGGACCTTCCGCCGGGGACCGGTACCTGATACCCGACCGGTACATGGGCGCGATCAGCCCCGGGTCTTCAGGACCGCCTTCATGACGGCCTTCGCGATCGGGGCGGCCAGACCGCCACCGCTGATGTCCTCGCGGCTGGTGCCCTGGGAGTCCTCGACGATGACGGCGACCGCGACGGGGGAGCCCTCGGCGGTCTTCGCGTACGAGATGAACCACGCGTACGGGCGCTTCGCGTTCTTCTCGCCGTGCTGGGCCGTACCCGTCTTGCCGCCGACCTTCACGCCGTCCATCTTCAGGTCGGCTTTGCCGCCGGTGCCCTTGGTGACGACGTTCTCCATCATCTGCTGGAGGAGCTGGGCGTTCTGCGGCGAGACCGGGCGGCTCATCTCCTTCGGCTCGGTCTGCTTGATGACGTCGAGGTTCGGGGCGCGCAGCTGGTCGATCATGTACGGCTGCATCAGCTTGCCGTCGTTGGCGATGGCCGCCGTGACCATCGCCATCTGGAGCGGGGTGGTCGCGGTGTTGAACTGGCCGATCGACGAGAGCGCGTTCCCACCGCGGTCGGCCTTCTTGTCGTAGACCGAGGAGGAGGAGCGGACCGGGGTGAACTGCTCGGCGTTGAAGCCGAACTTCTCGGCCATCTCGACCATCTTGTCGCGGCCGACGTCGTCGCCGAGCTTCGCGAAGACCGAGTTGCAGGAGACTTCGAGGGCACGGTTGAGGCTGGCGTCGGCGCAGCCGCCGGAGTGGTTGACCATCTCCCTGTTGGAGAGGGGGATCTTCCAGCCCTCGGGGGTGTCGGTCGCCGCGTTGATGTCGGTGACCTTGCCGTTCTCCAGGGCGGCGGCGGCGGTGACGACCTTGAAGACGGAACCGGGCGGGTAGATCTCGCGGATCGCGCGGTTCAGCTTCGGCTTGTTCTTGTCCTTCTCCAGCGCCACCCAGGCGTTCTCGTCCTTGCCGGAGTAGCCGGCGAAGGCGGAGGGGTCGTACGAGGGGGTGGACGCCATCGCGAGGATCTTGCCGGTCTTCGGGTCGATGGCGACGACGGCGCCGGTCTTCTTGCCGAGCCCCTCGAAGGCGGCCTTCTGCGCGGCACCGTTGAGGGTGGTGACGACGTCGCCGCCCTTCTTCTTCTCGCCGGTGAACATGGCGAGGGTGCGGTCGAAGAAGAGCCGGTCGTCGTTGCCGGTGAGGATGCCGTCCTCGATCTTCTCGATCTGGTTGGCGTCGTACGCCTGCGAGGCGAAGCCGGTCACCGGGGCCCACATGGGGCCGTCGGTGTAGGTGCGCTTGAACCTGTAGTACGGGTCTTTGGAATCCACGGAGCCGGTGATCGGTTTGCCGTCGACGATGATGTTGCCGCGCTCGTTCGCGTAACGCTCGATCCGGACCCGGGTGTTCTTGGGATGCGCGTTCAGCTCGTCGGCGCGGACGAACTGGAGCCAGTTGTCGCGCAGGAGCAGGGCGAGGACCAGCAGGCCGCAGAAGATCGCGACCCGGCGCAGCGGTTTGTTCACGGACGGACCACCTGGGTCATCTCGGCGTCGGGGGACGGGGCGGGCGCGGGCGCGGGGCGCCGTGCGGTGTCGCTGATCCGGATCAGGATGCCGATCAGGGCCCAGTTGGCGATCACGGAGGAGCCGCCGTACGCGAGGAACGGCATCGTCATGCCGGTGAGCGGGATGAGGCCCATCACACCGCCGGCGACGACGAAGATCTGGAGCGCGAAGGCGCCGGAGAGGCCCATCGCGAGCAGCTTGCCGAAGGGGTCGCGGGCGGCGAGGGCGGTGCGGACACCGCGCTCGATGATCAGCCCGTAGAGGAGCAGGAAGACCATCACACCGGTGAGTCCGAGTTCCTCGCCGACGGTGGCGAAGATGAAGTCGGAGTTCGCGGCGAAGCTGATGAGGTCGGAGTTGCCCTGGCCGAGACCGGTCCCGAGGATGCCGCCGGAGCCGAAGGACATCAGGACCTGCGTCATCTGGTCGCAGGCGTTCAGCATGTTCTGGTCGGTGGCCGTCTCCAGACAGCCGAAGGGGTCGAGCCAGGCGGCCACGCGGGACTGGACGTGGCTGGCGAACGAGCTGACGAGGACCGCTCCGCCCGCCGCCATCAGCAGACCCATGACGATCCAGCTGGTCCGCTCCGTCGCCACGTACAGCATGATCACGAACATGCCGAAGAACAGCAGCGAGGTGCCGAGGTCGTTCTCGAAGACCAGGATGAGGAGGCTGACCGCCCAGATCGTCAGGATCGGGCCGAGGTCACGGCCGCGCGGCAGGTAGAGCCCCATGAAGCGGCGGCTGGCCAGGGCCAGCGCGTCCCGCTTCACCATCAGGTAGCCGGAGAAGAACACCGCGAGGACCAGCTTGGCGAACTCACCGGGCTGGATGGAGAAGCCGCCCACGCGGATCCAGATCTTGGCGCCGAAGACGTCCGCGCCGAGACCGGGTACGAGCGGCAGCAGCAGCAGGACGAGCGAGACCGCCATCGAGATGTACGTGTAGCGCTGGAGGACGCGGTGGTCCTTCAGGAGCAGCAGCACGCCCACGAACATGGCGATGCCGATCGCCGAGTACATCATCTGACTCGGGGCGTCCGGGCTGAACGTGCCGTACCGGCGCATGGAGGTGGCGATCAGCCGCGGCGACTGGTCGAGGCGCCAGATCAGCACCAGGCCCATGCCGTTGAGCAGGGTCGCCAGCGGCAGCAGCAGCGGGTCCGCGTACGGCGCCCACTTCCGCACCACCAGGTGCGCGACACCGGCGAGCAGGGCCAGGCCGAGCCCGTACCCGAGCATTCCTGCCGGGACCTTGCCGTCGATCGCCAGGCCCACGTTGAGGTACGCGAACACCGGGATGACGACGGCGAACGCGAGCAGTGCCAGCTCGGTGTTGCGGCGGCTCGGTGCCTCGATCGCGCCGATCGTGGTCGTGTTGGTGACAACGCTCATGGTGGTGAAAGGCCCCCTACGGGTGCTTACTGCTTGCCGCAGTTCGAGGCCAGCTTCTGCTCCTCAGCGGTGAGCGAGGGACCCGGCGACGGAGCGGCTGTGGTGGGCTTGGATTCGGGGGTGCCGGTGGCGTCCGGCTTCGGCGTGGGGGCGGCCCGGTCGGCGGCCTTCTCGGCGGCGTCCCGGCGCTGCTCGGTCTTCTTGCAGGCCGAGGCCTGGAGGGCCAGCTCGGAGATCTTCGTCTCGGCCTTGCCGAGGCTGCCGCCGGTGATCGTGTCCTCGACCTGCTTCCGCTGGTAGGCGGGGAGGTACTTGAGTTCGATCTCGGGGTGGTCCTTCTCGACCTTCGACAGCGAGACCCACGCCAGGTCCTGGCTGATGCCCTGGTAGAGCGCCACGTGCTGGTCCTTGGACCCGACGAAGTACTGGGTCTGCGTCCAGCGCCAGCCGCCGTAGAGACCGCCTCCGACGAGCGCCAGCACCAGGACCAGGAAGAAGGAGCGCAGCAGCCACTTGCGGCCGGTCCGCGGCTTCACGAAGTCGTCGTCCGCGTACGACTCGAAGGAGCCCTGCGGGGGCATCCCGCCGTAGCCGTGGCCGTCGCCGCTGCCGGGCGGGCCGAAACCGCCGGCGGGCGGCTGCTGGTGCGGGGCACGGCGGCCCAGCCCGGAGGCGCGGCCCGCCGGGGTCTGCATCGCCCCGCCGTCGTTCAGCTGTGCCTGGTTCTCGGCGACCGCGCCCACGATGACTGGGGTGTCGCTGAGGTGACCGGCGAGGGTGTCGCCGCCGTCGACGTCCAGGACGTCCGCGACGATCACCGTGATGTTGTCGGGGCCGCCGCCGCGCAGCGCGAGCTGGATCAGCTCCTGCACGGTCTCCTGCGGACCCTGGTAGCTGGCGAGGGTGTCTTCGAGGGTCTGGTGCGAGACGACGCCCGACAGACCGTCCGAGCAGATCAGATAGCGGTCGCCTGCCCTGACCTCACGGATCGACAGATCGGGCTCGACGTGGTCGCCGCTGCCGAGCGCCCGCATGAGGAGCGAACGCTGCGGGTGGGTCGTCGCCTCCTCCTCGGTGATCCGGCCCTCGTCGACCAGCCGCTGCACCCAGGTGTGGTCCTGGGTGATCTGGGTCAGCAGACCGTCGCGGAGCAGATACGCGCGCGAGTCGCCGACGTGCACCAGACCGAGCCGCTGGCCGGTCCACAGCAGGGCGGTGAGCGTGGTGCCCATGCCCTCCAGCTGCGGGTCCTCCTCGACCATCATCCGGAGCTGGTCGTTGGCGCGCTGCACCGCCGTGCCCAGCGAGGTGAGGATGTCGGAGCCCGGGACGTCGTCGTCGAGGGTGACGAGCGTGGAGATCACCTCGGAGGAGGCGACCTCACCGGCGGCCTGGCCGCCCATGCCGTCGGCGATGGCGAGGAGCCGGGGCCCGGCGTAGCCCGAGTCCTCGTTCCCCTCGCGGATCATGCCCTTGTGCGAGCCCGCGGCGAATCGCAGGGACAGACTCATGCGCACCTGCCCTGTGGAAGCTGCATCGGGGTACAGCCGGTCTCGACCCACACTGCCCACCCTCCGGTCGATCCGGTCACGCCGGTCGCTCCAGTCGCTCCGGTAGTCCCGGGCGTTTCGGTCGCTCCGGTCAGGAGCGCGGAACGGCCTCCGGAGGGGCCCGTCCCGACTCGCTCGCTCGGCTGCCGCCTATTCATGGTGTAGCACTACTTCCGCAGCTCGATGACGGTCTTGCCGATGCGGATCGGCGCGCCCAGCGGAATCGGGGTCGCGGTGGTGAGACGGCTCCGGTCGAGATACGTGCCGTTGGTGGACCCGAGGTCCTCCACGATCCACTGGCCGTCCCGGTCCGGGTAGATCCTGGCGTGCCTGCTGGAGGCGTAGTCGTCGTCGAGGACGATCGTCGAGTCGTGCGCCCGGCCCAGCGTGATCGTCTGGCCCTGGAGGGCGACGGTCGTACCGGTGAGGGTGCCCTCGGACACGACCAGCTTGGTCGGGGCGCCGCGGCGCTGCCGCCCGCCGCCCGTGCTCTGCTGGCCGCGCTGCTGCGGTGGCGCGGCGGCCTGCCGTGCCTGCTGCTGCGGCCGCGCCTCCTGGCGCCGCGAACCGCGCTGGGTGACCCGCGTACCGAAGAGGTCGCTGCGGATGACCTGTACGGCCACGATGACGAACAGCCACAGAACGGCCAGGAAACCCAACCGCATGACCGTCAGGGTCAGCTCTGACATTGCCCCCGCTTCACCCTTCGGCTTGCCGGTAAACGATGGTGGTGCTGCCCACGACGATCCGCGAGCCGTCGCGGAGCGTAGCGCGGGTGGTGTGCTGCCCGTCCACCACGATGCCGTTGGTGGATCCCAGATCCTGGATCGTCGAGGGCGTTCCGGTCCGGATCTCGCAGTGCCGGCGGGAGACGCCGGGATCGTCGATCCTCACGTCCGCGTCGGTGCTGCGGCCGAGGACCAGGGTCGAGCGGGAGATCTGGTGGCGGGTGCCGTTGATCTCGATCCAGCGGCGCGTCTGGGCGCCCGCGCCGCCTTGCGCGGCGGGGCCGGGGGGCCCTGCCGACGGCCGGTGGCCGGGGGCGCCGGGGGGCGGGGACGCGGGCATCGGCGGGGCGGCGGCCGGGGGGTACCCGTAGCCGCCGCGGCCCTGCGCCGGGCCCTGCTGCTGGTGGGGCTGGTGGGAGGGCTGTCCGCCCGCGGGAGGCTGCTGCTGGGATGTGCTCGACGCCAGCGTGCGGCTGCGGACGCGGTACAGGCCGGTGTCGAGGTCCTCGGCCTTCTCCAGATTGACCTTGATCGGCCCCATGAAGGTGTACCGCTGCTGCTTCGCGTAGTCCCTGACCAGGCCCGCGAGCTCGTCGCCGAGCTGGCCCGAGTAGGGGCTGAGGCGCTCGTAGTCCGGCGCGCTCAGTTCCACGATGAAGTCGTTGGGGACGACGGTCCGCTCGCGGTTCCAGATCTGCGCGTTGTTGTCGCACTCGCGCTGGAGCGCGCCCGCGATCTCCACCGGCTGGACCTCGGACTTGAAGACCTTGGCGAAGGTGCCGTTGACCAGACCTTCGAGACGCTGCTCGAAACGCTTCATGACTCCCATGGGGCACCTCCTCCGTCGTTGTCGTCCTGGTACTGCTTACTGATCGTATCCACGCGTCGGGAAATCGGCTGGTTCCCCTTCCCCGTCCTGTGGACGAGTGTCACCTCTCACAGGCTTTCCCCAGGGATCGTAGAGGTGGCCTGTGGACAGTGTCCCGCACCCGGCTGTGGGCGGACGGCGAGAGGGCCCTCCGGGCGGTGTCCGGGACGGCCGCCGCGGAAGTCTCCGGGCGGTCCCGGGGGGTACCCGGGCGGCCTTCGGGTGGGTTCGGGCGGGTCCGGAGGTGGGTCCTGGGCGGGTTCCGGGGTGATTCCGGGGTGGTTCCGGGAGGTCCTGGGACGGTCCGTCCGCTTCCTCCTCCGATACTCCTCCGTCACTGTGGCCCCCTCTCCCCCTTCACCTTGTTCTGCGCGAGCCCAGCCGAAACAACGGATGTGAATCCACGGCCTGCGACGTGCTAATCTTCAGATGTCGCCAGGCGATCACACCGAAAGGTGAGGGAGCCCGGAGCACACCCAATGCGCGGGTGGCGGAATAGGCAGACGCGCTGGATTCAGGTTCCAGTGCCCGAAAGGGCGTGGGGGTTCAACTCCCCCCTCGCGCACAGATGAAGCGGTCGGCATCGTGATCACGATGCCGACCGCTTCTTTTTGTTCGTCGCCCGTTTTTGTTCGTCGGCCGGGGTGTGCGTGTTGCTTCTGCCCTGCTGTTTCCGGCTTCCCGCTCCCCGTTCCCCGTTCCCTGCTCTTGTACGGCTGGTCTGGCGCCGGCTCTACCTGCTCGACCGGTTCGATCGTTTCGAGTGGGCCGTCGGGTCCGGCTGGTCCGTTGTGGGCCTTGGCCGCTGGACATGCTCGGCGCTCGCCGCCCGCCGCCCGCTCGCCCGTGCTGCCCGGCCCGCTCGGCGCTGTGAGATAGCACTCAGGGGGTCGGCGGGCCGCCTCCGTGAACGGAGACGGCCCGCCGGGGTGAGGACCGGCGGGCCGTCGAGGAGAGGCGTCACCGGACACCGGTGACGCCTCCGGTCACTTGAGGTAGACGAGGCCGTCGGTGGTGACGGCGGGTCGTCCGGTGGTGCCGACCACGACGATCTTCACGGTGTGCTTGGCGCTGCCGGCCCAGGTTTTGGTCCAGAGCGCGTCGCGGTACTTGGTGGTGGACGACTTCAGGTCGACCGTGGCGGCCTTGACCCCGTCGACGTAGACATGGGCCTGGCCGGAGGTGGCCGCGCGGGAGACGGTCCAGGCCACCGACCGTCCGGTGAAGGTCCACGTCAGGGACGCGTTCTTGGCCGAGCTGGTGAGGGACTTGCCGCCGAGGTAGCTGGTGGACGATTTGGCCGTCCAGGTGCCGGTCCTGACGGCCGCCGTCTCCTGGAGGATCACCGGGGTGCCCGATACGGAAGCGGCGGCGGTGTTGCCCGCCCGGTCGTACGCGGTCATGTTCCAGGCCGTCGCGGCGCCGGACTTGGCGGTGTGCGCGGCGCTGGTGACGGTGGGCCCGTAGACCGCGGCGAGCGGCGCCGTCAGCCGTACGTCCCTCAGCGCGTTGCTGTCGGCGGCCTTCCAGCTCAGGGTGACCGGGACGGCGGTGGTGTTCACGGTCCCGGTACGCAGCGACAGGGTGGGCCTGGTGGTGAACGTGGGCGCGGTGGTCTCCGCGATCACGGTCGCCGCCGGGCCGGTGATCTGCTTGCCGGAGATGTGGGTGGCCCGTACGGCCACGGTGTGGGTGCCGCGCGCCAGCGTGGCCCCGGCCGAGGTCGCGGTCCCCGCGGCGGTGCCGACGGGCTTGCCGTCGACGAGCAGCTCGTACTGCTTGATCAGGGCGGCGGGCGTGGTGTTCGCCCAGTTCACCGTGATCGCGGCCTTGGTGTAGTACGTCGTGCCGGACGGGTTCGCGCCGGTGATCGACTTGATGGCCGGTGCGGTGCCGGGCCCTGCGGCAAAGCTGCGGACGGTGCCGAGCTGGTCGTAGAAGGCGTTGCCGGGGCACTGGGTGTTGAAGCCGTCGCGGTGGCCGTGGATGACGGGGAACGGGAGCTGGGCGCCCTTGGCCCAGGACTTCCGGAAGTAGTTGGTCCCCGCGTCACCCGCGGTGAGAGTGGTGGTGCCCGCCGGATCGACGCCGTACTGGCCCAGCTTCCACGCGGCGATCCGGGCGACCGAGATCATCGCCTCCGGCGAGGGAGCGGCGTCGGTGTAGGTGCCCAGGACGGAGATGCCGGTGGTCTCGCCGTTGAAGCCGTAGGCGTGGGCGCCCTGGACGGGCTGGTCCACCCCGCCCTTGCGGCCCTCGTAGACCACACCGCACTTGTCGACGAGGAAGTTGTAGCCGATGTCCTTCCAGCCGAGCTGCTTGACGTGGTACGCGTAGATGCCGCGGACCACCTTCGGGGCATCGGCGCAGGTGTAGGCGTTGGACTCGGCGGTGTGGTGGACCACGACCGCCTTGATCCGGCCACCGGCCAGATAGCCCGGCTCCTCCGGACTGATCGACTCGTCCGCGCCCCAGCCCGCCCGTGAGGTGATCGGCGGACGGGGGGCCGTCGAGGGCCTCGGGGGCGCGGTGGTGGGCGCGGTGGGCGTCGGGCTCGCCGTCGTGGACGGGGAGGTCGACGTGGACGGAGAGACGGGCGGGGACGTCGTCGAGGACGGCGAGGCGGACGAGGGCGACGCGGAAGGCGTGCCGGTCGTCGGCGTCGGGGCGGTGGTCGTCGGCGCGCCCGTCGTCGGCGCGGTGGACGGCGAACCGGTGGACGGCGAACCGGTGGTGGAGGCGCCGGTCGTCGGTGTCCCGTCCGGTGCCGGGGCCGTGGACTCCGTGCCCGGGGCGGTGGGTTCCGTGGTGGACTCCAGGGCGAACGCCGCCGGGGCCATGCCCTTCACGGCGCCGGTGCCGGGGTCGACCATGTCCAGGCGCAGCCCCGCGGGCAGCCCCGCCGAGGACTTCCCGGCCGAGGTGACGCGGACCTCGACGCCGTCGGACGGACCCACCCAGGCGGGCTCGGTGCCACCTCGGGCGGCACCGCTCTCGCCCTGGCCGCTGTCGTCCGCCAGCCGGAGCCAGCCGGACCAGTTCCCGGTTCCGGCGGCCCGGGTCCGCACCTCGACCGTGCCGCCCACGCGCGCGCGTGGATCGGTCCAGGTCACGCCCACCATGCTGAACGGCGCGGTGTCCCCCTGCTTGAGGGACGCGCTGCGGCTGTCCGTGCTCGTCGCCAGCTGCGCCGTGCGCTCCCGGGTGCTCACCGGACCGGCCGCTTCGCCGTCCTGCCCGGCGGGCGGCTCGCCGCTGCCGTTCACTCCCTGGAACACCAGCGTCCCGGCCAGCACCGCGACCGCCGTGGCGGCCGTACCCCATATTCGACGCCGCTTCACGCAGCCCGCCCTTCGAGAACATCGTGGAGGGCACGCGGTAGATCGACACGCGTGCCGCAGGTGATGTACGTGGTGATGTACGTCGTGATGTACGCAGTGACGCGTACGTGGGAAAGGTACAGGCCCGTACGACGTGTCTGTCGGCCACCGTCGGCCACCGGCGTGGGGGTGGGCGCGGTGCCGTTGGCGGAGGGGTGCGAAGGGGGCGGTACACCGGGAAGGACCGTCGGTACGGGGTTCGGTGTCCGCGAACAGGGGGCGTGGGCCTGGCGCTTCCGACGAGAGCGGTTCGGGAGAGCGGTTCGGGCGGGTGGTTCGGAGTAGTTCGGGATTTTTGAGGGTGGTTGGAGATATTTGAGGGTGGTTCGGGGCGCCCGGTCTGATCGTCGTATCGCGGGTCTTCGGCTCGGGGTGTCCGACGGCCTTCGCGGGCGGGAGGAGGGCTCCTCCGTCGAGACTTTTGTCGCCGCCGGGCGCGACGAAAGAGGGAAGGCGGCTGCGGGGCCCGCTGCCTAGGGTGCGAGCGTGGACGCTATGTCGAAATGGGAGAAGCACGGCTCGCGGGGGCCGGAGGCCGTGGCTGCACGCGGGGAGCCGGCCGGGCCGGGCCTCGGCGGGGGCTCCGGCCCCGGCCGGGGACCCCGCCCGGGGCGCGGTGGCGGGATCGTGGACGCGCTTGCCGCCGCGTGGGCCTGGTTCGCCGTGCCGGGGCAGTGGTCGGGGCGCAGGACCACCGGCGAGCTGGCGCTCGCCGCCGTCGTCGCGCTGCTCGGTGCCGGGACCGAGGAGATCCTCGGCGGCGAGGGCTGGCGGCTCGCCGCCGTCGCCGCCGGTTCCGCCGTGCTCTGCCTGGCCCGGCGCGGGCTCCCCACGAGCGTCCTGGTCGTGTCCGCGGGCCTCGCGCCCTTCATACCGGGCCTCGGCCCCCTGCTCCTGGTCGTGGGCTGGTCGTCGGGCCGGTACGTGGTGGGCGCCGGGCGCGCCCTCGCCGCGTTCATCGCGGCCTTCGTGCTGAACGTCGGCGGGACGCTCCTGAACGCCTGGGACTCGCAGCGGATGCTCACGCTCGCCTTCATGGCGGCCCTCTTCTACCTGGGCACCATCCTGGCGCCGGGCCTCGCGCACCGTTACTGGACCCAGCGCCGGACCCTGCTGCACGCGCTCCAGGAGCACAACGCGCAACTGCTGCGGGAGCGGTCCATGGTGGTCTGGCAGGCGCGGCAGCGGGAGCGGCAGCGCATCGCGCATGACATGCACGACAGCCTCGGCCACCAACTGGCCCTGATCGCCGTGCACACGGGAGCCCTGGAGGTCGACCGGGAGCTCGGTGACCGGCAGCGCGAGGTGGTTGGTGTCCTGCGGAACGCGTCGGTGACGGCGATGCACGAGCTGCGCGAGGTCGTCGGAATACTCCGGGACGGCAGCGGCGCCTCCGGCGACGCGGCGGTGATCACGCTGGCCGGGGACGAGACCGGCAGGGCCACGCGGGGCATCGCGGGCATCGAGGGCCTTGTCGACTCGGCACGGGCGGCCGGGACCGAGGTGGGCCTGAGACGGTCGGGCGAGGCACGCTCGCTGGAACCGGCCGCCGACCATGCCGCGTACAGGATCGTTCAGGAGGCGCTGACGAACGCCTACAAGTACGCCCCGGGCACTCCGATCGGTGTCGAACTCCGCTACGAGCCGGACACGTTCGTCGTCGAGGTCGTCAACGAACGGCCCACGGAAGGCCCGTCGAAGGACGTGGTGAGTGGTGGCCAGGGTCTGACCGGCCTCGCGGAGCGGGCGCGCCTGGTGGGCGGCATGTGCCATGCGGGCCCGGCCGACGGGGGCGGGTTCCGGGTCGCGGGAATGCTGCCGTACGGGGCCGCGCCGATCGCCGAAGCGGCGCCTTTGGTCGATGCGGCCGACGACTTCCGGCAGCAGACCACGAGGCCCCTGGCGGGCGATGGTCGTCCGGTCGTGGTCGGACCGGCCGACTGGACGTTCACGGAGCGGGAGCTCGCTATGGCGATACATGGGGGCAGGGGCAGAAGCACGGGCGGTTCGGTCGCGCTGGGCTGCGGGATAGCGTTCGCCGCGGTGGTGGTGCTCGTCGTCGCGGCGGGCTTCGGCCTCTACTTCCTGATGGGCTCGATGAAGAAAGGAATGATCGATCCCGAGGAGTACGACGCCGTGAAGGTCGGGATGTCCGAGAAGGAGGTCCGGGACATGCTGCCCTCGGGCGACACGATCACCACGGCCGGACTCTCCGGCAAGGGCCCTGCCCGGCCGGAGGGCGCGGAGTGCCTGGTGCTCATGTCCTCGATGGTCAGCGACGACTTCAACAAGGAGCCCGTCTTCCGGTTCTGTTTCAAGGACGGCAAGCTGACCGAGAAGAAGTCGTACGAGATCGGGTCGCGGTAGGACGGGACCCGCTCGTACCGGAGCGTGGGGGAACAGCTGTGGCAGGCCAGCCCATCAGGGTCGTGATCGCCGACGACGAGCCTCTGATCAGGGCCGGGATCAGGATGATCCTCAACTCGGACCAGGAGATCGAGGTCGTCGGCGAGGCCGCCGACGGACGGCAGGCGATCGAGGCGGCCCGCGCGCACGCGGCCGACGTGGTGCTGCTCGACATCCAGATGCCGGTGCTCGACGGGCTCTCGGCACTGCCCGAGCTGCGCCGGGCGGTGCCGACTGCCCGGGTGATCGTTCTGACGACCTTCGGGGAGCGGGAGAACGTACTGCGGGCGCTGGAGCACGGCGGGTCGGGGTTCCTGCTCAAGGACACGGCCCCCGCGGAGCTGATCCGCGCGGTGAGGGCGGCTGCCTCGGGGGACGCCTATCTGTCCCCGGCGGCGACCCGGCACGTGGTGGAGCGGCTGGCCTCCAGCCGTGAGGCGTCCCGCGCCGAGGAGGCCCGGGGGCGGGTGGCGGGCTTGAGCGAGAAGGAGCGCGGAGTGCTGGCGCTGCTCGGCGAAGGGCTGTCCAACGCGGACGCGGGACGGCGGCTGCACATGAGCGAGGCGACGGTGAAGACGTATGTGAGCCGCATCCTGTCCAAGCTGAGCTGTGAGAACCGGGTCCAGGCCGCCCTCCTCGCCAGGGACGCGGGGCTGTAGGGCTGTAGGGACGGGCCGGTGGGGGTTTTGGGCCGGGTGCCGGGTGCCGGGTGCCGGGGGCCGGGTGTCAGGTGCAGGGTGCCCGGGTGTGGTGGCCGGGTTTGGTGGCCGGACCGGGCCCCGGGGCGGGCGAGGCTGCGGGTGCCGGGTGTGGGGCCTGGATCGGGTGGGGCACGGGTGCCGGGTGCGGCCCGGACTGGGCGCGGGTGCGGTTCCCGACGGGTGGGTGGCCGGGCGGGGAAGCGGTCCCTTCCTGTCCTGTGGTCCCGGTCGGACGGCGGCGCGGCGGGAAGAGCCGTGGCGGGGTGAGCTGCGTGGAACGGGCCGCTCCCAGGGTTGTCCACAGGCTGCCACCGCCTTCGTCTCGGCGTTGTCCACAGGGGGAGACGGCCACCGAGGCACGGCGGTAACGTCGACGACGGATGATGTTGGAATTCGCATCGGGGGAGGACATGCCATGGACGTGATCCAGGCTGTGGTGCCGGAACAGCGCGATACCCCAGGAGGCGGGGACGGCGCTCGTATCCCGCACGTCCCGGGCTTCGCCCGACGCGGGACAGCCGGTGGCACCTCCCCCAGAACTCTGGGCAAGGAACTCCGCGACCGCGTCCCCCGCTCCGCGCACAGCCGCCCGGCCCTCGCCGCCGACCGCCCGGACGCGGTCCGTGCCGTCGAGGAGTCGAACCTGGGCCGTGTTCCCGACCTCGCCCCCATCAGGGTCGGCCGCATGGCGGCAAGCCCCTTCACCTTCCTCAGGGGCTCCGCGGGACTCATGGCCCACGACCTCGCCGACACCCCGGTCACCGGTATCGCCGCCCAGCTCTGCGGCGACGCCCACGCAGCCAACTTCGGCCTCTACGGTGACGCGCGGGGCCAACTCGTCATGGACCTCAACGACTTCGACGAAACCGTCGTCGGACCCTGGGAATGGGACCTGAAGAGGCTCGCCACCTCCCTCGTCCTCGCCGGACGGGAGGTCGGCGCCGACGAGGACGTCTGCCGCGCCGCGGCCTTCGACACCGTGGGTGCCTACCGGCGCACCATGCGTCTCCTCTCCCGTCTCCCCGCGCTCGACGCCTGGAACGCGATTGCCGACGAGGAACTCGTCTCCCACACCGACGCCCGCGATCTCCTCGGCACCCTGGAACGGGTCTCCGCCAAGGCGCGCAACAACACCAGCGCCCGGTTCGCGGCCCGCTCCACGGAAGCCGTGACCGACGCCGAGGGCGGTGGCCGCAGATTCGTCGACGCGCCCCCGGTCCTCCGCCGGGTCCCCGACGCCGAGGCCGCGGCCGTCGCAGCCTCCCTCGGTGCCTACCTGGAGACCGTGTCCGAGGACCGCCTGCCGCTCCTCGCGCGGTACACCGTCCACGACGTCGCCTTCCGCGTCGTCGGCACCGGCAGCGTCGGCACCCGCTCCTATGTCGTCCTGCTCCTCGACCACCGGGGCGAACCCCTGGTCCTCCAGGTGAAGGAGGCAAGACCGTCCGCCCTGCTGCCCCACCTGCCGACCGCGGGCTTTTTCGTGCCGGACGCGGGCCACGAGGGCCGTCGTGTGGTCCTCGGGCAGAAGCGGATGCAGGTCGTCAGCGACATCCTGCTCGGCTGGACCAGCGTCCAGGGGCGTCCTTTCCAGGTGCGGCAGTTCCGCAACCGCAAGGGCAGCGTCGACCCCGCCGCGCTCACGCCGGACCAGGTCGACGACTACGGCCGGATGACCGGCGCGCTGCTCGCCCGCGCCCATGCCCACAGCGCGGACCCGCGCCTGATATCCGGGTACTGCGGCAAGAACGAGGAGTTCGACGAAGCCGTCGCCGCCTTCGCCGTCTCCTACGCCGACCGCACCACGGCCGACCATGCCGACCTGCTCACCGCCGTCCGAGCCGGCCGCATAGCGGCGGAACCGGGCGTCTGACCGGCACCACCACCGGCTGCCGTTCCCCTTACCGCGTTCGGCCGATGCCGTTCTGCTGCTGTGGGCTGTGGGCTGTGGGCTGTGGGCTGTGGGCTGTGGGCTGTGGGCCCTTGGGCTGCGGTTGGCGGTCCCTGGTCGGCGGGTGGTGGGTGGTGGCGCAGGGAGGCTGTTTGTCTGGGTGAGCCGCCTGGTTCCTGCCCCCGACCTGTGACTGTTTGAGCTGCCTGGCCGGTGACGACCGGACGACAGTGCCCGACTTATGAGTGCCTGGCGATGACGTGGCCTGGCCGATGGGTGGCGACGCCCGGAGGAAGCCCTCGGAAGGCAGCCTCGGGTGATGGCGGCTGCGCGATGGTGGCCGTTGACGGCGGCTGGACGGCTGTGGAGGGACGGCGGCAGCGCGCTGAAGGCGGCAGCCGGAATGCGGTGGTCTGAAGGAGACACCGGGCAGCGGCGAAGGGGGTCGGCGCTTGACCGTCAGCGTCGGACCGGCGCCGGACCGGCGTCGACGGAGCTGTGCGGGCGGGCAGGGGCGGGCAGGGGTGGGAGGGAGAGGGGAGGGAGGGGGAGGGAGGGGGGAGGCCCCCCGGAGGCCCGTAGGCTGGGCCGGGACGAGCCGGAACGAGGACGTGGACGGGCGTGGACGTGAGCGTGCACCAGGGTGCGAACGAGGGCCCCGAGGCGGCCGGTGGCGGGCGGCCGGAGGCCGGGCAGTCTCCTGTTGACGGGCCCGAGGCCGGGTTTGAGTCCGGGTTCGAGCAAGGCGGACGGTCCGGGGACGGGGCTGAGGCTGGGCTTGGGCAGGCTGATCAGGGCGGGTTCGGGGCCGGGACGGACGAGCTTTCCGGGTCAGAGGCCGAGGCCGGGTCGGCGTCCGGGGCGGATGGGCGTTCCGGGGTCGGGGTCGGGCAGGACGAGCGGCCTGAGGCTCGGCTTGAGCGGGCTGTGCGGGTGGCCGAGCAGGCGCTGATCGAGTTCGAGATCGCTGTCGAGACCTTCCGTGTCGAGGTGGACAACTTCTCGCGGCTGCATCACCAGAAGCTCGGTCCGATGTACGCGCGGCTCGACGAGCTCGACGCACGGATCGCGGAGGCGCGGGCTGCCCGTACCGGTGACCCCGAGGACGTGCGGAAGGCCGCGGAGGCGCGGGCGGCGGTCCTGCCGATGCCCGGGGTGGAGGAGCTGTTCCACGGCTGGATCGACTCCGACGGTCTGTCGCCCGAGGCCGCCGCGATGCTCACCGAAGGTCCGGTGCAGCCGCCCAAGCGGGTTCGGCCCAGTGACGAGGTCCGCAGGCTCTACCGGGACCTGGCCCGCAAGGCCCATCCGGACCTGGCCCGTGAGGAGGCCGAGCGCCGGCGTCGCGAGGAGTTCATCACCAGGGTGAACGCCGCCTATGCCCGTGGTGACGAGGTGCTGCTGCGCGAGTTGCTGGCCGAGTGGGAGGCCGGTCCGGCCCCGGCCGAGGAGCGGCTGAGCGAGAGCGAGGAGCTGTACGCGCGTCTGGAGTGGCTTGCGCAGCGCAAGGATCTGCTGTCGGCGCTGGCGCGTGAGCTGGAGGAGAGCGCGATCGGTGCGATGCTGCGGATGGCGCCGGACGATCCGGACCGTCTTCTGGAGGAGATCGCCGAGCAGCTGCTCGTGCAGGTCGCCGAGCGTGAGGGCGAGCTGACGGGGCTGGTGCAGTAGGTTTTCGGGTGCGTCCGAGTTCTTCGGGCGGTACTCACGAGAGAAGGCCGGTCCCATGAATTTCTCCCCGCTGCCCTCGGTGGACGCGGCTTCCGTGCCGGTCGATGCCCTGGTGCTGGACGTCAGGGAGGACGACGAGTGGGCGGCCGGGCACGTCGAGGGCGCGCTGCACGTGCCGATGAGTGGCTTCGTCGCCCGGTTCGGTGAGGTGACGGAGGCGGTCGCGGACCGTGGCCGGGCTTATGTGATGTGCCGGGTCGGGGGCCGGTCGGCGCAGGTCACGCAGTATCTGGTCCAGCAGGGCTTCGACGCGGTGAACATCGACGGCGGGATGCTCGCCTGGGACGGTGCCGGGCGTCCGATGGTGGGCGGCGGCGACAGCCCGGCCTTCGTCCTCTGACGGGGGGCGCCGGGGCGGCGCCCGGGTGTGCGTCAGCCGAGGGGGTGGGCGGCCAGCAGGTCGCCGAGTGCCTCCTCGTGGGCTGCGGCGGGACCGAGTGAGAGCTCCAGGTGCTTGGCCCAGGCGTGGTAGCGGTGCAGCGGGTAGTCGGTGTCGGCGCCGAAGCCGCCGTGCAGGTGCTGGGCGGTCTGCACCACCCGTCGTACTCCTTCGGAGGCCCAGATCTTCGCGACGGCGATGTCGCCCGTGACGGGGAGCGGGCCTCCCGTGTCTACACCGAGGCGCCAGGCGGCCTGCCAGAGGGTGGCTTCCATGGCGCGCAGGTCGATGTAGCGGTCGGCGGCCTGGACGGCGACGGCCTGGAAGGTGGCCACGGGGTGGCCGAACTGTTCGCGTTTCCCGGTGTACTGGCTCGTCATGGTGAGGACGGCTTCGCCGAGACCGAGGGCGAGCGCGCAGGTGCCGGTGGTGAGGAGTCCGCGCAGCCGTTCCCAGGCGCCGTCGGCGTCGATGACATCGACGGTGTCGAGCCGGACGGTGTCGAGGCGCAGTTCGGCGAGGAGTTCGCCGTGGGTGGAGTACTGGGCGGTGAGGCTCAGGCCCTCGTGGGTGCGGGGTACCAGGGCGAGAACGGTACGGCCTTCGGCGGTGTGTGCCGGTACGGCGAGGAGGTCGGCGCCATGGGCCCAGGGGACGGCGGTCTGTCGTCCGTCGAGGATCCACTGCTCGCCGTCGCGGTGCGCGGCGACGGCCCGTTCGGCGGGGTCGTGTCCGGTGCGCCCCTGGGAGGCGGCGGTGAGGATCAGCTCGCCACGGCCGACGCGGGGGAGCAGGCGTGCGGCGGTCTCGGGGGACGCGTACCGGTCGACGGTCATCGCGACGGCGCTGGTCTCCAGGAGGGGGACGCGGGCGAGGACGCGGGCCGATTCCCGCAGCACGAGGCAGAGGGTGACCGGGTCGAGGCCCGAGCCTCCGTGTCGGGGGGAGACGGTGAGCGCGAGGAGGTCGGCGGCGGCGAGCCGGGCCCAGAGGGTCCGGTCGAGGTCCTCGGCGACCGCGCCGGGAGTGAGGGCGGGGCTCGGTACGGAGTCGGGTGCGACATCGGAGAAGACCGCCTCGGCCGCCTCCACGGCCGCCCGCTGTTCTTCGGTGAAGGTGAAGTCCACTGCCCTGCCCTCCCGTTGGAGCCTTCTTGACTGACGGTCCGTCAAGATAGAACAGGTTCTAGTGGAAGGGAATGCGTCGCACCGCCCGTACTTCACGGGGGCATGGCGGTCCGGACCTTCCGGAAGGCGGGAACTTCCCGGAGGCCACGTATCCCCTGGGGGCCACCTATCTCCCCGGGCCACCTATCTCTCGGGGGCCACGTGCCTCCCGGAGGGCGCGCGCCTCACCGAGGGCGGCCGCCCGGATCTTCCGGAGGCGGTGGAGTCCAGGAGGCCCGGGCGCCGCCGCCGGTCCGGTGTCGTCCGGTGCGGGTCAGCGGTCGAAGTCCAGTTCCACGTCCGGGGTGACCGGGTGGGACTGGCAGGCCAGGATGTATCCGGCTTCCGTCTCCTCCGGTTCGAGGGCGAAATTGCGGTCCATCCGCACCTCGCCGCCGACCAGGAAGGCACGGCAGGTGCCGCACACCCCGCCCTTGCAGGCGTACGGGGCGTCCGCGCGGGCCCGGAGCACCGTGTCCAGGAGGGTCTCGCCCCGGTCCACAGGCCAGCTGCCGGACCGTCCGTGCAGGGTCGCGGTCAGGGTGGCGTGGGCGGGGGCGTCGGCCGCCGGGGCGCCGACGGGTGCGGAGCCGTCGTCGACGTGGAAGATCTCCTGGTGGACGCGGGTGCGGTCGACGCCGAGTCCGTGCAGGGCCCGCTCGGCTCCCTGGACCAGTCCGAAGGGGCCGCAGAGGAACCAGCCCGCGACGCTGCCGACGGGCAGCAGTGCGGGCAGCAGTGCGGAGAGCCGCTCCTGGTCGAGACGGCCGGACGGCAGCCCGGACTGCTGCTCCTCCCGGGAGAGCACGGTGACCAGCTGGAAGCGGTCGGGGTGACGGTCCTTGAGGTCGGCGACCTCGTCGAGGAACATCGTGGACGCCTCGGTGCGGTCGCTGCGGATCAGACAGAACCGGGCCTCGGGCTCGCGGGCGAGCAGGGTGGCCGCGATCGACAGGACCGGAGTGATGCCGCTGCCGCCGACGATCGCCGCGAAGTGGCCGGGGCGCGGGGCGAGCGTGAAGCGGCCCCGGGGTTCCATGACGTCGACGAGGTCGCCGACGGCCAGTTCCTTGAGCGCGTACGTGGAGAACGCGCCGCCGTCGACGAGCCGGATGCCGACGCGCAGCACGGGTGGTTCGCCGGGCGGGGAGGCGGGGGCGCAGATCGAGTAGGTGCGCCGGACGTCCTCTCCCCGCCGGTCCGTGCGGCGCAGGGCGAGGTGCTGGCCGGGGAGGTGCCGGTAGGTCTCGTGGAGCTCGGGCGGGACGGCGAAGGTGACGGCCACGGAGTCGTCGGTGAGCTGCTCGACGCCGCTCACCGTGAGCGGGTGGAACCCGGCCCGCTCGGCGCCTGGGGACACCATCTACAACTCCTTGAAGTGGTCGAACGGTTCGAGGCAGGCGGTGCAGCGGCGGAGCGCCTTGCACGCGGTCGAGGAGAAACGGCTGAGGAGTTCGGTGTCGGTGGAGCCGCAGTGGGGACAGCGGATCGCGAGGGTGAGGAGGACGGGGCCGCCCGCCGGGCCCTGTGGGCGGGGCGGGGCGACGCCGAACTCGGCCAGTTTCCGGCGGCCTTCCTCGCTGATGTCGTCGGTGGACCAGGCGGGGCTGAGGACCGTGACGACGGAGACGTCGGGGACGCCGTGCTCGTGGAGGGTGCGCTCGATGTCCGAGGACATGGCTTCGACGGCCGGGCAGCCGGTGTAGGTGGGGGTGAGGGAGACCTCGACGCTGCCGGGTCCTGTGATGTGGACACCGCGCAGTACGCCCAGTTCGGCCAGGGTGAGGACGGGCAGCTCGGGGTCGAGGACGGCGCCGGCGATCCGGGCGAGTTCCTCTTCGAGGGCGGTGGCGGTCACCATGTCGCTCCGGGGTGGCTGCGGTGCAGGTGCTGCATCTCGGCGAGCATCGGTCCGAAGGGTTCGGTGTGCAGGCCCTGGCGGCCCGCCCCGGCGGCCCAGGCTCCGGTGCGGGGGCCGGAGGGCACGGTGAGGGTGGCTCTGCCGAGGACGTCGGTGACGGCGGCCAGCCAGTCGCCCTCCAGGGCCGGGTGGTCCACGTCGAGGCCGTCGACGGGTTGGAAGAGTTCGCCGGTGTACCGCCAGAGGGCGTCACAGGCCCGCTGGGCGCGGGTGTGGCTCTCGTCGGTCCCGTCGCCGAGGCGCAGGGTCCACTGCTCGGCGTGGTCCCGGTGGTAGGCGACTTCCTTGACGGCTTTGGCGGCGAGCCCGGCGAAGGGGCCTTCGCCGGCGGCCAGCCGCCCGTACAGGAGGTGCTGGTAGGTGGAGAAGTAGAGCTGCCGGACGATGGTGTGGGCGAAGTCGCCGTTCGGCTGCTCGACGAGCTGGGCGTTCCGGAAGGCGCGTTCCTCGCGGAGGTAGGCGAGTTCGTCCTCGTCACCGACGAGGGAGAGCAGGACGCGGGCCTGGCCGAGGAGGTCGAGCGCGATGTTGGCGAGGGCGAGCTCCTCCTCCAGGACGGGGGCGGAGCCCGCCCACTCCCCGAGGCGGTGGGAGAGGACGAGGGCGTCGTCGCCGAGGGCGAGCGCCGCTTCGACGGGCACGCCGGGCGGAGGCGTCCGGGTGCCGGTGGCGACCGTAGGGCCGTCCTGGGGTCGTTGCCCGGTGGTGGTCACGGTGGTGGGGCCGCCGGTCCGTTCCCCGGGGACGGTCGCGGTGGCGGGGCCGCCATTGGTCCGGTCTCCGGGTGCGGCGGTGTGCTCGTGGGCTCCGGTGGTGCTCACAGGTGCTTCACCCCCTCCGGGATCTCGTAGAACGTCGGGTGCCGGTAGGGCTTGTCGGCGGCCGGTTCGAAGAACGGGTCCTTCTCGTCGGGGGAGGAGGCGGTGATCTCGGCCGAGGGGACGACCCAGATGGACACGCCTTCGCTCCTGCGGGTGTACAGGTCGCGGGCGTTGCGCAGGGCCATCTCCGCGTCGGGGGCGTGGAGACTGCCCGCGTGGGTGTGGGACAGTCCGCGCCTGGAGCGCACGAACACCTCCCACAGCGGCCAACCGTCGCTCGTCATCCCTGTGCCTCCCCGTGCTTGCCGGTGTGCTGGTGCTTCTTCGCGTGGGCGGCGGCGGCCTCCCTGACCCAGGCGCCGTCCTCGTGGGCCTGGCGGCGCCTGGTGAGCCGCTGCTCGTTGCACGGGCCGTTCCCCTTGAGGACGTCCCAGAACTCGGTCCAGTCGATCGGGCCGAAGTCGTGGTGCCCGCGCTCCTCGTTCCACCGGAGGTCGGGGTCGGGGAGGGTCAGTCCGAGGGCCTCGGCCTGGGGCACGGCGATGTCGACGAAACGCTGCCGCAGTTCGTCGTTGGAGTGGCGCTTGATCTTCCAGGCCATCGCCTGGGCCGTGTGGGTGGACTCGTCGTCCGGCGGGCCGAACATCATCAGGGAGGGCCACCACCAGCGGTCCACGGCGTCCTGGGCCATGGCGTGCTGCGCCTCGGTGCCCTTCGACAGGGCGAGCAGCGCCTCGTATCCCTGGCGCTGGTGGAAGGACTCCTCCTTGCAGACGCGGACCATCGCGCGGGCGTACGGCCCGTAGGAGCAGCGGCAGAGGGGGACCTGGTTGGTGATCGCGGCGCCGTCGACCAGCCAGCCGATGGCACCGACGTCGGCCCAGGTCAGGGTGGGGTAGTTGAAGATCGAGGAGTACTTCTGGCGGCCCGAGTGGAGCTTGTCGAGAAGTTCGTCGCGGCTGGTGCCGAGGGTCTCCGCCGCGCTGTAGAGGTACAGGCCGTGGCCCGCCTCGTCCTGCACCTTGGCCATCAGGATGGCCTTGCGCCGCAGTGAGGGCGCGCGGGTGATCCAGTTCGCCTCGGGCTGCATGCCGATGATCTCGGAGTGGGCGTGCTGGGCGATCTGCCGGACGAGCGAGGCGCGGTACGCCTCGGGCATCCAGTCGCGCGGCTCGATCCGCTCGTCGGCGGCCACCGCGGCGTCGAACACGGCCTCGTGGGCGGCCTGCTCGGCGGCCGTGGCCGCCTCCGACACGCCGGGCACGCCCGTGGTCTCTGCTGTCCCTGCCGTTACTGCGGTCACCGGACCCCCTACCGACCGATCGTTCGGTTGAATGACTTCAATGGTGGGTCGACGGCCCGTATGGTGTCAACCCTGTGGATAACCGAGTGGGCCGATCGGGATCGGGGCGGGATGGACGCGTACGTCGAGAAGGACGCGGCCGGAGTGGACAGCCACCCTCCGGGACCCCTCACCCCCGACCCCGCCGGAGCACTTCCCGGGGGCCCCTCGACCGGCCCCGCCGGGGCAGATCCTGGAGGCCCCTCGACCGGCCGGGACCCGTCGCAGTCCGGGCGCGCGACCGGGGGGATCATGGCCCTGTCCCTCCCCTACCAGGTCGTTCTCGCCGTGGCGCTCGCCGTCACCGGGGTCTTCGCCTGCGTCCATCTGGCCATGGTGTTCCTGCACGTGGCTCCGTCGAACACCCTGACCAAACAGCACGGTCAGGCCGTCGACGACTGGATCTACCCCGAGTTCGAACAGAACTGGAAGCTCTTCGCGCCCAACCCGCTCCAGCAGAACGTCTCGGTCGAGGCCCGCGCCGAGATCTCCACCGGTGACGGCACGCTCCGCACCAGCGGCTGGATCGACCTCACCGCCCAGGACATCGAGGCCGTCCGGCACAACCCGATGCCCAGCCACACCCAGCAGAACGAGCTGCGCAGGGCCATCGACTTCTACTTCGGCACACACGCCGAGGACCACCGCCCCCAGGGGGCGCGCGGCGAGCTCTCGGAGCGGTACATGCGCCGGATCGCGGTGTTCCGGCTCGACGCACTCCCCTCCCTCGCGGGCACCGACGGGCGGGGGCTCCGCGGTGAGGTGCGGCGCGTCCAGCTCCGCGCCGTCTCCCGGCCCGTCCCCGCGCCCGCGTGGAGCACCGAGAAGACCGACACCGCACCCTCCTACCGTGACCTTCCGTGGTGGCGGGTCACCGACGCCGACCGGCCCGCCGGGGCCGACCGAAGCCGCACGGAGGCGGGCCGATGAGCAGCGCGATCCCGGAACCGGCCCCTGAGCACGGCCCGGAGCCCACTCCCGCCCCCGCCCCGGCCCCGGAGCCCACCCCCGTCTCCCTCTCGAAGCCCGCCCCCGCCTTCGTTCCGGTGGGGGAGGTGGGAGGCGGGGCGGGGCCCGGGGGTGTCGGTGCTCCCGGACCCGGACCCGTACCGAGCGGAGTCGTACCCCTGGGGAGAAGCGCCACCCGGGCCGGGGGCACGCGCGCGCGTGAGCCCTTCGACCGGCGGCTCGCGCGGGCCGTCCAGACCGTCACCAGCCGCTCCCTCGGCCCCTACCAGAGCGCGATCGTCCGGATCGGCTTCGCGCTGACCTGGCTGGTCTTCCTGCTGCGCGAGCTGCCCCACCGCCACGAGCTGTACGGCCCCGACAGCCCCTGGTCCTGGGAGATGGCCCACCGGCTGATCTCCGACAACCGGGCCTTCACCGTGCTCCTGTGGTCGGACGCGAACGCGTGGTTCGAGTTCGTCTACGCCGTCGCGGTCCTCTCCGCCCTCCTGCTCCTGCTGGGCTGGCGCACCCGTGCCGTCTCCGTGGTCTTCATGGTCGGCGTGCTGTCGCTGCTGAACCGGTCCGTGTTCGTCGGCGACGGCGGCGACAACGTCCTCCACCTCGCCGCGATCTACCTGGTCTTCACCCGCTGCTCCCAGGTGTGGTCCCTCGACGCCCGGCGGGCGGCCCGCGAGGCGCGCGCCGCAGACGCGGGGGAGCCGCCGCGCCAGGACCGCGTCGGCCCGCTCCTGTGGACCGTCCTCGGCGGCTTCCTCCTCGCCACCACCTGGTTCAGCGGCGTCAGCGGCGAGTGGTGGCTGCCGGTGCTGCTGTGGGTGCTGTGGCTGGGGAACGGACTGTGGTGGCTGGTCTGCCGACAGGCCCCCGACGAGCCGCGCACCCTGCTCGACGCGCTGGCGAACCTCGCCCACAACACCGCCCTCCTCGTGCTCATGGCCGAGGTCTGTCTGATCTACGCCACGGCGGGCTGGTACAAGATCCAGGGCTCGCGCTGGCAGGACGGCACCGCGCTCTTCTATCCGCTCAACCTGGACTACTTCACCCCCTGGCCGGCCCTCTCCGAGCTGCTCGGCACCAGCGGGACCATGGTGATGCTGCTGACCTACGGCACGGTCCTGGTGCAGGTCGCCTTCCCGTTCACGCTGTTCCACCGCAAGGTGAAGAACGTGCTGCTCGTGGCGATGATGCTGGAGCACGCCGGGATCGCGGTCCTGCTCGGCCTGCCGGTCTTCTCCCTCGCGATGATCTCCGCCGACGCCGTGTTCCTGCCCACCCCGTTCCTGGTGGCGCTCGGCGTCCGGACCGTACGGGGCCGGGACCGGCTGCTGCGGCGGCCGGGCACCGGGAAGCTGCCGGAACAGCGCCGTACGGGTGAGGAGCGCGCCCCCCGTACCCTCGTCGGGTGAGCACCACCGAACAGAGTCCCGGATCCGGGTCCGCCGAGCCGGTCCAGTACGACGAGGGCTTCGGCCCCGAGATCGGCGTCGGGCCGCATCCGGAGCCGTGGCCCGAGGGCGAGTGGTACGACCCCGAGCTGCTGGCCGGGGGCGACCGGCGCAATGTGGTGGACCGCTACCGGTACTGGACGCGGGAGGCGGTCGTCGCCGACCTCGACACCCGGCGGCACGACTTCCACGTGGCCGTGGAGAACTGGGGCCACGACTTCAACATCGGTTCGGTCGTGCGGACCGCCAACGCCTTCCTCGCGAAGGAGGTCCACATCGTGGGCCGCCGCCGCTGGAACCGCCGTGGCGCCATGGTCACCGACCGCTACCAGCACGTCCGGCACCACCCCGACACGGCGTCGCTGACCTCGTGGGCGGCGGCCGAGGGCATCCCGGTCATCGGCATCGACAACCTGCCGGGCGCCGTGCCGCTGGAGCGGACCGTGCTGCCGCGCCGCTGTGTGCTGCTGTTCGGCCAGGAGGGCCCCGGGCTCACCGAGGAAGCCCGCGCGCACGTGGAGACGGTCTGCTCGATCGCCCAGTTCGGCTCGACCCGCTCCATCAACGCGGGCGCGGCCGCCGCCATCGCCATGCACGCGTGGGTGCAGCGGTACGCGGAGATCGAGAGCGCCTGACGCGGGCCGGGGACCCGTCGGTGACAGAGCCCGTCCCGGCCTGAGCCCGTCCCGGCCTGAGCCCGGGCCATCGGTGGATCCGGAGGGCGGGGCCGTCCGACACGGCTGGTGCCGCCCGACACGGGTGGGGCCCCCGGAGGTCCCCACCCGCGCGTGGTCTCAGGCCTGGCGGCGGACCTCCACCACCCGGAAGCGGTTGGCGACGAAGGCGCCGTCGCACAGGGCCGCGTTGGCGGCCGGATTGCCACCCGAGCCGTGGAAGTCGGAGAACGCCGCCGTCTGGTTCACGAAGACCCCTCCGGTGAGGTTCAGCGAGAGCTGGGCCGACTCCTCCAGGCAGACCTCCTCCACCGCCCGCTCGGTCTCCGCCGAGGTCGTGTACGCCCCGACCGTCATCGCGCCCTTCTCACGGACCGTGCGCCGCAGCAGCTCCAGCGCGTCCGCGGTGGAGTCCACCGAGACGGCGAAGGAGACCGGTCCGAAGCACTCCGAGAAGTACGCGGCCTGGGCGTCGGGCTTGGAGCCGTCCAGCTTCACGACGACCGGGGTGCGGACCACGGCGTCCGGATACTCCGGATTGACCACCTCGCGGGAGGCGAGCGCCACCTCGCCGAGCCCGGCGGCGGCTTCCAGGCGTGCCTTCACGTCCGGGTTGACCAGGGCGCCGAGCAGCCCGTTCGCCCGCGCGTCGTCGCCCAGCAGGCCGTCGACCGCCGAGGCGAGGTCCGCGACGACCTCGTCGTACGACTTGGGCCCCTGGTCGGTGGCGATGCCCTCGCGGGGGATCAGCAGGTTCTGCGGGGTGGTGCACATCTGGCCGCTGTACAGGGAGAGGGAGAACGCCAGGTTCCCGAGCATCCCCCGGTAGTCGTCGGTGGAGTCGATCACGACCGTGTTGACGCCGGCCTTCTCGGTGTAGACCTGCGCCTGGCGGGCGTTCTCCTCCAGCCAGTCGCCGAAGGCCGTGGAGCCCGTGTAGTCGATGATCCGGACCTCGGGGCGCACGGCGAGGGTCTTGGCGATGCCCTCACCGGGCCGCTCGACGGCGAGCGCGACCAGGTTCGGGTCGAAACCGGTCTCGGCGAGGACCTCGCGGGCGACGCGGACGGTGAGCGCGAGCGGCAGCACCGCGCGCGGGTGCGGCTTGACCAGGACCGGGTTGCCGGTGGCGAGGGAGGCGAACAGGCCCGGGTAGCCGTTCCACGTGGGGAAGGTGTTGCAGCCGATGACGAGGGCCACGCCCCGGCCGACCGGGGTGAACTCCTTGCTCAGCTCCAGGGGGTCCCGCTTGCCCTGCGGCTTGGACCAGTCGGCCCGTCCGGCGGGCGTGCGGGTCTGCTCCTCGTACGCGTACGCCACGGCTTCGAGACCGCGGTCCTGCGCGTGCGGGCCACCGGCCTGGAACGCCATCATGAACGCCTGTCCGCTGGTGTGCATGACGGCGTGCGCGAACTCGTGGGTGCGGGCGGAGATCCGGGCGAGGATCTCCAGACAGACCAGGGCGCGGGTCTCGGGCCCCGCGTCCCGCCAGGCGCCGGTGCCCGCGCGCATCGCGGGGAGCAGGACGTCGATGTCGGCGTGCGGGTACTCGACGCCGAGGGCCGGGCCGTACGGCGAGGTCTCGCCACCGGTCCAGCCGTCCGTGCCGGGCTGGTCCAGCTCGAAACGGGTGTTCAGGACGGCCTGGTGGGCGGCGAGCCCCGCCGCCGCGTCGAGCGAGCCGTCCGTCCCGTACGCCTTCGGGTGCTCGGGGTACGGCGACCAGTAGGCACGGGTCCGGATGGTGGCGAGCGCCTGGTCGAGCGTGGACCGGTGCTTCTCGGCCAGACGGTCGGTGGTCGGCTGAGCGGTGGCCATGGATGGACCAACTCCTCGTCGAGCTGGGCAGGGAGACGCGTACGGAGTTAGAGTAACCGAACGATCGGTCGGGACAAGGGGGCCTGTCGATCCTGTGGAAAACCCATCGGGGAGGATCACTCCAATGAGCGCCAACGTGACCGTCAGGGGGAGCGCCGACGTGACCGCCAGTGAGCCCGCCGCCGTGGGACGTGACCGCACCGTCGCCGTCGTCGGCACCGGCACCATGGGCCAGGGCATCGCCCAGGTGGCCCTGGTCGCCGGACACCCCGTCCGCCTGTACGACAGCGCCCCCGGCCGCGCCGAGGAGGCCGTGAAGGCCCTCGCCGCCCGCCTCGACCGGCTCGTGGAGAAGGGCCGCCTGGACGCCACCGCGCGCGTGGAGGCCCTCGGACGCCTGCACGCGGCCCGGGACCTCGCGGACCTCGCCGACGCGGCGCTCGTCGTCGAGGCGGTCGTCGAGCTGCTCCCCGTCAAGCGACAGCTCTTCGCCGACCTGGAGAAGGTCGTCGCCGACGACACCGTCCTCGCCACCAACACCTCGTCCCTCTCCGTCACCGCCGTCGCGGGCGGCCTGAGACTGCCGGGGCGTCTCGTCGGACTGCACTTCTTCAACCCGGCGCCGCTGCTCCCGCTGGTCGAGGTCGTCAGCGGCTTCGCCACCGACCCGGACGTCGCCACGCGCGCGTACGGCACGGTGAAGGGCTGGGGCAAGACCCCGGTGCGCTGCGCCGACACCCCCGGCTTCATCGTCAACCGGATCGCCCGCCCCTTCTACGCGGAGGCGCTGCGGGTCTTCGAGGAGGGCGCCGCCGACCCGGCCACCGTCGACGCGGCCCTGCGCGAGTGCGGCGGCTTCCGCATGGGCCCCTTCGAGCTGACCGACCTCATCGGCCAGGACGTCAACGAGGCCGTCACCCGCTCCGTCTGGGAGTCCTTCCACCAGGATCCCAAGTTCACGCCCTCGCTCGCCCAGCGCAGGCTCGTGGAGTCCGGGCGCTTGGGCCGCAAGACGGGCCGGGGCTGGTTCTCGTACGCAGACGGCGACGAGCGGCCCGCCCCGCACACCGCTCCGCCCGCCGAGGCGCCGGGGCGGATCGTGGTCCGGGGCGACCTCGGCCCGGCGGAACCCCTGGTCGGGCTCTTCGAGGAGGCCGGGATCCAGGTCCGGCGCAAGGGCGGCGGAGGCCATGTGCTGCTGCCCGGCGGCGGCATGCTCCGCCTCGCGGACGGCCGGACGTCCTTCGAGTACGGCACCGACGAGATCGTCCACTTCGACCTCGCCCTGGACTACGCGCGGGCCACCCGGATCATCCTCTCGACCCGTGAGGGCACCTCGGACGAGACCCTTGCGGAAGCGGTCGGCCTCTTCCAGGCCCTCGGCAAGCGGGTGTCCGTGATCGGCGACGTACCCGGCATGATCGTGGCCCGTACGGTCGCGATGCTCGCCGATCTCGCGGCCGACGCCGTCGACCGGGGCCTCGCCACCGCCGAGGACGTGGACACCGCCATGCGGCTCGGGGTCAACTATCCGGTGGGGCCGCTCGAATGGGCCGGAAAAGTGGGCCACGCGCGCGTACGGGACCTGCTCGACGCCCTGCACGAGCGCTGCCCCACGGGCCGGTACGCGCCCAGCCTGGCCACCGCGCGCCGGGCGTACGCCGAGGACCCGGAGGACTCCCGATGACGACCGCCAAGCGTGACACTTACACCCCCGAGACGCTGCTCTCCGTGGCCGTGCGGATCTTCAACGAGCGCGGCTACGACGGCACCTCCATGGAGCACCTCTCCAAGGCGGCGGGCATCTCCAAGTCGTCGATCTACCACCATGTGTCCGGCAAGGAGGAGCTGCTGCGGCGGGCCGTCAGCCGGGCGCTCGACGGGCTCTTCGCGATCCTCGACGAGCCGGGCGCGGAACACGGCAGGGCCGTCGAGCGGGTCGAGTACGTCACCCGCCGCACGGTCGAGGTGCTGCTCGCGGAGCTGCCGTACGTGACGCTGCTGCTCCGGGTGCGGGGCAACACGGCCACCGAGCGCTGGGCCATGGAGCGGCGCCGCGAGTTCGACCACAAGGTGGCCGAGCTGCTCAGGGCCGCGGCGGACGAGGGCGACCTGCGGGCCGACGTGGACATCCGGCTGGCGACCCGGCTCCTCTTCGGCATGATCAACTCGCTGGTGGAGTGGTACCGGCCGCACCCGGACGCGGTGGCGGAGCGCGAGCAGCTCGCCGAGACCGTCGCCCGGCTGGCCTTCGACGGGCTGCGGACGGCCCGCTGAGGGCCGTCAGGGAGCGGCCCGGTGGGTTTTCGCCGGGGGCCGGTCGGCCAGGTCTGCCCCTGGGCCCGGGGCGGCCGAGGAGTCCGGGACGGCTGAGTTGTCCGGGGTGCCTGAGCCGTCTGGGGCGTCTGCTGAGTGAGATGGCTGGGACCGGGTCGGTGGGGGACCTCCGGGTCCGGCCCCGCCGAGGTGTCCGGGGCCGCCCGATGCGCTCGGGGCCGCCCGAGGTACCTGGGATTCGGCCCGGCCGAGGCGCCCGGATCCGGCCCGTCCTTTCGGGATCCCGTCCTTTCGGGATCCCGGCCCGTCCGGATCCCGTTCCCTCCGGATCCCGTGTCCGGCAGGACCCGGAGGAGGCGGTCAGGCCCCCGGGCCCGCGTTCAGGTCCGTCTCCTCGAAGACCAGCAACGTGCGCGTGGACAGCACTTCCGGGATCGACTGGAGCCGGGTGAGCACCAGCTCCCGCAGCGTCCGGTTGTCCGGCGTGTGCACCAGGAGCAGCACGTCGAAGTCCCCGCTGACCAGCGCGATGTGCGTGGCCCCCGGCAGGGCCCCGAGCTGTTCGCGGACCGTCCGCCAGGAGTTCTGGACGATCTTGAGCGTGATGTAGGCGGAGGCGCCGTGCCCCGCCCGCTCGTGGTTGACGCGGGCGCTGAAGCCCCGGATCACCCCGTCGTCGATCAGCCGGTTGATGCGCGCGTACGCGTTGGCCCGCGAGACGTGCACCCGCTCGGCCACGGAGCGCACCGAGGCCCGCCCGTCCGTTTGCAGCAACCGCAGGATGTCGCGGTCGATCGCGTCCAGGGGCCGGGCCGGGAGGCTCGCCGGGGGCATGTCGAACGGGGTGCTCAGGGTCTCCCCCGGCACCTCGCCCCCCGCCCCGCCGGGACCGCCGCCCGCTCCGTCCGCCGGGACCCCGTCCCGGCCGACGGCCATTTGTTCATCCGCCATGTCCCCCCGCCTCTCTCCGGTGGACGACCTGCACCCATCCCAGGCTGTGGAGAACCGTTTGTCCACAGGCTGGAGGTGCCTGTAGCCAAAATGCCTCCACGACCGAACAATCGGTAGGTGAGGCGCGCCACACTCGCGCCACCCGCCTTCGGGTCTTATGCCCGCTCCCACGAGGAGGTGGACTCGTTGCAACAGCGCAGTTCGACAGTCCAAGAGCCGCCCGGTGCCGTCCCGACCCGGCCCGTCCCGCCCCCGGCGTGGCAGCCCCGCACCGACCCCGCCCCGCTGCTGCCCGACGCCGAGCCGCTGCGCGTGCTCGGCACGGACGCCGTGGCCGACACCGATCCCGCGCTGCTGCTCCGGCTCTACGCGGAACTGGTCCGCGGCCGCCGGTACAACGCGCAGGCCACCGCCCTGACCAAGCAGGGCCGACTCGCCGTGTACCCGTCCACCACCGGGCAGGAGGCGTGCGAGATCGCCGCCGCCCTCGCCCTGGAGGACCGGGACTGGCTCTTCCCCTCGTACCGCGACACGCTCGCGGCGGTCGCCCGCGGCCTCGACCCCGTCCAGGCCCTGACCCTGCTGCGCGGCGACTGGCACACCGGGTACGACCCGCGGGAGCACCGCGTGGCGCCGCTCTGCACCCCACTGGCGACCCAGCTCCCGCACGCGGTGGGCCTGGCCCACGCCGCCCGCCTCAAGGGCGACGACGTCGTCGCCCTCGCCATGGTCGGCGACGGCGGCACCAGCGAGGGCGACTTCCACGAGGCCCTGAACTTCGCGGCCGTCTGGCAGGCGCCGGTGGTCTTCCTCGTACAGAACAACGGCTTCGCGATCTCCGTCCCGCTGGCCAAGCAGACCGCCGCCCCCTCCCTCGCCCACAAGGCCGTGGGATACGGGATGCCCGGCCGCCTCGTCGACGGAAACGACGCGGTCGCCGTGCACCAGGTGCTCACCGAGGCCGTGTCCCGCGCCCGGCGAGGCGGCGGCCCCACCCTCGTCGAGGCCGTCACCTACCGGATCGACGCCCACACCAACGCCGACGACGCCACCCGCTACCGTCCGGCCGACGAGGTCGAGACCTGGCGGGCGCACGACCCGATCCTCCTCATCGAACGGGAACTCGACGCGCGCGGACTCCTCGACGAGGACACCCGGCGCGCGGCGGCCGACGCCGCCGAGACGATGGCCGCCGACCTGCGCGAACGGATGAACGCCGACCCGGTGCTCGACCCCATGGACCTCTTCTCCCACGTGTACGCGGAGCAGACCGCGCAGCTGCGCGAACAGGCGGCGCAGCTGCGCGCCGAGCTCGAAGCCGAGGGTGAGGCGTGATGACGACGGCGACGACCCGACCCACGGCGGGCAGGACCGCCGGGGCCGCAGGACGGGCCAAGCCGGCCACCATGGCGCAGGCGCTCCAGCGCGCCATGCGCGATGCCATGGCCGAGGACCCCACCGTCCACGTGATGGGCGAGGACGTCGGCACCCTCGGCGGTGTCTTCCGCGTCACCGACGGGCTCGCCGCGGAGTTCGGCGAGGACCGCTGCACCGACACCCCGCTGGCCGAGGCGGGCATCCTCGGCGCGGCCGTCGGCATGGCCATGTACGGGCTGCGCCCGGTGGTCGAGATGCAGTTCGACGCCTTCGCCTACCCGGCGTTCGAGCAGCTGATCTCGCACGTCGCGAAGATGCGCAACCGCACCCGTGGCGCGATGCCGATGCCGATCGTCATCCGGGTCCCTTACGGCGGCGGGATCGGCGGCGTCGAGCACCACAGCGACTCGTCCGAGGCCTACTACACGGCCACGCCGGGGCTCCACGTCGTCACCCCAGCCACCGTCGAGGACGCCTACGGACTGCTGCGCGCGGCCATCGCCTCCGACGACCCGGTCGTCTTCCTGGAGCCCAAGCGGCTCTACTGGTCCAAGTCCGACTGGTCCCCCGAGGCGCCCGCGCCCGTCGAGCCGATCGGCCGGGCCGTCGTCCGCCGCCCCGGCACCGGGGCCACCCTGATCACCTACGGCCCCTCCGTGCCGGTCTGCCTGGAGGCGGCCGAGGCCGCGCAGGCCGAGGGCTGGGACCTGGAGGTCGTGGACCTGCGTTCGCTCGTGCCCTTCGACGACGAGACCGTCTGCGCCTCGGTGCGGCGCACCGGCCGCGCGGTCGTGGTCCACGAGTCGACCGGCTTCGGCGGCCCCGGCGCGGAGATCGCCGCGCGGGTGACCGAGCGCTGCTTCCACCATCTGGAGGCACCGGTGCTGCGGGTCGCGGGCTTCGACATCCCGTACCCGCCGCCGATGCTCGAACGCCACCACCTGCCGGGCGTGGACCGGATCCTGGACGCGGTCGCGCGGCTCCAGTGGGAGACGGAGAACTGATGGCCCAGGTCCTTGAGTTCAAGCTGCCCGACCTCGGTGAAGGACTCACCGAGGCGGAGATCGTGCGCTGGCTGGTCGCCGTCGGCGACGTCGTCGTCGTCGACCAGCCGGTCGTCGAGGTCGAGACGGCCAAGGCCATGGTCGAGGTGCCCTGCCCGTACGGTGGCGTGGTCACCGCCCGGTACGGCGAGGAGGGCACCGAACTGCCCGTCGGCGCCCCGCTCCTGACGGTCGCCGTGGGCGGTACGGAGCCGACGGAGGCCCCCGGGAGCGACGAGACGCCCGCCGCGCCCGGTGAGACCGCCGCCGACGCGGCCGTCTCCTCGGAGTACTCGGGCAATGTGCTCGTCGGCTACGGCACGGCGGGGCCCGCCGCCCGCCGCCGCCGGGTGCGCCCCGCGAACCCGGCGGTGACACGGACCTCCGCCGTGCGGGCTCCCGTCGCTCCTGCGCCCGCTCAGGCGCCCCTGCCGGTCGCCGTGGCCGTCGCCGGGCACGGGCCGGTGCCGGTGATCTCGCCCCTCGTACGGAAGCTGGCCAGGGACCAGGGGCTCGACCTGCGGGAGGTCCGCGGCTCGGGGCCCGAGGGCCTGATCCTGCGCGTTGACGTGGAACGGGCCCTCGCGGCCCCCGAGGCCACGGCCACCGGTGCCGCCCCGGCCGTCGTCACCGCGATGCCCGCCCCGGCCGCCGTCTCCGCCGCTGTCGGCGCCGCTCGGGCCGGAGAGCGGATTCCGCTGCGCGGGGTCCGTGGCGCCGTCGCCGAGAAGCTGTCCCGCAGCCGTACGGAGATCCCCGACGCGACCTGCTGGGTCGACGCCGACGCGACCGAGCTGATGGCCGCGCGGGCGGCGATGAACGCGGCGGGCGGGCCGAAGATCTCGCTGCTCGCGCTGCTCGCCCGGATCTGTGTCCACGCCCTGGCCCGGTTCCCCGAGCTCAACTCGACCGTGGACACCGCCGCGCGGGAGATCGTCCGGCTCCCCGACGTGCACCTCGGCTTCGCCGCCCAGACCCCGCGCGGCCTGGTGGTGCCCGTGGTCAAGGACGCGGGCTCCCGCACGGCGGAGTCGCTGACGGCCGAGTTCGCCCGGCTGACCGGGGCCGCCCGGGACTCCGCGCTCACCCTGGCCGACCTGACCGGCGGCACGTTCACCCTCAACAACTACGGGGTGTTCGGGGTCGACGGGTCCACACCGATCATCAACCACCCCGAGGCGGCCATGCTCGGCGTCGGCCGGATCGTTCCGAAGCCCTGGGTCCACCGGGGCGAACTGGCCGTGAGGCAGGTCGTGCAGCTCTCCCTCACCTTCGACCACCGGGTCTGCGACGGCGGTACAGCGGGCGGATTCCTGCGGTACGTGGCGGACTGCGTCGAACAGCCCGCCGTCCTGCTCCGCACGCTCTGACACCCCCCGTCCCTCCGCGCGGTCCGCTGCCCCTCCGCACCTTCCGACCCCCCACGGGAACGGGCCCGGCACCCGTCCGGCCCGCTCCGGAGGGGGCCCGGCACCTCACCGGGTCCCCTTCGGTGGAGGCACTCCGGCACCCGGCCGACCCGCTCCTCCACCTTGCTGATTCCGCTCCCTGCACCCCGTCGGGGCCGTCCCCAAGCACCAAGTGAGGGGCGACAGCACTCGGGCGCATCGCCAGGGCACGGCGCCGGGCTCCGTCCCCCGCGCGCCACCGTGCCGTGGGCGGTCCCGGCCCCCCTCCGTCAGGTCCGTCCCGCCCCTCCACCGTCAGGTCCGTCCCTGCGTCCCTCCGAGCCCGCCCCGCACTTCGCCGTGACGCCCCCGCACTCCACCGGGCCGGTCCCGACCCTCCGTCAGGCCCGTCCCACCACCTCGCCGGGCCGTTCCCGGCCCCGAACCCCGCCGGTCGTCCCCGGCCCCCGGGCGTCTCCCGGGTGGGTGGGCCGGACGTCCGGAGACCCCGGCGGCCCATACTGCTGGGGTGACCACCGCACATGATGTCGTCGTGCTCGCCGGAGGAGCCGCCAGGCGCCTCGGCGGTTCCGACAAACCCGGGGTACGGATCGGGGGCCGGACCCTGCTCGACCGGGTCCTCGCCGCCTGCCCCGACGCGGGCCGGACCGTGGTCGTCGGCGACCCCCGCCCGACACTCCGCCCCGTCCGCTGGACCAGGGAGGAACCGCCCGGCGGCGGCCCGACGGCCGCCCTCGGCGCCGGAGTCCGGGAGACCCGTGCTGAAGTCCTCCTGGTCTTCTCCGCCGACCTGCCGTTCCTCGACGACACCACCGTCCGGGACCTCCTGGCGGCCCTCGACGAGGACCCCGGGGCCGACGCCGCACTCCTGACCGACGCCGGTGGACGGGACCAGCCGCTCGTCGCCGCGTACCGGTCCGGCCCGCTGCGCCGGGCGCTCGACGCCCTCGCGCGGGACCACGGGACCCTCGCCCAGCTGCCGTTGCGGCGTCTCACGGCGCTGCTCCGGGCCGTCCGGGTCCCGGCGGGCCCGCTGGCGTCCTTCGACTGCGACACCTGGGAGGACATCGCCACGGCCCGCGCCCGGATCAGGGAGCATGGGACCGTGCTGGACGAATGGATCACCGCAGTCAAGGACGAACTGGGCATCGACCTGGCCGTCGACACCGGCGTACTGCTGGACCTGGCCCGCGACGCCGCCCACGGAGTGGCCCGGCCCGCCGCGCCCCTGACCACCTTCCTGGTCGGGTACGCGGCGGCGCGCGCCGACGGCGGACCGGAGGCGGTCGCCGAGGCCGCCCGCAAGGCCGCCGCGCTGGCCCAGCGCTGGGCGGCCGAGCAGGACGAGGCCGGATGAGCCTGCGGGAGTCCGCCCCGGTGACCCCGGGGACCGGGGGCGGCGCGCCCGTACCGCGTCCCCACCGCGCCACCGCCTGGCCCGAGGCGCGGGCCGTCGCCGCCCGCGCCGGGGCCCACGCGCGGGACGCCAGAAAGGCGTCGGCCGTACCGCTCGGGTCGGCGCTCGGCGGGGTCCTCGCGGAGCCGCTGACGGCGCTCACCGATCTGCCGCCCTTCGACACCTCGGCCATGGACGGCTGGGCCGTCGCGGGCCCCGGCCCCTGGACGGTCCGCGCGGAGACCGCCGTACTCGCCGGGCACGCCGCCGGGACCGGGTCGGTGCCGGAGCCCGCGGACGGCGAGGCGGTACGGATCGCCACCGGCGCCCGCGTCCCGGCCGGCACCACCGCGGTCGTCCGCACCGAGCACGCCCGCACCGAGGAACCCCACGCGGCGTCGTCCCGCGCCCAGGCACCCCGCTCGGACGACCGCGCCGGGAGCCCCGTGCTGCGCGCCCTGCGCGAGGTCGTGCCCGGCCAGGACATCCGTCCCCGGGGCCAGGAGTGCCGCTCCGGCGACGAACTGCTCCGCGCGGGCACCCTGGTGACCCCCGCCGTCCTCGGTCTCGCTGCGGCGGCGGGCTACGACGGGCTCGTCGTGCTCCCCCGCCCCCGGGTGGAGATCCTGGTCCTCGGCGACGAACTGCTGACGGCGGGACTCCCCCGTGAGGGGCTCATCCGGGACGCCCTCGGCCCGATGCTCGGGCCCTGGCTCACCTCGCTCGGTGCCGACGTCCTCGGCACCCGTCGCATCGGCGACGACGCCGAGGAGCTGTACGCGGCCGTCACCGGTTCCACCGCCGACCTGGTCGTGACCACGGGCGGAACGGCCGCGGGTCCCGTCGACCACGTCCACGGCGTGCTCGGCAGGGCGGGCGCGACCCTGCTCGTCGACGGGGTGAAGGTCAGGCCGGGCCACCCGATGCTGCTCGCCCGCCTCGGCGCCGGACCGGACGGCCCCACGTCCGTCCGGCACCTGGTCGGACTGCCCGGCAACCCGCTCGCGGCGGTCTCCGGCCTCCTCACCCTCGCCGCACCCCTTCTCGAAGCACTCGCGGAGACGCCCCCGGGCCCCGAGCAGCTCCCAGGACGGGAGGCGACCCCAGGACGGGAGGCGGTCCCCGGTCCCGAGGCGACCCCGACCCCGGAGCCGGAGAAGGCCCCGGGCAGTGGTCTCCAGCAGCGCCCCGGAACCCGTACCCCCGCCCGTGTGCCCGTCCAGGACGAGGTGCAGGGGCATCCCTACGACACCCGGCTCGTCCCCGTCGTCCGCCGGGGCGGCCGGGCCGTACCGCTGCGCTACAACGGACCCGCCATGCTCCGCGGCATCGCCGCCGCCGACGGCCTCGCCGTCGTCCCGCCCGGCGGCGCGGCCGTCGGCCAGGAACTGGACGTCCTCGACCTTCCCCGGCCCCTGGACGAAAGGGCCGCGACGGCGGCCCAAGGAGCGTGTTTCACGTGAAACTTCCCAGTCGTGACGTGATGGCCCGCCGGGCGGACGAACGGATCGCGGGTTCGAACATCCGGCTGCCCCGCCGGGTCGTCGAACGGCCGTTGCGGCAGGTCGCCATCCGGCTGCTCATGGCACTCGCCGTGCTCGCCGTGACGGTCGTGATCGTCTACATCGACCGCGAGGGTTACCACGACAACGCCAACGAGACGCTCGACTTCCTCGACTGCGCCTACTACGCGACCGTGACGCTCTCCACCACCGGATACGGCGACATCGTCCCGTACAGCGACACGGCGCGACTCGCCAACATCCTGCTGGTCACGCCCCTGCGCGTGCTGTTTCTGATCATCCTGGTCGGTACCACTCTCGAGGTCCTCACGGAGCGGACCCGGGAGGAGTTCCGGCTGAACCGCTGGAGGTCCACCTTGCGCGACCACACCGTCATCGTCGGCTTCGGCACCAAGGGACGGTCCGCGATCCAGACCCTCTGCGCGACGGGCCTGAGCAAGGAGCAGATCGTCATCGTCGATCCCTCCAGCAAGGTCATCGAGACGGCGAACGCGGACGGGTTCGTCGGTGTCGTCGGCGACGGAACCCGCAGCGCCGTCCTGCTCCGTGCCGAGGTGCAGCGGGCACGGCAGGTCGTCATCGCCACCCAGCGCGACGACACGGCCGTCCTGGTCACCCTCACCGCACGCCAGCTCAACCGGGGCGCGAAGATCGTCGCGGCGGTCCGCGAGGAGGAGAACGCGCCGCTGCTGCGCCAGTCCGGTGCCGACGCGGTCATCACCAGCGCCAGCGCCGCCGGGCGGCTGCTCGGCCTCTCCGTACTGAGCCCCAGCGCGGGCACGGTGATGGAGGACCTGATCCAGCAGGGCTCCGGCCTCGACCTGGTGGAACGACCGGTGACCAAGAGCGAGGTCGGCAAGAGCGTGCGGGAGACCGGCGACCTGGTGGTGAGCGTGCTGCGCGGCCACCGGCTGCTCAGCTACGACGATCCCGCCGCCAGCCCGCTCCAGCTCACCGACCGGGTGATCACCATCGTGCGCGCGGCGCCGGTCACCCCGCTCAGCACCCCGCCCGAGGACTGAGCGGGGACCGAGCGGGGAGTCCGGTGCCGGGGCGCGGCGGCGGGAGTAGCCTCGCCGCCATGTACGCGATCACGATTCCGGAACCCGGCGGCCCCGAGGCCCTCGTCTGGGCCGAAGTGCCCGACCCCGTACCCGGCGAGGGCGAGGTCCTCGTCGAGGTGGTGGCCAGTGCCGTCAACCGCGCCGATCTGCTCCAGCGGCAGGGTTTCTACGACCCGCCGCCGGGCAGCTCCCCGTACCCCGGTCTGGAGTGCTCGGGGCGGATCACCGCACTCGGGCCCGGGGTGGTGGGCTGGGCGGTCGGCGACGAGGTGTGCGCGCTGCTCGCGGGCGGCGGATACGCGCAGCAGGTCGTCGTCCCGGCGGGGCAGCTGCTGCCCGTGCCGGAAGGCGTGGACCTGGTCACGGCCGCCGCGCTGCCCGAGGTGGCCTGCACGGTCTGGTCCAACATCTTCATGATCGCGCACCTGCGGCCGGGGGAGACCCTGCTGGTGCACGGTGGCGCGAGCGGGATCGGGACGATGGCGATCCAGCTGGCGAAGGCGGTCGGGGCACGGGTCGCGGTGACCGCCGGAAGCCCGGAGAAGCTGGCGCGCTGTGCGGAACTCGGGGCGGACGTCCTCATCGACTACCGCGAGCAGGACTTCGTCGCGGAGCTGGCCGGTGCGACGGGCGGGGCGGGCGCGGACGTCATCCTGGACATCGTCGGCGCCAAGTACCTGGAGCGGAACGTGAAGGCGCTGGCCGTGAACGGCCGTCTCGTCGTGATCGGACTCCAGGGCGGGGTGAAGGGCGAACTGAACCTCGGAGCACTGCTCGCGAAGCGTGCCGCCGTCATGGCGACCACGCTGCGGTCCCGTCCGGCGGACGAGAAGGCGGCGATCGTCGCCGCCGTCAGGGAGCACGTCTGGCCGCTGATCGCCGCCGGTACGGTCCGTCCGGTCGTCGACCGGACGCTGCCGCTCGTGGAGGCGGCCGAAGGGCACCGGACACTGGAGTCCGGCGCCCATGTCGGCAAGGTCCTGCTGCTCGCGCCCCAGGACTGACGGGGAACGGACAGACGGAAGGGGCCCGGCACACGAGATGCCGGGCCCCTTTCCATGAGCCTCTGTGAGCCCACCAGCTCTACAGGTCCCACCAGCCCACGGGTCCCACCACCCCTGCGAGCGGGTGGCACGGGTCGGTCAGAGCCGGTGACACGAGCGGGTCGGGGCCGGTCGTACGAGCCGGGTGGTTCCCGCCCCGCCGGGCCTTGACCCCCAGACCTGCCCGGACGTCCGTGTCCGCTACAGGTACGGGCCCGAGCGGACCGCGTGTCCGTGGCCCTGGTCGTCGTCATCGTCGTGACCGGAACCGGGCGGGAGCGCCCTGCGCATCTGCTCCAGCTGGGCGCGGGCCGCCATCTGCTGGGCGAACAGCGCCGTCTGGATGCCGTGGAAGAGGCCCTCCAGCCAGCCCACCAGCTGCGCCTGCGCGATGCGCAGCTCGGCCTCGGAGGGGATCGCCTCGTCCGTGAACGGCAGCGAGAGCCGCTCCAGCTCCTCCACCAGCTCAGGCGCGAGCCCGTCCTCCAGTTCCTTCACGGAGCTGGCATGGATGTTCTTGAGGCGGACGCGGCTGGCCTCGTCGAGAGGTGCCGCGCGTACTTCCTCCAGGAGCTGCTTGATCATGCTGCCGATGCGCATGACCTTCGCAGGCTGCTCGACCATTTCCGTCACCGGGACCTCGCGGGGTTCGTCGTCGCCCTGAATGCCGCTGAGCGCCATCCCGTCCTGTCCCACGACGAGGATCGGGGGGCTCTCCTGCGACCTGTCATTCCTCGGCATCTCCATGCCGCCATTCTCTCGTACACATGAGTCATCACGAGGTGTGCCCCTGTACGAGGGTGATCCACCCTCGTACAGGGGCACAGGACGGAAACAGAGATCGTCAGGTCGCCTCGCGCCGGGCCAGCGCGCCGCGCGAGCGCGTCACGAGGGCGGCGAGCAGCGCGGCACCGAGCGGTACGGCGACGAGCAGGCCCAGAAGGGTTTCCCACGGGACGACGATCGGGACGTACGGAGGGGGCGTGTCGCCCGCCCAGCCCTCGGCGAGGCTCATCTCGTAGAAGCGCATCTGGTCGCGCTGCTCGGTGAGCCGGAGGCCCATCGCGGGCAGCATTCCGGCCGCCGATCCGAGGACCACACCCATCGCGGCGACGACTCCGCACTGGAATCCGCTGAGGGTGCGGCGGACCCGGGGCGGGGCGCCGACGGCGGCGAGCGTCTTCAGATCGGCCTCGGCGTCGGCCTGCGCGAGACCGGTGGCGATCCCGGCGGCCCCGATGGTGACCAAGCCCGCGAAGAGGGAGAGTGCGATGAGGACCAGGGTGTACTCCTCGACGAACCCCTCCTCCAGGTGCATTTGGACGTCACTGCCGAGCTTGGTGAGTTCGCCGGCGAGCTTCTGGCGCGCCTCGCTGTCGGGCATCTGCTCGGTGGTGACGTAGGTGCCCAGCGGGACCGTGGCGAGACCGGCTGCCTTGGCGGTGGCCGGGGTCATCAGACCCTGGAGTCCGAAGCTGTTCGGGTTGCCGGGCACCTGGTAGGCGGGGATGGAGCTGACCTTCCCGGGAGTGGGGAGGTTCTTCTCCATGGCCTTGTCGGCGGCGGCGAGGTCGGTGACCTGCTTGATGCCGACGGTGCCGTTCTTGGCGACCTGGGTGCGGGAGAAGCTGACGATCTTCCCTTCGGCGAGGGCCTTCTCGGCGCCTGCGTCCTGGATGCCGAGGACCTTGAGGAGCTTGGCGTCACCGATCATCAGACCGGCGTCGGTGATGACGTTGCCCCCACCGGACGACTGCGCGCAGCGCCAGTCGTCGGAGAGCAGCTTCCGGCGCTGCTCGGGCGTGAACTTCTCCGAGGGGTCGCTGCCGTCCGCGCTCGCCACGTACAGGGGGCACTCGTGGGCCGGAGGAATGACGATCTCGTAGCGGCCACAGCCCGCGGCGCGGCCCCAGGGGTCGCAGCCGGGCTTGCCGACCGAGACGCGGTCGACATCGGCGCGCACGGCCACCGGGAAGTAGCGCTGGATGGCCTCGCGGACGGCGGGAACGTCCCGGCCGCCCTCCTCCATGATGGTGGCGGAGACCGCTCCGTGCGGCAGCTTGGCCTCGTACATGGCCCTGTTCCCGGCCTCGCGGCTGGCCATGTAGGTGGAGACGGCGACCGTGCCCGCGACGGCGGCGAGGACGGCGGCGACGGCGGGAGCCGTACGGCCCCGGTTGCGCACGGCGTCGCGCAGGGCCAGGCGCGGCGACAGCGGCAGCCAGCGTCCGACCCGTCCGAACAGGCCGACCAGGGCCGGGGTCATGGCGACGACACCCAGTTCGGCGAGGGCCGAGCCGAGCGCCACGAGGGCGACCTGCTGCGAGACCAGTGAACCGAAGAGGGCCACCGCGGCGCCGATCAGGAGGGCGCCGAGTCCGATCAGGGGCAGGACCCGGCTGCCGCGGCGGACACCGCGACGACCGGTGAGCGAGGCCAGGACGGTCTGCCGGGAGGCGGTGATGGCCGGGACGATCGCGGCGAGCACACCGGTCAGTACGGCGAGCAGCGCGATGCCGAGGATTTCGAGCGGCCGAATGTCGAAACTGCCGAACCGCTGCCCCATGAGGTCTTCCAGGAACGGCTGGAGAAGCAGGGTGAGGACGACGGCGAGGCTCGTGCCGAGGACCGCCGCGACGACACCGATGACCAGACCGCCGCTGAGGACGATGGCCCGGATGTGGCTGCGGGCACCGCCGTTGGCCCCGACCAGACCGAGCTGACGGCGCGAGCGACGGGCGCCGACCGCGAAGGCGGGACCGGCCAGCAGACAGATCTCCAGCATCGCCAGACCCACGACGGTCACCAGGGAGGCGAGTTCGACGGCACTGGCCGCCCCACCGGCGTTGTAGTTGCCCCACCCGTCCTTCTGGTAGATCGGCACCTCGGAATCGGCGGGCGGGTCGATGAGCACCGCACGCGAGGTGACGACCACGCCCTTGGTGTTGATCTCCTGGACCATGTTCCACGTGAAACCACCGGACTTGCCGACCAGATACGTGGTGGAACTGCCCGGACCGGGCATACCGGCCTTGTCGGAGGCCTTCTTGTACGGCGCCAGGAAAGCACCCGGCAGTGCGTTGACCTGGGGGCTTTTCAGGGAGTCGGGAATCTCGTAGGCGCCGACGATCCGGTACGCGCGGTCGAAGTTGCGGGCGGAAAGGGTCGAACCGATCTTCAGACCACTGATCTCCAGGAACTGAGAGGTCACCATGACCTCGTCGTTCTTCTCGGGGTGGCGCCCCTCCAGGAGCGTCATGATGCCCCGGGCCATCGGGTCGGACGCCTTCAGCTCACGGATCTCGGTGGGGAGCAGACCGTGCACCGTCGTCAGCTTGGCGTTGCCCGTGGTGTCCTTGAGGATCTTGGAACCTGAGGGGAAGACCTTGGTGATGTCGGTGGGCCCGCTGGGCCACATCTGGTCCTTGTAGTCCTTGGCCGGGGCGCTCATGTTGCCGGACGGGTCCTGGAGGATCGGGACGCCGTCGTAGTCCGGGTCCACGAACCGGGCTTCGGCCGCGCCCAGTTGGCGCCCGGCCTGTTCGGCGGGGGACAGCTCCGAGCTGCGGAAGGTCAGATCCAGGGCACTGACGCCCAGGATCGGCAGGGCGATCATGGCGAGGACGAGGGCGCTGCGGCCCTTGGAACGCCAGGCGTCACGGCGGGCGATGCGGATCGCGGCCCGCCAGGAGTGGAACCAGGTCTTCACGCTTCCGCCACCCGGCCCGACAGCAGGGAGTCGGCGTCGCTGCGCACGGTCTGGTCGACGATGGCGCCGTCCCGCAGGAACACGACCCGGTCGGCCCAGGCGGCGAAACGGGGCTCGTGGGTGACGAGGACACCGGCGGCGCCCGCGTCGCAGCGGCTGCGGAGCAGGGCCAGCACGGACTCGCCGGTCTCGGAGTCCAGGGCACCGGTCGGCTCGTCGGCGAGGACGAGCCGACGGTCGCCGACCAGTGCGCGGGCGATGGCCACGCGCTGTTGCTGACCGCCGGACATCTCGTCGGGGAAGCGGTCGGCGAGGTGGCCGAGCCCCATCTCCTCCAGGGCCCGTACGGCCTCGACGCGTGCCTTGCGGGCGGAGGTGCCGTCCAGCTCGCGGGGCAGGGCCACGTTCTCGGCGGCGGTGAGCGCCGGTATGAGGTTGTAGTCCTGGAAGACGTAGCCGATGCTGCGCCGCCGCAGGGCGGCGAGCTGCTTGGCGCCGACGGTGGTGATGTCGGTGTCCTCGACGACGACCTGTCCCGAGGTGGGGACGTCGAGCCCGCCCGCGATGGTGAGCAGCGTGGACTTCCCGGAACCGGACGGACCCATCACGGCGACGAGTTCGCCCGGGTACACGGCGAGGTCGATGCCGCGCAGGGCGTGCACCTCGGTGGCGCCCGAGCCGTGGACACGGGTCAGGTTCTTGAGTTGCAGCACGGGCTGCGGTGCGGACATGAGGGGTCCCCCCTTGGGCGTACGCGGCGGTCGCCGGGTACGGGAGCGAGCGGTGGAAGGTGGTGCGGAAGAGGTGCGGGCGGGGCGCGACCGTACGGTCGGCGCGTGCCCGCTCAGGAGCCGGGCTTCGGTGCCGGACGCGGAGGCCCGGCCACCGGGCCGGGTGGTATCGGTGCTGCTGGTGTCGCCGGTGCCGACAGCCCGGCGGTGCTGGTGGTGCTGGTGGTGCCGGGGCCTATGGACTCGGTGACGCCGACGGTGCCACCGAGACCGAGAGGCCGATGGGACTCGCAGGGCTGGTGGGGTCAGTGGGGCCTGCGTGACCGACGGGACCGGCCGGGCCGGACTCCGTCCCCGCTCCTGTCCCTGTCCCCGTTCCGGTCCCTGTCCCCGAGTGCGGCTCGGGGCGCGGGGGCGTGGCCCGGCCCGTCACCGTGCCGGTCGCCGTCGCGGCCGATCCGCCGGTCGTCGACAGGCGGATCAGCCGGGACTCGCAGTGATCGAGCCAGCGGGCCTCCGCCTCGGTCTGGAAGATCAGCTGCTCCAGGACGAGCAGCCAGGCCACGTCGTCCCGCTCCCGGGCCCCGCCGCTCTCGACCGCGACGAGCGCCTGGGCCTTGAGGCGGGTGTAGTCCTGCATCGCCTGCACGGTGTGGCGGCGCTGGGACTGGATGACGTCACGGATGTCGACACAGGGGGCGCCCACGGCCATGGCGAGCTTGATCGCCAGTTCGTCACGGGCGGGGCTGGTGCGGTCCACCGGCTTCCCGAACCAGGTCCGCAGCTCGGCGCGACCGGTGTCGGTGATCGCGTAGAGCGCGTGCCCGGCCGCGTCCTCGCCGCCCTGGGCGACCATGCCGTCGCGCTCGAGACGGCTGAGGGTCGTGTAGACCTGGCCGACGTTGAGCGGCCAGGTGGAGCCGGTGCGCGACTCGAACTCCGTACGGAGCTGGGAGCCGTAGCGAGGGCCGCGTTCAAGGAGGGCGAGAAGCCCATGGCGGATCGACATACTCAGTATGTATACCGGGTATGGGGAGAGCGACAACCGTCCTGAGACGGAAGGGGCGGGTCCGTCTCAAGGAGGACCGAGGCGGTTCCGGAGGGCTCAGCGCCGCCGCATCCGCAGCCCGAGGAACCCGATCCCCAGGCCCATCAGAGTGAGCCCCACACCCAGGGTGCGCACGGGAACTCCCTGGTCGCCCAAGGGTTCGGGGGTTTCGGCGAGCAGTCGGGGCGCGGCGGCCGGGCGGCTGGCGGGCGGCTTCTCCGGAAGGACCATGTCCTCCTCGCGTACCGCCCCGTCCTCCTCCTCGCCGCTCCGGTGGTGCCCCGATTCTGTAGCGGTTTCGGTACGGGAGACATCGGGAGGGGCGGCCGGGGCGCTCGCGGAGACGGTCGGAGCCGGCGGGCGTCCTGGCCGGTCGCGCCCCTCCGCGGCGGGCCGTCCGGCCAGGGAGGCGGAGCCGCTGGGGGCGGGCGCGTCGGTGGGCTCGGCGCTCGGCGCGGCGGAACCGGTCCCGGCGGGCGCGGGCGCCACGGGTGCTCCGGCGTTCCCGGTACGCCCGGGAGGGACGGCGGGAACGGTGGTGGCCGTGGTCGAGGACGGTGCGGCCGACGGCGGGCGGGCGGTGGTGGAGTGGGGCCGCGCCGGTACGGTTCCGGCTGGCGCGGTCGCCGAGGCCGCGGCCGTCGAGGTGGCCCGGGGCGCCTCGGCCCGAAGCCTCCCGGGAGCGGAGCCGCCCCCTTCACCGGTCGCCTCGCGCACGGCGGTGGACCGTCCCGCGCCGCCCCTGGCGGAGGAGTCCTCCACGGGGACGCTCCTGGGGGAGGAGTTCCCCATCGGGATCCCCCGGGCGGAGGCGCTCCCGGGGGAGACGGCTCCGGCCGCGCTCCGTACCGGGACCCCCGTGGCCGCTCCGTACCCGGCCGGAGCCCCGTACAAGGTGCACGCGCAGGCGAAAGCGCAGGTGAGCGCGGGTCCGAGGGCCCGCGCCCGCGTCCTGCGGAGTGCTGGAGTCACCGGGTGACCCCCTCCCGTACCGAGCCGCCGAGGTGGTCCGCCCAGCGTCACATGGCGAAACGGCCCCGGCATCCGGGACGGGTCGGAGGGGGGACGGCTGCCCCGCCACGAAGGAGGGTCGGCCGCCCGGTCACGAGGAGACGAAGGGGATCGGCTGCCCGGTCACGAAGAGGGATGAAGGGGGATGACGAGGGAGAAAGGGAGAAACGGCGGCCGAGGCCCCGCCGACAGAGGCCCAGAGCGCCCTACCGACCGGAGACCCAGGGTGTCCCGCCGACCGAGCCCCCAAGCACCTCGGAGCCCGGGGCCTCCGAGGCTCCCGTCACTGCGGCGGGTTGCCCGTCGAGATCTTGAGCGTGAACTCGGCGTCCTTGGCGGCGATGTCCTCACCGGCCGGCGGGTACTGCTCCAGGACCGTGCCCTCGCCGTAGGTCGCCTCGTCCACCGGGGTCTGGGTCATGATCTTCCAGCCCGCCGCCTGGACGCAGTCCTTCACCGACTGGATGTTCTTGTACGTGAAGTTGGGGACCTCGAACTTCTCGGGGTCGTCGCTCGACTCGGTCGGCTGCGTGCACTTCTTCGGGTCGATCGTCTTGCTCAGATCGGGCCCCCTGTGGCCCGGCGCCGCCGTCCGGTCCTGGGAGGTGCCGCCGGTGTCACCCGCCTTCGGGTCCGGATCCTTCTTGATCAGGTCGAGGGAGTAGAGCAGGCCGCCGACCGCGAGCAGGGCGACGGCGACCGCGCCCACGAGGACCCGGGTGTTCCGCCGGGGGCCGCCGCCCGCCGGGGCGGGCGCGGGCGTGTGCACCGGCGCGTAGGGCGCGGGGGCCGGTGCCTGGTACGCCGGCGCGGGCGTCGGCGCCTGCTGCGGATAGCCGTACGCCGGGGCGGGCGACGGGGTCGCGGGACCGTAGGGACCCGGCTGCGGTGCGGGCGGCAGGTACGGCTGGTGGACCTGCGGCCCGGTGTAGGGGCCCGGCGGCGGGGTCTGGCCGACCGGCGGGAAGACCGCGGAACCGACGCCCGCGCCGCTGCTGACCGGGCCGCCCTGGACGATCACCGGCGCACCGGTCCGGCCCGCCGCGAGGACCCGCAGGCACTCGTCACGCATGGCCGCGGCGCTCGGAAACCGCTCGTTCGGGTTCTTCCGCAGCGCGCGGGCGACGAGCGCGTCCATCGCGGGCGTCACCGCACGGTTGACGGACGACGGTGCGACCGGCTCCTCCTGCACATGCGCGTAGGCGATGGCCAGCGGAGAGTCGGCGTCGAAGGGGAGACGGCCGGTCAGCAGCTGGAAGAGCATGATGCCGACCGAGTAGAGGTCGGAACGGGCGTCCACCGGGCGGCCGAGGGCCTGCTCGGGGGAGAGGTACTGGGGGGTGCCGACGACCATGCCGGTCTGCGTCATCGACGTGACGCCGGACTGCATGGCCCGCGCGATGCCGAAGTCCATGACCTTGACGACGCCCCGCCCGGTCGTCATCACGTTGCCCGGCTTGATGTCCCGGTGCACCAGGCCCATCTCGTGACTGACGTCGAGGGCGGCGAGCACGTCGGCCGTGACACTCAGCGCCTTGTCGGCGGGCATCGCCCCGTACTGCCGGATGTCGTCGGCGAGGACCGAGCCGAGCGGCTGCCCCTCCACGTACTCCATGACGATGTACGGCATGACCGCGCCGTCGAGGGTGTCCTCGCCGGTGTCGAAGACCGAGACGATGTTGGTGTGCGACAGCTTGGCGACCGCCTGCGCCTCGCGCCGGAACCGCTCGCGGAACGACTGCTCGCGTCCCAGCTCCGTGTGCAGCGTCTTGATCGCGACCTGCCGGTCGAGGGCGCTGTCGTAGGCCAGGTACACGGACGCCATGCCGCCCTCGCCGAGAAGGTCGCGCAGCTGGTAGCGGCCGCCCGCGACCGAACCGCCCGCGTAGCGGCCCCGTGCGCCGTCCTGGCTCATCTGTGCTTCCCCCATTTACGCGCGCGTGGCGGCGTCGATCCCGTATTTCCCGGCCAAGTCTGCCCCAGGGCATCGCCACGTCAAGCGGGGTGCCCGTTCCGTGACCCTCCGCACAGGAAGGTCCCCCGGGGCGATTTCACCGGGGCGGAGGAATCCCACCGAATTTGCACAGGTGTACGTGAACGGGGTTGGATGGCCGGTCCACCTCGGACCGTGATGTCGTACGAAGCCTGTAGCGTGACGACTGGACACGGCACGACAGACGACGGCGAGGACTGATGGCACCCGAATCCGGAGCAGGCGGCGGTGTGCCGGACTCGGCAGCGGAGTCCTGGGGCGTCGGCGGGGTCGTCGGTGACGGGCGCTACCGCCTGACCCACCGTCTGGGCCGCGGCGGCATGGCCGAGGTGTTCGCCGCCGAGGACGTACGGCTCGGCCGCACCGTAGCCGTCAAGCTGCTCCGCGCGGACCTCGCCGAGGACCCGGTCTCCAAGGCCCGTTTCACCCGCGAGGCACAGTCCGTCGCGGGCCTGAACCACCACGCGATCGTCGCCGTGTACGACTCCGGCGAGGACTTCGTCGGCGGCCGTCCCGTGCCGTACATCGTGATGGAGCTGGTCGAGGGCCGCACCATCCGTGAGCTGCTGCTCAGTGCCGAGGCACCGGGCCCCGAGCAGGCCCTCATCATCGTCTCCGGGGTGCTGGAGGCGCTGGCCTACTCGCACCAGCACGGGATCGTGCACCGGGACATCAAGCCCGCCAACGTGATCATCACCAACAGCGGCGCGGTGAAGGTCATGGACTTCGGCATCGCCCGTGCCCTGCACGGCGCGCAGTCGACGATGACGCAGACCGGCATGGTCATGGGCACCCCTCAGTACCTCTCCCCCGAGCAGGCGCTGGGCAAGGCCGTCGACCACCGTTCCGACCTGTACGCGACGGGCTGCCTCCTCTACGAGCTCCTCGCGCTGCGGCCCCCGTTCACCGGCGAGACCCCGCTGTCCGTGGTGTACCAGCACGTCCAGGACGCCCCGGTGCCGCCGTCCGAGGTGACGCACGCCGTGCCGCCGGAGCTCGACGGCCTGGTCATGCGCTCGCTGGCGAAGGACCCGGACGACCGGTTCCAGAGCGCCGAGGAGATGCGCGGCCTCATCCAGTACGGCCTCCAGATGCTCCAGCACCAGGGCGGCCACACCGGCACGTGGAACACCGGACCGGTCGAGACGCACAGCGGCGGGCACACCCCGGCCGCCGGGATGACCGCGACGACCGCGATGGGTCACCCGATGCACGGCGAGACCGCGCAGGGCCCGATCCTTCCGCCGATGAACCCCGACGACGGCGGGTACGGCGGTTACGACGGCGGCACGGGCGGCACCGGGGGCTACGGCCAGGGCGGTCCCTACGGTCAGGGCGGCGGTGGCAACGGCAGGCGCGGCAAGGTGTGGCTGTTCGCCGCGCTCGCGCTGATCGCGGTCGTCGCCGGGGTCGTCTTCGCCCTGGACCAGACGGGCGGCACGGGGGGCAAGACCGGCGACACCAAGCCGACGGTCACCGGCACACCGCCGACCGCCTCGGAGGAGCCCACTCCCTCGGAGGAGCCGTCCGACCACCGGTCGACGGACCAGGGCTCCTCGAACGGCGACTCCACGCAGCAGCCGTGGACCCCGCCGACCAAGAAGAACCCGACGACCGAGCCGCCGAAGACCCAGGATCCGACGGGCGATCCGACGACCACCCCGCCGGACACCCAGGAACCGACGACCACCCCGCCGGAGACGCAGCCGCCGACGACCACGCCGCCGGAGACCCCGGATCCGACGACCACCCCGCCGGGCGAGCCGGGCACCCAGTCCCCGGGCAACGGCTCCCAGACGGGCTGACCGGCCCCGCCAGCCCCCTGACCCCCGGACCCGCCGTCGCGGGCCGGGGGTTCGTGCTGTCCGGGCCCCGGTGGGCCCGGGGCAGGGAACCGCGAGAGCGTACGGGCCGGGGCCGGGACTTCGCGGGAGCGTACGGGCCCGGGCCGTGGTCACCCCGTGAACGCGTCCCGTACCGCCTCGTACTCGCGGGTCCACCACACCGCCAGCGCCGACACCACCGGGAACAGCGGATCGGCCCGCCGGTCGTGGAGCCGGTAGCGCCAGTGCAGGATCCAGAAGTCGTTGAGCCGCTCCCACCACACCCGGTGGGCCGCCTCCGCCAGCTCGGCCCGTCCGGCGCCCGTCGCCCGCCGGTACGCGCGCGCGTAGGCCCGCACCTTGTCCAGGGCCAGCTCGCCCTCCGGCCGTACGAAGAAGATGGCCGCCGCCCTGACCGCCTCCTCGGCCCGGGGGCGTAACCCGAGCCGGTCCCAGTCGATGATCGCGGCGGGTTCGGCGCCCTGGTAGAGCAGGTTCAGCGGATGGAAGTCGCCGTGCACCCAGGCGGTGGCGGCGGCGGGCGGCGGGCGGTGGTGCGCGTGCCGGGCCAGTAGCCTGCGCCGCTCCCTGAGGCGGTGCTCGGCGAGCGCGTCGAAGCCGTCGCGGGGGCGGTGGGCGCGGGCCAGCCGGAGCAGTTCCTCGACCTCCCGGAAGGTGTCCGGGAGGTCCGCGCTCGCGCAGGCTTCCTGGTCGGGAGGGTGTCCGTCCTGCCCCGAGTGGCCCATCACCTGGTCCAGGCCGGTGTGGACCTGCCCGAGCAGGGTGCCGAGGCGCTGGGAGCAGCAGGTGGAGAGCTGGGCGCCGTCGCGGTGCCGGCCGTCGATCCAGGGGTGCAGGGCGTAGCAGTGGCCGTCGACGACGGTGACCGTGCGGCCGGTGGAGTCGGCGAGGGGCGGGGCGACGGGCAGGCCGAGGGCGTGCAGCCGTTGGGTCGCGCGGTGCTGCCGGACGATGGTGGCCCGGTCGGCGGTGGGCGCGTCCAGGTGCTGTTTCAGGAAGTAGGTGCCGCGGCTGGTGGAGAGGCGGAAGCCCCGGTTGAGCAGCCCCTCGGTGACGGGCACGCAGGAGAGGGCCTCTCCTGCGTGCCGGTGGCGTCGCATGAGGGCCCCGAGGGGCGGGGCGGCCACGGGCCGGGCGGGGGATGCCCGGTGGGCGGTCGGCGGGGTGAGCGTTTCAGATGAGCGCGGCACCCGCCAGATGGTAGATCACGCTACGTGGTGGAGATGGCGCTGTACGGAACGGTCGGCGGCCGGTCGGGTGGCGAGGGCTCCGGCCGGTCGGCCCATGGAGGTCTCGCCGGGGTAGTCGAGCGCGTGGATCGTCACGAACTGCGGTTCGACCCGCATGAAGACCGGGACGAAGGGTTCGCCGTCGACGGTGTCCGGTGCCGTGCCGAAGTCCTCCAGCTCCGCCGCGGTGGGTTCGACGATCTCGGCGGTGCCGGTGAACTGCACGGACCAGAGCCGTACGTCGCCGGAGTTGAAGTTGTCCGCGCCGTACGCGACGACGCTGCCGTTGCAGGCACGGTGGTAGCCGAGCCCCTCGTGCAGACGGAACAGGACGCGTCCGCCGGACACGATGTGCCGGGCGGGGGCGACGAACGGCATCGCCCGCATGCTGGTGGCCACCCGGCCGTAGGACACGCGGCTGAGCAGCTCTAGGGCGCGGATCTCGTCGGTGGTGGACATGGTCACCACTCTCCGCCACCGGGGCCCGTCGGGAAAGGGGCCCCGGCCCCGCTTTCTGGGGACGTAGGTCCCGAAACCCGCCGTGGGCCCGCCGGCGCGGCCACCGGCCGTGCTGAGGGGCCCGGGGCCCTTCGGTGCCGCCGTCCCGCCCGGAGCCTTCGGTGGCTTCCGGGCGGCGGGGTCACGTCAGCGGCGTTCGGCCTGGAGCCGGGCCACGTACGCGGCGGCCTGGGAACGCCGCTCCATGCCCAGCTTCGACAGCAGGCTGGAGACGTAGTTCTTGATGGTCTTCTCCGCGAGGTGGAGCCGCTCGCCGATGACCCGGTTGGTCAGGCCCTCACCGATCAGGTCCAGGATCTTGCGTTCCTGGTCGGTGAGGTTGGAGAGCTTGTCGTCGCGCTTGGGGTTGTTGCCGTCGCGCAGCCGCTCCAGGACGCGGGCGGTCGCCACCGGGTCGAGCAGCGACTTGCCCGCGGCCACGTCCCGCACCGCGTTCAGCAGCTCGTTGCCGCGGATGGCCTTGAGGACGTATCCCGAGGCACCGGCCATGATCGCGTCGAAGAGCGCCTCGTCGTCCGCGTACGAGGTCAGCATCAGGCATTTGACGCTCTCGTCCTGGGAGCGGATCTCACGGCACACCTCGACACCGCTGCCGTCCGGCAGCCGCACGTCGAGAACCGCGACGTCCGGGCGGGTCGCGGGGATCCTGACCAGCGCGTCCGCCGCCGTCCCGGCCTCGCCGACCACCTCGATGTCGTCCTCCACGGAGAGCAGCTCGTGGACGCCGCGCCGGACGACTTCATGGTCGTCCAGCAGAAATACCCGGATTTTTCCTTCTTCGCGCACGCAGCCAGTCTCACATATTGGCTCTTCCCGCGCCCGGGGTGCGCGGGATAACGTGCCGGATGTTCCGGCGGCTCTCCGAAGCCGTTGCCGACGCGCTGACCAGCCGCTGTTCCCCGTTTTCTCGATTTACTTGGAAATCCAAGCAAAATCGCAGGTCAAGTGGGGTTTCGCGGGAATGCCGCGTGATGGGTAACGTGCCTATGACAGGGCGCTCGCCGGGGCACCTGTCACGCCCGACCCCGGCCGCGTCGCACCCACCCTGTGCGAAGGGTACGGATAAGGCGGAGAGCCTCCCCTTGCCCAGCGGCAGGGGGGACCCAGGCCCTACCGGCGAACCCGGGGGCCGGACCGACGGAGGAGCACGCACGTGACCGTGGAGAGCACTGCCGCGCGCAAGACGACGCGCCGCAGCGGCGGCACCAAGCGCACCGCAAGCGCGAGCACGAGCACCACCAGGAAGACGAGCGCAAGCGCGGCGGAGCCCGAGCTCGTCCAGCTGCTGACGCCCGAGGGAGAGCGCGTCCAGCACCCCGACTACGACATCGACCTGAGCGCCGAGGAACTGCGCGGGCTCTACCGGGACATGGTCCTCACCCGCCGTTTCGACGCCGAGGCCACCTCGCTCCAGCGGCAGGGCGAACTGGGCCTGTGGGCCTCGCTGCTCGGCCAGGAGGCGGCCCAGATCGGTTCCGGGCGGGCCCTGCGGGACGACGACTACGTCTTCCCGACCTACCGGGAGCACGGCGTCGCCTGGGTCCGGGGCGTGGACCCCACGAACCTGCTGGGAATGTTCCGCGGCGTGAACCACGGCGGCTGGGATCCCAACAGCAACAATTTCCACCTGTACACGATCGTCATCGGTTCGCAGACCCTGCACGCCACCGGTTATGCGATGGGCATCGCCAAGGACGGCGCGGATTCCGCCGTGATCGCCTACTTCGGCGACGGAGCGTCCAGCCAGGGCGATGTGAACGAGGCTTTCACCTTCTCCGCGGTCTACAACGCGCCCGTCGTGTTCTTCTGCCAGAACAACCAGTGGGCGATCTCCGAGCCCACCGAGAAGCAGACCCGTGTTCCGCTCTACCAGCGCGCCCGCGGCTTCGGCTTCCCGGGCGTCCGGGTGGACGGCAACGACGTCCTGGCCTGTCTCGCGGTGACGAAGTCCGCCCTGGAGCGGGCCCGCCGCGGCGAGGGCCCCACGCTCGTCGAGGCGTTCACCTACCGGATGGGCGCCCACACCACCTCCGACGACCCGACGAAGTACCGCAGGGACGAGGAGCGGGAGGCGTGGGAGGCGAAGGACCCGATCCTGCGCCTCAAGGCGTACCTGGAGCGCGAGGGCCACGCCGACGCGGCCTTCTTCGAGGCGCTGGAGGCCGAGAGCGAGGCCCTCGGCAAGCGCGTCCGCGAGGCCGTGCGTTCCATGCCCGATCCCGAGGACACGGCGATCTTTGAACACGTCTACGCGGACGGGCACGCGCTGGTGGACGAGGAGCGCGCCCAGTTCGTCGCCTACCAGGCGTCCTTCGCGGATGGCGAGGTCAAGTAACCATGGCTGTACAGAAGCTTCCGCTGGCGAAGGCGCTCAACGAGTCGCTGCGCAAGGCGCTGGAGACCGACCCCAAGGTCCTCATCATGGGTGAGGACGTCGGCAAGCTCGGCGGTGTGTTCCGGGTGACCGACGGTCTGCAGAAGGACTTCGGCGAGGACCGGGTGATCGACACCCCGCTGGCCGAGTCCGGGATCGTCGGCACCGCGATCGGCCTGGCCCTGCGCGGCTACCGCCCGGTCGTGGAGATCCAGTTCGACGGTTTCGTCTTCCCCGCGTACGACCAGATCGTCACGCAGCTCGCGAAGATGCACGCCCGTGCGCTCGGCAAGATCAAGATGCCGGTCGTCATCCGCATTCCGTACGGCGGCGGGATCGGTGCGGTCGAGCACCACTCGGAGTCCCCCGAGGCCCTGTTCGCGCATGTCGCGGGCCTGAAGGTGGTCTCCCCCTCGAACTCGTCGGACGCCTACTGGATGCTCCAGCAGGCGATCCTGAGCGACGACCCGGTGATCTTCTTCGAGCCGAAGCGGCGCTACTGGGACAAGAGCGAGGTCGACACCGAGGCCGTCCCGGGCGAGCTGCACAAGGCCCGGGTGGCGCGTGAGGGCGCCAATCTGACGCTGGCCGCGTACGGCCCGATGGTGAAGGTCTGCCTGGGGGCCGCGGCGGCGGCCGAGGAGGAGGGCCGGTCGGTCGAGGTCCTGGACCTGCGCTCGATGTCCCCGATCGACTTCGACGCGATCCAGCGGTCGGTGGAGAAGACCGGCCGTCTGGTCGTCGTCCACGAGGCCCCGGTCTTCTACGGCTCCGGCGCGGAGATCGCCGCCCGGATCACGGAGCGGTGTTTCTACCACCTGGAGGCTCCCGTCCTGCGGGTCGGCGGCTACCACGCGCCGTATCCGCCGGCGCGCCTGGAGGAGGAGTACCTGCCGGGTCTCGACCGTGTGCTCGACGCTGTCGACCGCTCGCTGGCGTACTGAGGAGAGCACCGTGACGATCCGCGAATTCAAGATGCCCGACGTGGGCGAAGGCCTGACCGAGGCCGAGATCCTCAAGTGGTACGTGCAGCCGGGCGACACCGTCGCCGACGGACAGGTCGTGTGCGAGGTCGAGACCGCGAAGGCGGCCGTCGAGCTGCCGAGCCCCTTCGACGGCACGGTCCACGAGCTGCTCTTCCCCGAGGGCACCACGGTCGACGTCGGCCAGGTCATCATCTCGGTGAACGTCGGCGGCGGGGCACCCGAGGCCCCGGCCGCCCCGGCGTCCGCGTCCGCCCCGGCCGCCGCGACGTCCGTCCCCGCCCCGGCGCCGGTCGCCGAGGAGGACGACGAGCCGCAGGTCCGCCAGCCGGTCCTCGTCGGCTACGGCGTGGCCGCCAGCTCCACCAAGCGCAGGCCCCGCAAGGCCGCACCAGGCGCGGCTCCGGCGGCTCCCGCCGCCCCCGCCGTGACCGTGCCGGCCCCGGCCCCCGCGCCCGTAGCCGTGCCGGTTGCCGCCCCCGTACCGGAGCGGATCGGCGGGCACCTGCCGGGTGCCGCCCGGCCGCTGGCCAAGCCGCCGGTGCGGAAGCTCGCCAAGGACCTCGGCGTGGACCTCGCCACGGTCACCCCGACCGGTCCCGACGGCGTCGTCACCCGTGAGGACGTCCACGCGGCCGCCGCTCCGGCGTCGGCCCCCGCCGCCCCGGCGACCGCCCCGGCCGTTCCGGTCGCTCCTGCCCCGGAGCCCGTGGCCGCCCCGGTCGAGACCCCGGCCGCCCCGGCGTCCCCCGGGCAGTCCGGCGTCCGGGAGACGCGCGTCCCGGTCAAGGGCGTACGGAAGGCGACAGCGGCGGCGATGGTCGGTTCGGCGTTCACCGCACCGCACGTCACCGAGTTCGTGACCTTCGACATCACCCGCACGATGAAGCTGGTCGAGGAACTGAAGTCCGGCAAGGACATGGCCGGGCTGCGGGTCAATCCGCTCCTGATCATCGCCAAGGCGGTCCTGGTCGCGGTCCGGCGCAATCCGGAGATCAACGCGGCCTGGGACGAGGCGGCGCAGGAGATCGTCCTCAAGCACTATGTGAACCTGGGCATCGCCGCGGCCACCCCGCGCGGACTGCTCGTCCCGAACATCAAGGACGCGCACGCCCAGACCCTGCCGGAGCTGTCCGCCTCCCTCAGCGAGCTGGTGGGCACCGCCCGCGAGGGGAAGACGACCCCGGCGGCGATGCAGGGCGGCACCTTCACCATCACCAACGTCGGCGTCTTCGGCGTCGACACCGGTACGCCCATCCTGAACCCGGGCGAGTCCGCGATCCTCGCGGTCGGTGCGATCAAGCTCCAGCCCTGGGTCCACAAGGGCAAGGTGAAGCCCCGCCAGGTCACCACCCTCGCGCTCTCCTTCGACCACCGCCTGGTCGACGGCGAACTCGGCTCCAGGTTCCTGGCCGACGTCGCCGCGATCCTGGAGCAGCCGAAGCGGCTGATCACCTGGAGCTGAGCGCCAGGGCCGCCTCTTCCTGATCCCGTCGGCCAGCGGGACCGGAGGAGGAGACCCGGTCGCGACCCACGGGCGGGTTGGGCTGTTTCACGTGAAACAGCCCAACCCGTGACTGTTTTAAGTCAAAGAGCCCAACCCGTCACCGTTTCAAGTGAAACAGGCCAAGCCGCCGCCGTTTCACGTGAAACATGAAGCCCGTCCACGATATGGACCGGGCTGCCTGTTGCACCTGTGTTGTATCTATGCTGTGCGCATGCCATCAGCCCCGGTCAAGCAGCCCCCCGCGGCCGACCGCGTCTACGCACACGTCAAACAGGCCGTACTCGACCGGCGCTACGAAGGGGGAACCCTCCTCACCGAGGGCGAACTCGCCACGGCCGTCGGAGTGTCCAGGACCCCCGTCCGCGAGGCGCTGCTCAAGCTGGAGATGGAAGGGCTGCTCAAGCTCTATCCGAAGAAGGGCGCCCTCGTCCTCGCCGTCTCCGCCCAGGAGATCGCCGACGTCGTCGAGACCCGGCTGCTCGTCGAGGAGTTCGCCGTCCGCCGGGTCGTGCCCGCCCCCGCCCCGCTCGTCACCCGGCTGGAAGAACTCCTGGAGGAACAGAAGCTCCGGGCCGCCGCCGGGGACCTTGCCGAGGTCGCCGCCACCGACCGCTGCTTCCACGTCGAGATCGTGCGGTACGCGGGCAACCAGATCCTCTCCCGCCTCTACGACCAGCTCCGCGACCGCCAGCTCCGCATGGGCGTGGCAGTGATGCAGTCCCAGCCGGACCGGGTCGCCAAGAACATCACCGAGCACGCCGAGATACTCGACCGCATCAAGGCGGGCGACGCCGACGGCGCAGCACTCTGCGTCCGCCGCCACCTCAGCTGGGTCAAGGTCCTGGTCAGGGGCGAGGAACGGTGAGCCGGGGCAGCCGCAACGGCTATGGATCGGCCGTCACCCTCCCCGGCGACCCGCCCGGCGGACGCCGCGCCGCCCTCGTCTGGGGCGTCGGCGTCGCCGTCTACTTCGTCGCCGTCATCTTCCGTACGTCCCTCGGGGTCGCCGGACTCGACGCCGCCGACCGCTTCGACGTCAACGCCTCCGCGCTCTCCACCTTCTCCATACTCCAGCTGCTCGTCTACGCGGGGATGCAGATACCCGTCGGCCTGATGGTCGACCGGCTCGGCACCAAGAAGGTCCTCGCCCTCGGCGTCGTCCTCTTCACCCTCGGCCAGCTCGGCTTCGCGCTCTCCCCCACGTACGGCACCGCGCTCGCCTCCCGCGCGCTCCTCGGCTGCGGCGACGCCATGACCTTCATCAGCGTCCTGCGGCTCGGCACCCGCTGGTTCCCCGCCCGCAGGGGCCCGCTCATCGGCCAGGTCGCCGCCCTCTTCGGCATGGCGGGCAACCTGGTCTCCACGGTCTTCGTCGCCCGCGCCCTGCACGGACTCGGCTGGACGACCACCTTCGTCGGCAGCTCGCTCGCCGGAGTCCTCGTCCTCGTCCTGCTGCTGCTCTTCCTCAAGGACCACCCCGAGGGCCACGAGCCCCAACCGGTGTCCCACGCGGGCGCCGCCTTCGTCCGCCGCCAGATCGCCGCGTCCTGGCGGGAGCCCGGCACCCGGCTCGGCATGTGGGTGCACTTCACCACCCAGTTCCCCGCGATGGTCTTCCTGCTCCTGTGGGGGCTCCCGTACCTCGTCGAGGCGCAGGGCCAGTCCCGGTCGGGCGCCGGAAGCCTGCTCACCCTGGTCGTCCTGTCGAACATGGCCGTCGGACTCGCGTACGGGCAGATCATCGCCCGCCACCACGCGGCCCGCGTCCCGCTCGCTCTCGGCACCGTCGCCGCCACCGCGCTGCTCTGGGCGGCCGTCCTCATCCATCCCGGACACGCCCCGATGTGGCTGCTCGTCACCCTCTGCGTGGTCCTCGGCGCCTGTGGACCGGCCTCGATGATCGGGTTCGACTTCGCCCGCCCGGCGAACCCGCCGGAGCGTCAGGGCACCGCCTCGGGGATCGTCAACATGGGAGGCTTCGTCGCCTCGATGACGACCCTGTTCGCGGTGGGCGTGCTCCTCGACGCGACCGGTGGCGACTACCGGATCGCGTTCTCCTCGGTCTTCGTCCTCGAAGCCCTCGGGGTCGTCCAGATCCTGCGGCTCAAGTCCCGCAGCCACCGCAGGGAACGCGAACGGCTCGTCGCCAGCCGCGTGGAGGCCGTGCACGTGCCCGTCTGAGACTCACCCCCACGGGACCGGACACGAGGGAGGGGCGAGGGCGGGCGGTCGCGGGGGCGGGCGCGTACGAGAAGACCGTGGGCGCGGACCCAGCGGACCCAGCGGACCCAGCGGACCCAGCGGACCCAGCGGACCCAGCGGACCCAGCGGACCCAGCGGGCTCGGCAGACCCAGCAGGCTCGGCCGACCCGGCGGATGGGACGCGGCGGACCTAGCGGGGCGTCACCGCGAAGTTGTCGAGGATCGCGCGCGCCAGGTCCTCGTCGCCCTCCGTCTTGAGCAGGCCGGCCACCTCACCCGCCCGGACCCGGCCGCAGGCGAGCCGCACGTACGTCTCCCAGTCCGTCGCCAGCGTCACCGCCGGACCCAGCGAGGGCGCGCCGTCGACCGACCCCCGGCCCTCCGCGTCCACCCGCACCGTCCGCAGGAACTCCACCGGGCCGGTCACATCGATGACCACCGCCGAGGGCGCGGGCGCCCCCGCGTCCTTCGCGACCACCTTCGGCAGCGCTTCGAGCAGCACGTCCCGCGTGACGTGCGCCCCCGCCGAGTCCAGATTGCCCGGCCGGCCGAGCGCCGCACGCAGGTCCTGCTCGTGCACCCACACGTCGAAGGCGCGCATCCGGTAGGCCAGTTCCAGGGACTGCTCGACGCCGAGGGGGGCGCGGACCAGACGCTCGGGGGGACGGTTCTCGTTGCGGAGCTTCCGGGCCCGGCGGATCAGGATGTACTCCAGCTCCGAGGTCATCTCCGGCGCCGTGTGGTGCCGCCGCACATCGACCTGGACCTCCATGTAGCGCGCGAAGTCACTGCGTACGTGGTAGAGATCGCGGGGCAGCGAGTGGATCGGACGCGGGTCACCGAGCATCTCCGTCTCCATGCCGATGACATGGGACACGATGTCCCGCACCGACCAGCCCGGACACGGCGTCGGCCGGTTCCACTCCCCCTCCGCGAGCGGCTGCACCAGCTCGGCTATCGCCTCGATGGAATGGGTCCAGGCGTCGGCGTAGTTCTGGAGGCTGGGATGGACGGTCACGGGACCCCTCGGCGGTTCTTCGGTGCGCGGGCTGAAAACACGGCTGGGTGGGAGGCTCGAACGCTAAGTTACGCTGCCCGAAGGCACCCCGGCAGTGCTTTCGTGTGACGATCGTAGGCCTGTGTTGACGGCTCGAATGCCAGGACGGTGGTAGTGTGCGCGCCTCGCTGATCCAGATCGCGGTAGACCCGGACGAACCGGTCGACGCCCGTCGCGCCCGCGCGGGGGACCTCGTACGAGCGGAATCCGGCCATGCGGACCTCGTGATCCTCCCCGAACTGTGGCCCGTGGGGGCCTTCGACTACGAGCGGTTCGCCGCCGAGTCCGAACCGATGGACGGCCCCACCCACCGGGCGATGGCGCAAGCCGCCCGCGACGCCGGGGTCTGGCTGCACGCCGGTTCCTTCGTCGAGGCGCGGGACGGGGCCCTCTTCAACACCTCGCTCGTCCTCTCCCCCGACGGCGAACTCGCCGCCTCCTACCGGAAGATCCACCGCTTCGGCTTCGACAAGGGCGAGGCGGTCCTGATGGCCGCCGGGGAGGACCTGGTCACCGTCGCTCTGCCGCAGCTCACCATCGGCCTCGGCACCTGCTACGACCTGCGCTTCCCCGAGCTGTTCCGGGGCCTCGTCGACGCCGGCGCCCAGGCCTTCGTCCTCCCGGCGGGCTGGCCCGAACGGCGCCGCGCCCACTGGAGCCTGCTCGCCCGCGCCCGCGCGGTGGAGAACCAGGCGTACGTCCTCGCCTGCGGTACGGCGGGCACGAACGGCGGTGTCGAGCAGGCCGGTCACTCGGTCGTCGTCGACCCCTGGGGCGAGGTCCTCGCCGAGGCGGGACCCGGCGAGGAGGTCCTGCGGGCCGTCCTCGACCCGGCGAAGGTCGCGGAGACCCGCGAGCAGTTCCCCGCGCTGAAGGACCGTGTCCTGGGCGTCGCCGCGCCGGGAGCGCTGAGCACGGACGGCGGGGCGGGTCAATCCTCGCGCTCCCGCTCCGCCATCCGGATCACACAGACCGCCACCGCGAGGAGGAGGGCCGCGTCGGCGTCCTCGCGGACCACGTTCACCGCGTACGCGTCCCGGACGTGGAACCACTGCCGCGAGATGTGGGCGAGCAGATCGCCCTCGTACTCGACGGCGAACTCCCGGTCCAGGACGCGCCCGCTGACGTCCAGTCCGGTGCCCTCGACCAGCGTGACCCGGAAGTGGTTGCGGAGCAGCGAGAGGCGTTTGCGGCGTACGGTCGCCAGCGGGCGCTCGTCCCGTTCGATCGTCATGGTGTCGCGGACGCTGAACATCTTCTGCCGCAGGGTGACGAGGATCTGCCCGTCGGGGTCCTTCAGTTCCAGCGTGTCGCGCAGCCGCAGCGCCTTTCCGTCGACGAGGAAGGCGTGGCGGCCCCGCTCGTCCTCGATCCAGTAGTCGTCACCGATCGCGAAGATCTTGTCCCGTACGAGATATTTCACGGCGTCATGTCTGCCCCGTGGCGCCGGTTTCTCACGGTCATGTCCCGAAATAGCGGGTGAACGGGGTCGGGTTCGCCCCGAACATCGCTCCGAAGGGCGCGTCCAGCTGATGGATCAGCAGCACCGTGAAGGCGATGAACCCGGCGAGGCCCATCACCATCACGACATGCGTCCCGCTCCGGCTGATCCCGAAGAGGAACATGAAGGCGAGGGTGAGGAAACCGCCGATGATCAGGCCCGCCCACAGCACGGGGGAGAGGCTCGTCTGCGCGGCCGCCTCCCGGCTGCGCCGGGCGTCGTCGACGTAGCCGATCTGGGCGAGCACCTCCTGTCCGGCGATCTGCTCGGGGGGCTTCGCGGAGTCCGGGATCACGCTGGCCTGCCGCAGCCGGGCGAGCAGGTCCCAGCCGGAGCGGCCGAGGGGTTCGCGGGCCTCCATCACGGGCCATTCGACGTTCACGACGTGGTCGGAGTACGCGCGGGCCGCGTCCCGCAGCGGCTGCTGCTGGGCGGCGGGGTAGGCGTCGGCGAGCAGATACGTCTGGTGCAGGGCGCTGGCCTCGGCCTGGACGGCGCCGGAGGCCGAGGAGCTGGTGTCCCAGACCGACACCAGGCAGAGGCCGAGCACGAGGGCGTAGAGCACCGACACCATCATGGCGATGTACTCGGCGACGTCCTCGCGGGGTTCCTCGTCCTCGCCGACCGGGAAGAGCCGGGTCTTGGCGTAGACGGAGACGGCGGCGACGAGCGCGACCGCGCCGGTGACGACGAGCGTTTCGGTCAGGGCCACGGTCAGGTCCTCCGGTTGCCGAGGAGGGCGGCGGCCAGGGCCGCCGGGATCAGGAGCAGCAGCAGGATCGTCACGATCCCGAGTTCGCTCGCCTGCTGCCCGCGCCGCCGGACCCGTGCGAGGAGTCCCTCGTTCTCGGCGGCGGCCCGGCGCGCGGCGACGGGCGGGGTGGTGGTGCCGGAGGTACTGGCACCACTGGTGGCGCCGGAGGTCCCAGAGGCTCCGGTGGTGCCAGCAGACCCGGTGGCACCCGTGCCTCCTGCGCCTCCCGCGCCTCCCGCGCCTCCTGCACCTCCCCCACCTCCTGCACCTCCCCCACCTCCCCCGCCTCCGGCACCTCCGGCACCTCCCCCACCTCCGGTGGCCCCCGCGCCCGCTGCGGCACCACCTCCGATACCTGTACCTGCGGCACCTGCCGGGCCGTTCCCTCCCGCGCCTCCACCACCGGCCCCACCACCGGCTCCCGCACCCGCCCCTCCGCCGGTCCCGGCCCCGCCGGCCCCGGCCCCGGCTCCAGCCCCGGCCCCGGTCCCCGGCGGTACGGCCGCCAGGGCGGCGGTGCCGGGCGCGGCGATCCCCGGCGGCGGGAGTGCCCCGGGCGCCGCGAGTCCGGGCAGCAGCAGTCCGGACCCGGCTGCTCCGGGCACGGCCGCTCCGGGCGGGGCGGCGGCCCCGGCGGCGCCCGGCGCCGGGGCTCCGGCCCCGGGCAGCGGAAGGACCCGCCCGCCCGGACCCCCTACGGGATTGCTCACGATCCCCCCGGGGGGATTCCGTACGGGTCCCGGCCCGGTCTGCTGCCGTCCCGGCACGGTGAAGTCCGCCGCCGCGCGGGCGACGAGCGTCGGCGCCGGGACCCGGGCACCGTCCGGCCCGTAGGTGGTCACCCGGTCGCTCCCGGAGGCGGTCCCGGTGCTCCGGTAGGTGCCGGGGGGCCGTCGTACGGTGGCCGTGCAGCGGGCCGACGCGCCCGGCGCGAGCACCGGGACGGTCCCCTGCCGCCCGGCGCAGTCCACGGCGGCGGCGCCGAGACCGAGCGCGGGGTCGGTGACGAGGACCGCGTACAGCGGCCGGTTGCCCCGGTTGGTCACGGTGTACGTGACGGTGGCGGGGGCGGTGTCGGCCGCCCGGAGCGGGCTCCGCCCACCGGCCCGCGCCGGACCGGTCGGCACGGCCCGCCGGACGGGGGCGCTGCGTCCCGCCCGGCCCCCGGCGGCGGGGGCCGGAGCCGGTCCGAGGGCGCCCACGGTGACGCGTTCGGTGAGGGCGAGGGCTTCGGCGATCCCGGTGTACCCGGTGCGGACGGTGGCCGTGAGGACCTTCCGCAGGGAGGGCACGGTGGCCCGCGCCCGTACCGTGCCCCGGTGTTCTCCCGGCGCGGCCGTGAAACGGGCGACGCACTCCAGCCGCCCGAGCGCGGCGAGCGGGCCCTTGGGGCAGCGGACGGCCCCGGCGGGCACCTCGGGGTCGAGGACCCGCACCTCGTACAGATGGGCCTCGCTCCGGTTGATGAGCCGGTACCGCTTCACTACGGGCCCGCCGGCCCGCACGTCGGGCGGGTGCGGTCCGCCGCCGTCGCGGCCGTTGACGGTGACGACGACCCGCAGGGAGTCGTCCCCGACCCCACCGGCCCGCGCGGGACCGGTCGGCAGTGCGACGGCGGAGAGCAGGGTCGTACCGGCCGCGAGAACGAGACAGCCCAGCCGCCCGGCCCCTGAGGAGAAGAACCGGGCGAACCCCGACGGGAAGTCCCGTACGGGCTCGGGCGGGAAGTCCTGTACGGGCCCCGGCGGGCTGTCCCGTACGGGCTCGGGCGGGCCCAGTCGGGGGGCGCGACCGCGCGGGAACATCCGGGCGCGGCCCTGTGGGACCAGCCGGGCACCGCCCCGAAGCAACCGCCGGGCGCGGCCCCGGAGGGCCCTCGGCAGGGTCGGGGGGAACCCGGGAAGGGCCCCGGTGACGGCCCCCGACAGGGCAGCTCGGGGCTGCCGGGGCCGGGACCTCCCCCGCCAGCGGTAAAAGTCAGACGATCTGATCACGCGCTCCGCCATGTGGGCATGCTGACCAGCCCCCGCTCGCACCCCGCCCCCGGACACGCGCCTCCGCCCCTCCCGGCCCCCACTTTCCACCCGTACGGCACCCTTGACCCATGAGCGACTCCGCCCCCGCGACCCCGTCCGCGCCCGCGCCCCGCCGTGCCCGAGTCCGTGCCCCCGAGCTGATCGGCAAGGGCGGCTGGATCAACACCGGCGGGAAGGACCTGAAGCTCGCCGATTTCCGAGGCCGCACACTGATCCTGGATTTCTGGACCTTCTGCTGTGTGAACTGCCTGCACGTCCTCGACGAGCTGCGCGAGCTGGAGGAGAAGCACCGCGACACGCTCGTGATCGTCGGGGTGCACTCGCCGAAGTTCGTGCACGAGGCCGAGCACCAGGCGGTCGTGGACGCCGTCGAGCGGTACGGGGTCCACCACCCCGTACTGGACGACCCGGAGCTGGCGACCTGGAAGCAGTACGCCGTCCGTGCCTGGCCGACGCTCGTCGTCATCGACCCCGAGGGGTACGTCGTCGCCCAGCACGCGGGCGAGGGGCACGCCAACGCGCTCCGGATGCTCGTGGAGGAGCTGGAGGCCGAGCACGAGGCCAAGGGCACCCTGCGGCGCGGTGACGGCCCCTACGTGGCCCCCGAGCCCGTCGCCACCGGCCTCCGCTTCCCCGGCAAGGCGATCCTGCTGCCCTCGGGGAACCTCCTGGTCTCCGACACCACCCGGCACCAGCTGGTGGAGCTGGCGGCCGACGGCGAGACCGTGGTGCGCCGCATCGGCGAGGGCGTGTTCCGCGAGCCGCAGGGCCTGGCCGCGCTGCCCGACGGCAGGGTCGTCGTCGCGGACACCGTGCACCACTCCCTGCGGGTCCTCGACCCGGAGACGGGCGAGGTCGAGCGGGTCGCGGGCACCGGCAGGCAGTGGTGGCAGGGTTCTCCGACCTCGGGCCCGGCCCTGGAGGTCGACCTGTCCTCGCCGTGGGACGTCGCCTGGTGGCAGGGCCGGGTGTGGATCGCGATGGCGGGCGTCCACCAGCTGTGGACGTACGACCCGGCCACGGGGACCGTCGAGGTCGCCGCGGGCACCACCAACGAGGGCCTCGTGGACGGTCCCGCCGCCGAGGCGTGGTTCTCGCAGCCGTCCGGTCTCGCCGCGACCGAGGACCGGCTGTGGGTCGCGGACTCCGAGTCCAGCGCGCTGCGGTGGATCGAGCGGGACGGCGACGGATACGCGGTGCGGACCGCCGTCGGCACCGGGCTCTTCGACTTCGGGCACCGCGACGGCGCCGCCGGACAGGCCCTCTTCCAGCACCCGCTGGGCGTGACGGCGCTGCCGGACGGCTCGGTCGCGGTCTCCGACACGTACAACCACGCCCTGCGCCGCTTCGACCCGGCGACCGGCGAGGTCACCACCCTGGCCACGGATCTGCGCGAGCCCAGCGACGCGGTCCTCGTCGACGGCGACATCGTGGTCGTCGAGTCGGCCCGGCACCGGCTGACCCGGCTGCGGCTGCCCGAGGAGGCCGTCCGGGTGGAGGCGGTCGCGCACCGCACCCGCCGGGAGGCCACCGAGATCGCCCCGGGCACGCTCCGGCTCGACGTCGTCTTCCGGGCGCCGAACGGGCAGAAGCTGGACGAGCGGTACGGCCCCTCGACCCGGCTCCTGGTCTCCTCGACGCCGCCGGAGCTGCTGCTCGGCGGCGAGGGCAGGGGTACGGACCTCTTCCGCGAGCTGGCCCTGAACCCGGAGGTCACGGAGGGCGTCCTGCACGTGTCGGCGATGGCCGCGTCCTGCGACGACGACCCGGCGAACGAGTACCCGGCCTGCCATGTCCACCAGCAGGACTGGGGCGTCCCGGTGAAGATCACGGAAACGGGCGCGAGCCGCCTCCCCCTGATCCTCGCGGGCCTCGACGCCTGACCTCCGGGGGCCGGGCGCCGGGCCCGCGGTTCAGGGGCCCGGCCCCGGGCTCAGCGCACGGTCCCCTGGTTCTTCGACGGGAGGCCGGCGGCGGCGTCCAGGCAGCCCTGGACCCACCTCGCCGGGTTGTGGACGGCGCGGGCGCCGCCCATGCCGTCGCGTTCCATGCGGGCGCACTCGCCGTCGAGGAGCGCGCGGACGCGGGAGCCGTCGACGTCGTAGCCGCGGATGCGGGAGGCCTGGACGAAGCCGCCCTCGTAGGCGATGTCGTCGGCCCACGGGGGCCGATCGTCGTACCGGCTGATCAGGAGCCCCGCCGCCGCCGTGCCCACGAGCACGGTGGCGGCGATGGCGGCGGCGAACTTCCGTGGCGGCGGACCCTGGTGACGGTGCATGGGGACGACGCTGCCAGCCGGGACCTTTCGCGGATGTTTCCGCGCGTCCCCCGGCCCGACGGGAAGACGGCCGGGGGAGCCTCAGCCCTCCAGGAACGCGACCAGGGCGTTGGCGAGGAGGTAGGGGTCCTCGGCGCCGCAGAGCTCGCGGGCGCTGTGCATGGAGAGGATCGCCACGCCGATGTCGACGGTCTTGATGCCGTGGCGGGCGGCGGTGATGGGGCCGATCGTCGTGCCGCACGGCATGTCGTTGTTGGAGACGAACGACTGCCAGGGCACGCCCGCCTTCTCGCAGGCGGCGGCGAAGACGGCCCGGCCGCTGCCGTCGGTGGCGTACCGCTGGTTGACGTTCACCTTGAGGATGGGGCCGCCGTTGACGCGGGGCTGGTGCGTCGGGTCGTGCCGCTCCGCGTAGTTGGGGTGGACGGCGTGGCCGGTGTCGGAGGAGAGGCAGACGGTGCCCGCGAAGGCCCGCGCGCGGTCCTCGTAGCTTCCTCCCCGCGCGTAGACCGAACGCTCCAGGACGTTGCCGAGCAGCGGGCCGTGGGCGCCGGTGTCGGCCTCGGAGCCGTTCTCCTCGTGGTCGAAGGCGGCGAGGACGGGGATGTACGGCAGGTCGTCGCGGCCCGCGAGGGAGGCGAGCGCGGCGACGGAGGCGTGGACGGAGACCAGGTTGTCCATGCGCGGCCCGGCGAGCAGTTCGCGGTCGCGGCCGAGGTAGGCGGGGGCCTCGACGGCGTGCACCATCAGGTCCCAGCCGGTGACGTCCTCGGCGTCCACGCCCGCTTCGGCGGCGACGAAGGCGATCAGGTCGCCCTCGTGGACGTCGCCGATGCCCCAGACGGGCTGCATGTGCCGCTGCCGGTCGAGCTTGAGGCCGTCGTTGACCTGCCGGTCGAGGTGGATGGCGAGCTGCGGGACGCGCAGCAGCGGCCGGTCGACGTTGACCAGGTGGTGGCTGCCGTCGCGGAGGGTGAGGCGTCCGGCGAGGCCGAGGTCGCGGTCGAGCCAGGTGTTGAGGAGGGTGCCGCCGTAGATCTCGACGGCGACCTGCCGCCAGCCCCGCGAGCCCAGGTCGGGCTGCGGCTTGACGCGCAGGTTGGGGGAGTCGGTGTGGGCGCCGACGATGCGGTACGGGGTGTGGGCGGCGGTTCCGGCGGGGACGTACCAGGCGATGATCGCGCCGCCGCGGATCACGTACTTCCCGCCGCTCGTCCCGTCCCAGGACGCGGTCTCCTCGACCTGGTGGAACCCTGCCTTCTCCAACCGCTCGGCCGCGCTCCGGACCGCGTGGTACGGCGACGGCGAGGCCGTCAGGAAGGTCATCAGGTCGTCGGTGTGGCCGCGGTCGAAGGGGCCTGCGGTGGGACGGGAAGCTGCGCTGCTCATGGGTTCACCTTACGCAGGACCGGGATCGGTCCCGTACGGACCGGGACCGGCGTCCGTCCCGTACGGGGCGCGGCTCCGTAGGGACCCCGGGCGCGGACTCCGTCCCTCCCCGCCCGTACGGGACCGGACCCGCCCATAAGGGTCCTGTCCGTGGGGGACCCGTCCATGGGGGAAAAGTCGGGAGAAGGGGAGAAGCGGACACGGCCGCCCCCCTCCCCGGGGGCGGCCGTGCGCCTGGTCGGACGGGGCGCGTCGGTCAGAACGCGGCCTCGTCCAGGTCCATCAGCGATCCGTCGACGGCCTCGGCGAGGGCGCGCTCGGCGGTGACGCCGGGCAGGACGTTCGCGGCGAAGAACTTCGCGGCGGCGATCTTGCCCTGGTAGAAGGCGACGTCCTTGCCGGAGGCCCCGGCGGCGAGCTTCTCGGCGGCGACGGCGGCGCTCTTCAGGAGCAGGTAGCCGACGACGACGTCGCCGGAGGCGAGCAGCAGCCGGGTGGTGTTGAGGCCGACCTTGTAGATGTTCCTGACGTCCTCGCCGGTGGCGGTGAGGTCGGTGAGCATGGCGCCGACGATGCCTTCGAGGTCGACGGCGGCCTTGGCGAGGGAGTCGCGGGCGGTGGCGAGGTCGTCGCCGCCGGTGCCGACGGCGAGGAACTTCTTGATCTCCTCGGCGAGGGCGTTCAGGGAGGCGCCCTGGTCGCGGACGATCTTGCGGAAGAAGAAGTCCTGGCCCTGGATGGCGGTGGTGCCCTCGTAGAGGGTGTCGATCTTGGCGTCCCGGATGTACTGCTCGATCGGGTATTCCTGGAGGAAGCCGGAGCCGCCGAAGATCTGGAGGGACTGCGCGAGCTGCTCGTAGCCCTTCTCGGAGCCGTAGCCCTTGACGATGGGGAGCAGCAGGTCGTTGAGGCCGTGGAGGGCCTTGCTGTCCTCGCCCGCGGCTTCCTGGACGGCGATCGCGTCCTGGACGGAGGCGGTGTAGAGGACGAGGGTGCGCATGCCCTCGGCGTACGCCTTCTGCGTCATGAGGGAGCGGCGCACGTCGGGGTGGTGGGTGATGGTGACCTTGGGCGCGGCCTTGTCCATGAAGTCGGCCAGGTCGGTGCCCTGGACGCGCTCCTTGGCGTACTCCAGGGCGTTGAGGTAGCCGGTGGAGAGGGTGGAGATCGCCTTCGTGCCGACCATCATGCGGGCGAACTCGATGATGAGGAACATCTGGCGGATGCCGTCGTGCTTGTCGCCGATGAGCCAGCCCTTGGCGGGGTGCTGGTCGCCGAAGGTCATCTCGCAGGTGTTGGAGGCCTTGAGGCCCATCTTGTGCTCGACGTTGGTGGCGTAGACGCCGTTGCGGGCGCCCAGTTCGCCGGTCTCCCAGTCGAACTCGTACTTGGGGACGAGGAAGAGGGAGAGGCCCTTGGTGCCGGGTCCGGCGCCCTCGGGGCGGGCGAGGACGTAGTGGAGGATGTTCTCCTCCATGTCGTGCTCGCCGGAGGTGATGAAGCGCTTGACGCCCTCGATGTGCCAGGAGCCGTCCTCCTGCTGGACGGCCTTGGTGCGGCCCGCGCCGACGTCGGAGCCCGCGTCGGGCTCGGTGAGGACCATGGTGGAGCCCCAGCGCTTCTCGACCGCGATCTGGGCGGCCTTCTTCTGCGCCTCGTTGCCCTCGTTGTAGAGGACGCCCGCGAAGGCGGGGCCGGAGGAGTACATCCAGATGGCCGGGTTGGCGCCGAGGAGCAGTTCCGCGTAGGCCCAGACGAGGGAGCGCGGGGCGAGGGTGCCGCCGATGCCCTCGGGGATGCCGAGGCGCCAGTACTCGGAGTCCATGAAGGCCTTGTACGACTTCTTGAAGCTCGCCGGTACGGGGGCGGTGTGGGTCTCGGGGTCGAAGACCGGGGGGTTGCGGTCCGCGTCGGCGAAGGACTCCGCGAGCTCGTTCTCGGCGAGGCGGCGGACCTCGTCGAGGATGCTCCGGGCGGTCTCGGCGTCCATCTCCTCGAACGGCCCGGTGCCGTACACCTTGTCGCGGCCGAGCACCTCGAAGAGGTTGAACTCGATGTCGCGGAGATTCGACTTGTAGTGCCCCATGGCGACGGCTCCGTAAGGCTCGGGGAGGCAGGTTCCTCGTACACGTACCAGCGAGTAGCAAAACGCTCTCACCGATGATGCTACCCACCGGTAATAAGAGCAACCCCTCTCGGGACAACTGTGACGCAGTAGGCTCGTGGCCCATGTACGGCTACGACCAGAATCCGGGCGCCCAGCAGTACGCGCAGCCCCAGCAGCAGTACGCCCCCCAGGACGGGATGCAGGGCGGGACGCCGGGTGCGATGCCGGGCGCCGGGTACGGACAGCAGCAGCCGCCGCTCTATCCGGAGCCCTCGCCCCCCTCCCTCGCCGACGCCGTACGCGCCTTCACGACGGGCACGCTCGCGCCCGAGGACTTCCAGCAGATCTTCGCGACCTCCAAGGTCTACTGTCCGCGCGGCGACGGCCCCGGGTTCCTGGCCCTGCACAACACCCAGCACCCGGTCATCCCGATGTTCACCTCGCTGAAGGAGCTGCGGCGGTACGCGGGCAAGGAGTCGAAGTACTTCGTGATCACCGGCGCCGAGGTGATCGACCTGCTGCCCACCGGGTACGGCTTCGTCCTCGACATGGAGGGCGACCACCGGATGGTCTTCGACGCGAAGGCCGTGGAGCAGATGGTCGACTTCGCGATGCGGCGGATGTACGGCTGACGCAGGCTGGAATCGGAGGTCCGCGGCCGGTGAGGTCCGCGGGCCGGGACGCACGGCTGCCGCGGCCTCGACGCGGAAGGGGCGCCCGGGAGGAATTCCTCCCGGGCGTTCCGCGTTCGGACTGGCAAGAAGTTCAGCGTTCAACTAAAGTGGGGGCACGAGGTCGGAGAAGGCCGCGCCCCGAGGCCCGTACCAGGAGGTCCGTCATGCCCGCCGTGACTGTCGAGAATCCGCTCACCCTGCCGCGCGTCGCGGCCACCGCCGACGCCGTCGCCCGTCCCGTGCTGGCCGTCACCACGGCCCCCACGGGCTTCGAGGGCGAGGGCTTCCCGGTCCGCCGCGCGTTCGCCGGGGTCAACTACCAGTACCTCGACCCGTTCATCATGATGGACCAGATGGGTGAGGTGGAGTACGCGCCGGGCGAGCCCAAGGGCACCCCCTGGCACCCCCACCGGGGCTTCGAGACCGTCACCTACATTATCGACGGCGTCTTCGACCACCAGGACTCCAACGGCGGCGGCGGCACCATCACCAACGGTGACACCCAGTGGATGACGGCGGGCTCCGGCCTGCTCCACATCGAGGCCCCGCCGGAGTCCCTCGTCGTCAGCGGCGGCCTGTTCCACGGCCTCCAGCTGTGGGTCAACCTGCCCGCCGCCGACAAGATGATGGCCCCCCGCTACCAGGACATCCGGGGCGGCCAGGTCCAGCTCCTCACCTCCCCCGACGGCGGCGCGCTGCTCCGCGTGATCGCCGGGGAGCTCGGTGGGCACGAGGGACCGGGCATCACCCACACTCCGATCACGATGATCCACGCGACCCTGCGGCCGGGCGCCGAGATCACCCTGCCGTGGCGCGAGGACTTCAACGGCCTCGCGTACGTCCTCGCCGGACGCGGCACCGTCGGCGCCGAGCGGCGCCCGGTCCACACCGGCCAGACCGCCGTCTTCGGCAAGGGCGGTTCGCTGACCGTCCGCGCGGACGACAAGCAGGACGGGAACACCCCGGACCTGGAGATCGCCCTCCTCGGCGGGCAGCCGATCCGTGAGCCGATGGCCCACTACGGCCCGTTCGTCATGAACACCCAGGCCGAACTCCGCCAGGCCTTCGAGGACTTCCAGGCGGGCCGCCTCGGCACGGTCCCGGCGGTCCACGGGATGGGCGAGTAGGCCGCCCCGGCCCACCACCGGACGGCGGGGCCCGCACCCGGGTGACCCCGGGCACGGGCCCCGCCGTCCGGCTGTCCGGGAGGCCACCCCACTGACACCCCGTCACCCGTACGGCCGTCAGCGCGCGACGGCACGCCCGCGTGCGTGATCCGGTGGGGACGTGCAGCCGACGCCCCCGCTCCTCCCCGAACCCGCCCGCCGGGTCGCCGCCTGGTGCGGTGTCCTCCTGCTGGTCGCCGGTGTCGCCGCCGTCGGGATCTGGCTGTGCGTCGTCTTCAAGACGGCGGTCACCCCCGTCCTGCTCGCGATCCTCGGCACCGCCCTCCTCGGTCCCCTCTACCGCCGCCTGCTCCGGATGAAGGTCCGCAAGTCGCTGGCCGCCGCGCTGACCGTCGTCGCCGTCCTCACGGTCGTCGGCGGTGCCACGTACATCGTGGTCGCCGCCCTCCTGGAGACCGGCGACCAGATCATCGCCTCGCTGCGGCAGGCGGGCACCGACATCGCCAAGCACCTGGGCGCGGCCGGGACCTCCCTGGAGGACCTCGCCAAGAACGCCGAGAGCCTCCTCAAACAGTTCGGCGGCACCGCCGCCTCCGGTGTGCTGACCGGCATCAGCGTCGTCGGCGAGATGCTCGCCACCGCCGTGCTCGCGCTGCTGCTGATCTTCTTCTTCCTGCGGGACTCCGACCGGGCCGCCGGGGCCCTGCGCTCCCTGGTGCCCCGGGCCACCGGCGACCTGGTCGAGGCGATGGCCCGCCGTGCCTTCGAGGCGGTCGAGGGCTTCATGCGGGGGACGACCCTGGTGGCGCTCGTCGACGCGGTCCTGATCGGGATCGGGCTCGTCGTCCTCCAGGTCCCCGGTGCGGTGGGACTGGCCGCGCTGGTGTTCGTCACGGCCTACATCCCGTACCTCGGCGCCTTCCTCTCGGGCGCGGTCGCGGTGCTCGTCGCCCTCGCCGACCGGGGTTTCGTCATCGCCCTGTGGGTGCTGGGGGTCGTCCTCGCGGTCCAGGTCATCGAGGGGAACGTGCTCCAGCCGATGGTGCAGAGCCGGACCGTGCAGATGCACCCGGCGGCGGTGATGCTGGCGATCACGGCGGGGGCGTCCGTCGCGGGCATCCTCGGAATGCTGCTCGCCGTCCCGCTGACGGCCGCCGCGACCGGTGTCCTCGGCGAACTCCGCACCCGGTACGGGACCCCGCCGGACCCTCCGGAGGAACCCCGACCGGCGGGGTGACCCGTACGGGACACGCGACGGGGTGACCCGTACGGCCTCAGGGGGCGGCCTCCGGACTTCCCGGGGGCCTCGGGGACGGCCTCGGGGCACGCCACGAGTCCGAGGGGGGCCGCGGCACTCGGCCCGCTCCGGGCGGGGCGGCGGCGCCCGGCCCTGCCTGCCCGGCCCGCCCGGCGCTGCCCGGCTCGCCCGGGGTGCGGCGGCGCACCGCGCCCCGCTCAGCCCGTCTCCGGCTCCCGCCGGTTCTCGTTCAGTTCGAACCAGATCGACTTGCCCTCGCCGCGCGGGTCCACGCCCCACGCGTCCGCGAGCATCCCCATCAGGACCAGGCCCCGGCCGCTCGACGCCATCTCGCCCGGGTGGCGCTTGTGGGGCAGTTCGTCGCTGGTGTCGGAGACCTCGACGCGCAGCCGCCGGGCCTTGTCCCCGCCCGCCACCTCCGCGACGAGCAGCGCGTCGCCGTCGGTGTGGACGAGGACGTTGGTGACCATCTCGGAGACCATCAGGACCGCCGAGTCGAGCTGGTCCTCGTCCGCCCAGTCGTGCAGCAGCTGCCGCATCTGCTCCCGCGCCTCCGCGATCCGCTCCGGCTCCGCCTGGGCGATCGTCATGAGGGTCCGGCGGGGCGGCTCCGGCGGCGCGCCCGCCGGGCGGCGGGAGAGCAGCAGGACCGCGATGTCGTCCTCGCGGCGGTCGGCGAGCGGCCCGGTCGTGTGGTGCGAGCGGGGCCCGTGGACGGCCTCCACCAGCGTGTCGGCGAGGTGTTCCAGGTCCTCGCCGTCGTGGTTCTCCAGGAGCCCGCGGACCCGCTCCCAGCCGCTGTCGAGGTCGTGGCCGCCGGTCTCCAGGAGGCCGTCGGTGCAGATCATCAGGGTCTCGCCGGGATCGAGGGTGAGCCGGGTGGTGGGGTAGTCGGTGTCGGGGTCGATGCCGAGGGGCAGCCCGCCGGCGGTCGGCCGCTGCAGAACCGTTCCGTCGTTCATCCGTACCGCCGGATCGGGGTGTCCGGCCCGTGCGATGTCCACCGCGCCGGTCTCCAGGTCCACCTCCAGATAGAGGCAGGTGGCGAAGCGCGGCCCGCCTTCGGCCTCCCCGTCGTCGCCGTCGGTGATCCCGTACAGGAAGCGCGAGGCGCGGGAGAGGACCGCGTCCGGCCGGTGTCCCTCGGAGGCGTACGCGCGCAGGGCGATCCGCAGCTGCCCCATCAGGGCCGCCGCCCGCACGTCGTGGCCCTGCACGTCGCCGATGACCAGGGCGATCCGTCCGGCGCCGCGCCCGCCGGTCCTGGAGGTGCCGCCGGGCAGCCGGATCATGTCGTACCAGTCGCCGCCGACCTGGAGCCCGCCGCCGGTCGGCACGTACCGGGCGGCCACCCGGATGCCGGGGATGCCGGGCCCGAGGGCCGGCAGCATCGTCCGCTGGAGACCGAGGGACAGCTCCCGCTCGGACTCGGCCACGCCCGCGCGTGCGAGGGCCTGGGCGAGCATCCGGGCCACCGTGGTGAGGACCGAGCGCTCGTCGGGCGTGAACGCCACCGGATGCTTGAAGGCGGCCATCCACGCGCCCATGGTCCTGCCCGCGACGACCAGCGGCACGAAGGCCCAGGAGCGGCGTCCGAAGCGCTGGGCGAGCGGCCAGGTCACGGGGTAGCGGCGCAGGTAGTCGTCGGGGGAGGGCAGGTAGATCGCGCGGCCGGTCCTGGCGGCCTCCGCCGCCGGGTAGTCGGTGGCCAGGGACATGGAGGAGAAGGGGCCCTCGTCGCCCTCGCTGTGCCCGTGGTGCCCGATGACGGTGAGCCGGTCGCCCGCCACGCCGAAGACGGCGAGCCCGTCGGGGGAGAAGCCGGGCATCGACAGGGAGGCCGCGACCCGCAGCACCTCGGCCGTCGACCTGGCCTCCGCGAGCGCCCGGCCCGCGTCCAGCAGGAACGCCTCGCGGGAGCGGCGCCAGTCCCCGGTGACGGGTGTCCGGGCGGCGGTGCCGGGCAGCTGCTCGGCGACCTCCTGGAGGGTGCCGACGAGCAGGTAGTCGTTGCCCTCGATGAGCGGCTTGGACCTGCTCCGTACGGTACGGAGCACCCGGCCGCGCTCGTCCATGATCCGCAGCCGGGCCTCGGCGAGGGTGCCCTCGGCGACGGCGAGGTTCACGACGCCGTCGATCTCGTTCCAGTCGACCGGGTGGAAGCGCGAGCGGACGGCCGCCTCGGTGAGCCGTACGGGCGCGGCGGGCAGCCCGAGCAGCCGGGCGGCCTCGGCGTCGAGCGAGACGATCCCGGACGCGTTGTCCCAGCGCCACAGGCCGGTCGCGACAGCGGCCAGGACGTCCTCGGTGCGCATTGCCCTACTTTATGAATATCGGACAGCAGATCGCCACTGAGCGTATGCGAAGGGCGATGCCGTGGTGGGGCGTGGTGGGGCGTGGCCGGGTGCGGCGGGGCGCGGCCGGGTGCGCGGCGGAGCGGACGGGCGGGTGGCGGCGGAGTGCGCGGTGGACCACACGGACGAGCGGCGGCGGCGTGCGCGAGCGGTCGTGGGCGGAGTCCACGGGCAGGCGGCGGCGGGGCACGTGGTGGAGCGGCGGCGGGGTCCACGGGGGGCCGTCGGCGAATTCCACGAGGGAGTGGCGGCGGAGCACACGGACCAGCGGCGGCGGAGTAATCGAAGGGCGATCACGGGGCGGCCGGTAGGCTGGGCAAGGCTTGACGCTGTCACGCCTCCCCACCGATCCCGAAGACTGGATGAACGACGATGCATCGGTACAGGTCCCACACCTGCGGCGAGCTCCGCGCCTCTGACGTCGGCACCGACGTCCGGCTCAGCGGCTGGCTGCACAATCGGCGCGACCTGGGCGGCATCCTCTTCATCGATCTGCGCGACCACTACGGCATCACGCAGCTCGTCGCCCGGCCCGGCACCGCCGCCGCCGAGGTCCTCGACAAGCTGACGAAGGAGACCGTCGTCCGCGTGGACGGCAAGGTCGTCTCGCGCGGCGCGGAGAACGTCAACGCGGAGCTCGCCACCGGCGAGATCGAGATCGAGGCCGCCGAGGTCGAGGTCCTGGGCGCGGCGAAGCAGATCCCCTTCACCATCAACGCCGACGACGGCGTCAACGAGGAGCGGCGCCTGGAGTACCGCTTCCTCGACCTGCGCCGCGAGCGGATGCACCGCAACATCATGCTGCGCTCCGCCGTCATCGCCTCCATCCGCTCCAAGATGGTGGCCCTCGGCTTCAACGAGATGGCGACCCCGATCCTCGCCGCGACCTCCCCCGAGGGCGCCCGCGACTTCGTCGTCCCGTCCCGTCTCAACCCGGGCAAGTTCTACGCGCTGCCGCAGGCGCCGCAGCAGTTCAAGCAGCTGCTGATGATCTCCGGCTTCGACCGGTACTTCCAGATCGCGCCCTGTTTCCGCGACGAGGACGCCCGTGCGGACCGCTCGCCGGGCGAGTTCTACCAGCTCGACGTCGAGATGAGCTTCGTCGAGCAAGAGGACGTCTTCCAGCCGATCGAGAAGCTCATGACGGAGCTGTTCGAGGAGTTCGGCGGCGGGCGCCACGTCACCTCGCCGTTCCCGCGCATCCCGTTCCGCCAGTCGATGCTCAAGTACGGCAACGACAAGCCGGACCTGCGCACCTCGCTCGAACTCGTCGACATCACCGATGTCTTCGAGGGCTCGGAGTTCAAGGCGTTCGCGGGCAAGCACGTCCGCGCGCTCGCCGTGCCGGACACCGGTGACCAGCCGCGCAAGTTCTTCGACGGGCTCGGCGACTTCGCCGTCTCCCTCGGCGCGAAGGGCCTGGCCTGGGTCCGCGTCGGCGAGGCGGGCGCCCTGACCGGCCCGATCGCCAAGTTCCTCACCGAGGAGAACGTCAAGGTCCTCACCGAGCGCCTGGGCCTGGAGCCCGGCCACGCGGTGTTCTTCGGCGCGGGCGAGTTCGACGAGGTCTCCAAGATCATGGGCCCGGTCCGGGTCGAGGCCGCCAAGCGCGCCGGCCAGTTCGAGGAGAACGTCTTCCGCTTCGCGTGGATCGTGGACTTCCCGATGTACGAGAAGGACGAGGAGACCGGCAAGATCGACTTCTCGCACAACCCCTTCTCGATGCCGCAGGGCGGCCTTGAGGCCCTGGAGACCCAGGACCCGCTGGACGTCCTCGGCTGGCAGTACGACATCGTCTGCAACGGCATCGAGCTGTCGTCCGGCGCCATCCGGAACCACGAGCCCGAGATCATGTTCAAGGCCTTCGAGATCGCGGGCTACTCGCGCGAGACCGTCGAGCACGAGTTCGCGGGCATGCTCCGCGCCTTCGAGTACGGCGCCCCGCCGCACGGCGGCATCGCCCCGGGCGTCGACCGCATCGTGATGCTCCTCGCGGACGAGCCGAACATCCGCGAGACCATCGCCTTCCCGCTCAACGGCAACGCCCAGGACCTCCTGATGGGCGCGCCGACGGAGCTCGACGAGTCGCGCCTGCGCGAGCTGAACATCCAGCTCCGCAAGCCGGTCGAGAAGACGGTCGAGAAGACGGCGGAGAAGTCCGGGGAGTAGTCCTCGGGAGTACGCGGAAGGGGCCCGGGAACCGCAGGCGGCGGTTCCCGGGCCCCTTTCCGTGCGCGGGGGGAGCGGGGGCGGGGGCTCTCAGCCCTGCTTGATCGCGGAGATGTCGAACTCCAGGACGATCTTGTCGCCGACGAGGACGCCGCCGCCCTCCAGGGCCGCGTTCCAGGTCACGCCGAACTCCTTGCGGGAGATGGTCACCGAGCCCTCCAGGCCGACCCGCAGATTGCCGTAGGGGTCGACGGCGTTGCCGGTGTACTCGAAGTCGATGGTGACGGGGCGAGTGGTGTCCTTGACGGTCAGGTCGCCCGTGACGCGGTAGTCGGTGTCGGAACGGACCTCGACCGCGGTGCTGCGGAAGGTGATCTCGGGGAAGTTGGGGACGTCGAGGAAGTCGTTGGTGCGCAGGTGCTGGTCGCGCTGCTCGACACCGGTGTCGATGCTCTCGGCCTTGATCACCACCTGCCCGGTGGACCTGGCCGGGTCGGCGCCGTCCAGATGGGCGGTGCCCTCGAACTGGAGGAACGCCCCGCGGACCTTGGTCACCATGGCGTGCCGGGCGACGAAGCCGATCCGGCTGTGGGCGATGTCGAGGACGTAGTCCCCGGTGAGCTCGGGCAAGCTGACGGCCATCTTCGACGTGCCTCCGTAGGACGGTGATCCCGGCGACGGTCCCGCCGGGATCGTTCCCGCCCCACGCTAGGCGCAGACGGGCCCGGGGGCCCGGCGGACGCACGGGTGTCACCGGAGTGCACTCCGGTGACACCCGTGTACGTCCCCGTCCTGCCCTTCGGCACCGGACGGGGATTTGAGCCGGAGAGCCTCTAGACGCCCTCGTCCGCGAAGACTTCCTCGGCCGTCGCGGCGGTGACCGCCCGCTTCAGCCACCGCTGGAGGGTGTCGGGGTCGTCGCAGTGCTTGACCCGTTCGCGTACGGCGTCGGTGATGCTGAGGCCGCGCTGTTCGAGGACGACCAGTACGGCGTCGGCACTGCCCTGGGCGCGGCCTTGCTCCAAGCCTTGCTCGCGGCCCTGTTCGCGGCCTTCGTCGCGGATTTCCTCGGAGAGGTAGGACGTGTAGAAGGAGAGGTCCACGGTCGCCCGTCCCGGCCCTTCTACGCGTCCTCGTCCGCGAAGACTTCGTCGGCTGTCGTGGCGGTGACCGCCCGTACGAGCCAGCGGTGGAGGGTGTCGGGGTCGTCGCAGTGCTTGACCCGTTCGCGTGCGGCGTCGGTGATGGTGAGGCCGCGCTGTTCGAGGATGATCAGTATGGCGTCGGCACTGCCCTGGGCGCGGCCTTGCTCGCGGCCTTCGTCGCGGATTTCCTCGGAGAGGTAGGACGTGTAGAAGGAGAGGTCCACGGCCACCAGGTTCCTCCAGAGTGCTCTGACCGGGCGGTTGCCCAGGCCCTGTGCGGTGAATTCGATGATGGGGTCGGCGACGTCCTCGGGGACGTCCTTCAGCGCGGCGGACAGTGCTTTCAGTATGGCACCGATGTCCGGATCGCCCGCGTGCGTGATGGCCGACAGAGCCGTCAGCGCCAGGTCGGCGCCCGCCTCCGCCGGGTCGGTGATCACCGGCATGTTGTGCGGGCCCACGACGACCGGCTGCACGGTCAGCGTGGGCAGGTGCGGCGGTCCGCTGCTCACCGGCCGACCGGCCCACTCGGCCGTCGCCCGGTCCTGGCACACGACGAGCAGCGCCGTCGGCAGCCGGTACTTCGTCCAGAGGAACGCGGTGTAGTACGCCCAGCTCGCCGGTTTGGCCGGGTCCTTCTTCCCCTGCGCCTCGATGGCCAGTAACAGTGAGCCCTCCTCCGCGCTGTCGAGCCGCAGCAGCGTGTCCACCCTGCGTTCGACGGGGCCGGACTCGGTGAGGTCGGTGGGCAGGACGGTGACGTCCACGGGCGGCGGCAGCGAGAACCCCAGCAGTCCCGACAGACGGCTGAACAGCCGTGTGTCGTGCTGGAAGATCCGGTGCATCGCCTCATGTGGTGAGCTGACCATGGGTCTCCTCGGTTCGGCAGGGAGCACACTTGCCCGGCTCCGGACCTCGGTAGGCCCGGTCGCAGGTGTCGCAGTTGTGCAGGGGGTACAAGGGCGGCGGCTGTTCCTTCGGTGGCCGGAACGGCGGCAGCGGCGGCAGCCGGGCCGTCAGCCGGTGGGCCAGCAGCGCGGCCGGGCGGTACAGCGGTTCCGTCGGGAGACCGCTGGTCAGGGCCTGGTGCACCGCCTCCGGCGGCAGCTCGCGCTCCAGCCAGGCGACCACGCCCGGCGCCAGGTGCTCGGCCTCCGCCGCCGAGATCAGCAGGCGGGGATCGCCGAGGCGGAGCCCCGACAGGACCCCCACGGCCGTGAGCAGCAGGTCAGGGGTGGCGTACGCGGGTGCCGGGACGGCCGGCAGCGCCTTGCGCCGGGGTCGTTCCCGCTGGTCGGAGCGGTGGGGCGCGTTCCCGGGCGGCCGGGTCTGCGGCTGCGGTGTCTGCTCCTCGGGCCACCGCGCCCGTCCGTCGGGCCACCGTGCCTGCTCGTCAGGCCACGGTGCCTGCCCCTCGGGCCGCCCTGCCCGCTTCTGCGGCCCCCTTTCCGCGAGCCGGGCCGGGGCATCCGGTCGGTTCTGCGGGCGGCGGCGCGGGATCTCCGTGCGGTCCTGGTTCCCCGGGCGCCGGGGTGGCGGCTGCGGCCTTCGAGGGGGCGGCTCAGGCCTCGGCCGGACGGCCCGCCCCGCTCCCGTACGGTCAGGCTGGTTGCACGAGACCGTTCGGGTGACGACCCGGCCGCCCGCCGTGTGTTCCTTGTCGCGCCGCAGGTAGCCGTGGGTCTCCAGCTCACGCAAGGCCCCCGCGATCCGGTCCCTGCCCTCCGGGAAACGGTCAGCCAGGGATCTGATGTCCATGGCCGAACCGGCGGGCAGCGACTGGATGTGCGTCGCCAGGCCGATGGCCATCAGCGACAGCTCCCCGTGCTGCGCGAGGTGGTTCCCCACCACCGTGAAGTGAGTGGTGTGCGGGGTGTTCTCGTGGACCACTCCACGAGAAGTCACCCGAGAGGGGTGGTTCTTGGCCCCGTTGCGGGACGGGGCGGGCGCCTGAGCGCTAGGATTTTGGCTGTCCATCAGGGAGTTGTAGGTCCTTGGTGTTCGGACCATCGGAAGCTGTTGACTTCGCGATGGTCAGGCCCTCGCACTGGGATTGCCGTCCCGGCGGGGGCCTTTGTCTGTCTGGGCTGGCTCTGTTGGCAGAGCGTAGATCAAACAACCCACCCCAAAGCCAGCCCAGTTGGGCATATTCACCCGAGCGAGTGACGCGCGTTCCCGGGAGGGAAAGGGTGGGGCTTGGTGGGGTTTCTTTCTCTCTGGTGGTTCTTTCAGGAGAGAGCCCGTGCCACCGGCGCCCGGGTTCCCGGGCGCCGGTGGGCGGGGAGCCCGAGCTCCGCCCACACGGTCTTCCCGGGTACGGGTCCCAGGACCACGCCCCAACGGTCCGCCAGCGCCTCCACCAGCAGCATTCCCCGTCCCGACTCCGCCTCCGGCGCCGGGACCGGGAGCGTGGGAAGGGCCTCCGCCCGGGTGTCCGTGACCTCGATCCGGAGCGTGGCGGGCGAGGCCCGCAGGACGAGACGGAAGCTCCGGCCGCCGACCCTGCCGTGCGTGGCCGCGTTCGCCGCCAGCTCGGCCACGACGTGGGCGGCCGTCTCCGTCACGCCGTGTGGCGTTTCCCGGACCCGCAGCCATTCCACCGCGAGTAGCCGGGCGAGGCGCGCTCCGCGCGGGGTGGGGGAGAGCAGGACGGTGAAGTGCCCCGTGGAGACGGGTACTCGGGTGACGTTCTTCTGGTTCACGTCACCGAGCGTGGCCGTCGCTGGCTACCGTGAACAGGGACTCGGCCGATGCGTCGGATGACTGTCCGGAGCCTGTCCGCCGCTGTCCGGGCCTGTCCGGAGCCGCCTCGCGGGCAGGACGCGCAGTCCGGGAGACGGAGGAAGCGGGATGCAGATGAGGGAGCCCACCTGGGAGGTCGATCAGGACGACGACCGGGGCGCGGCCGTCGTCACCACCGTGGGAAGGCAGTTGAGGCTACGACGGCAAGCGGCGGGCATGCGGGCCGCCGAGTTCGCCGTCGCGGTTGGCTACGGCGAGGACATGATCTACAAGATCGAGGGCGGGAAGCGCGTCCCGCGTCCTGAATTCCTCGACAGGGCGGACGAAGTCCTCCGGGCGGACGGGCTGGTCTCGGCCATGAAGGAGGACCTGGCGAAGGTCCGCCATCCGAGACGGGAACGGGCCCTGGCGAAGCTGGAGGCCCGGTCGGTGGAGATGCAGCTCTACGACCCGCTCAACATCCCGGGTCTGCTCCAGACGCCCGAGTACGCGCGCGGCCTGTTCCTGATGCGGCGTCCGGTGTACACGCCGGACGAGGTGGACTGGTACACGGCGGCACGCGTGGCCCGCGCGGCGGTGATCGGGCGGAGCCCCGCGCCCGAGCTGAGTTTCGTCGTGGAGGAGTGCGTGCTCCGCCGCCCGCTGGGAGGCCGTGACGTGCTGCGGCGCCAGCTGGAACACCTTCTCCAGGTGGCCGAGTTGCGCCATGTCGAACTCCAGATGATGCCGCTGGACCGGGTGGAGCACGTAGGTCCGTCGAGCCTCGAAGTGATCAAGTTCGAGGACGGCACGGCGATCGGACGGTCGTCCGCCGTGTGCGGGGGAAGGCCGATGAGCGACCTGCGGAGCCTTCGCCTCCTGGAACTGCGCTACGGCATCCTCCGGACCCAGGCCCTCACGCCGGGGGAGACCGGCGACGCCATCCGGGACCTGCTGAGAAGCACCTGACGCCCCGCCGCGCCGCCCTGACGCCCCGCCGCCCTGACGCCCCGCCGCCGTCACATTCCCCGTCCCGCCCGCCGTCCTCGTGTTCGGCGGGGGTACGGCGAAGGCCGCCGCCTCCCGGAAGGGGAGTGCGGCGGCCTTCGGCGTATGCCTATGGCGTCAGGACGTCAGTCCTTCTTCTCCTCCAGGCGGGGGAACAGCACCGCGCCCTTCGTGACTGTCGCGCCCGCCGGGAGCTTGCCCCACGTGCCCGCGTCCTGGAGCGGCTGGGCGGACAGGGCGCCCAGGGACGCCTCCGCGCCCAGCGAGTCCCACAGCGCCCGGGAGGTCTCCGGCATGATCGGGTTCAGCAGGACCGCGACCCCCCGGAGCGACTCGGAGGCCGTGTAGAGGATCGTCGCCAGGCGCGCCCGGCCCTCCTCCGACTCGTCCTTCGCGACCTTCCACGGCTCCTGCTCCGTGATGTAGCCGTTGACCTGCTTCACGAAGTCGAAGATCGCCAGGATGCCGGCCTGGAAGTCCAGCTCCTCGCCGATCTTCGCGTCGGCCGTCGCCACGGCCTTCGCCAGACCCTCGTGGATCGCCGTCTCGGCCTCGCCGTCCGCCGTCGCCGCGGGCAGCTCGCCGCCGAAGTACTTGCCGACCATCGCCGCCACGCGCGAGGCGAGGTTGCCGTAGTCGTTGGCCAGCTCCGAGGTGTAGCGCGCGGAGAAGTCCTCCCACGAGAACGAGCCGTCGCTGCCGAAGGCGATCGCCCGCAGGAAGTACCAGCGGTACGCGTCCACGCCGAAGTGCGAGGTCAGGTCCTGCGGCTTGATGCCGGTCAGGTTCGACTTCGACATCTTCTCGCCGCCGACCATCAGCCAGCCGTTGGCCGCGACCCGGCCCGGGACCGGCAGGCCCTGCGCCATCAGCATCGCCGGCCAGATCACCGCGTGGAACCGCAGGATGTCCTTGCCGACCAGGTGCACGTCCGCCGGGAACGTCTCCTCGAACTTCTCCTGGTTCGCGCCGTAGCCCACGGCCGTCGCGTAGTTCAGGAGCGCGTCGACCCACACGTAGATGACGTGCTTGTCGTCCCACGGGATCGGGATGCCCCAGTCGAACGTCGAGCGCGAGATCGACAGGTCCTGAAGGCCCTGCCGGACGAAGTTCACGACCTCGTTGCGGGCCGACTCCGGCTGGATGAAGCCCGGGTTCGCCTCGTAGAACTCCAGGAGCTTCGGGCCGTACTCGCTCAGCTTGAAGAAGTAGTTCTCCTCCTTGAGGATCTCCACCGGCTTCTTGTGGATCGGGCACAGCTTCGTGCCGTCCTCGGCCTCGATGAGGTCGCCGGGGAGCTTGTACTCCTCACAGCCCACGCAGTACGGGCCTTCGTACCCGCCCTTGTAGATCTCGTCCTTGTCGAACAGGTCCTGCACGAACTCCTGCACGCGGTCCGTGTGACGCTTCTGCGTCGTACGGATGAAGTCGTCGTTCGCGATGTCCAGGTGCTCCCAGAGGGGCTTCCACGCCTCCTCCACGAGCTTGTCGCACCATTCCTGGGGCGTGACGTCGTTCGCCTCGGCCGTGCGCATGATCTTCTGACCGTGCTCGTCCGTGCCGGTGAGGAACCACACCTTCTCGCCGCGCTGACGGTGCCAGCGCGTGAGCACGTCGCCTGCGACGGTCGTGTAGGCGTGGCCCAGGTGAGGAGCGTCGTTGACGTAGTAAATGGGGGTCGTGACGTAGAACGCCTTCGTCCCCTGCTTCTCGGATCCAGTGGCCGCCATGGCCGAAATCCTAACGGGCGTACGAAGATCCACTCACATCGATAAACCCGGGCGGCGGCCCCTCCGGCCGCACGGGGAAGATGGACGCCATGCGCGTACTGGTAGCCGAGGACGAGCGGGACCTCGCCGCGCTCGTCGCCATCGGCCTGCGGCGGGCCGGATTCGCCGTCGACACCGTCCACAGCGGCTCCGCCGCCCTCGACCACCTCGCCCTCCACCCGTACGACGTGCTCGTCCTCGACCGGGACCTGCCCGGCGTCCACGGCGACGACGTCGCCCGGCGGCTCGTCGCCGACGGCTCCCCCACCCGCATCCTCATGCTCACCGCCGCCACCGCCACCGAGGACCGCGTCACCGGGCTCGACCTCGGCGCCGACGACTACCTCGGCAAGCCCTTCGACTTCCCCGAGCTGGTCTCCCGCGTCCGCGCCCTGCGCCGCCGCGCCGCCCGCCCGCCGCTGCCCCCGCTCCTGGAGCGGTACGGGCTCCGCGTCGACACCGTCCGGCGGACCGCCCACCGCGACGGGCGCGACCTGGACCTCTCCCCCAAGGAGTTCACCGTCCTCCAGATCCTGCTGGAGGCCGAGGGCGCCACCGTCTCCGCCGAACAGCTCCTCGACCGCGCCTGGGACATCCACGCCGACCCCTTCACCGGGGCCGTGCGCGTCTGCATGAGCAAGCTCCGCGCCAAGCTGGGCGAGCCCGCGCTCATCGGCACCGTCCAGGGCGTGGGGTACCGGCTGTGACCCCACGTGACGACGCCTATCTCGGTTCCGGGTCCACCATCCGCACCCGGATCGCCCTCGTCTACGGCGGTGTCTTCCTCGTCCTCGGCGCGCTGCTGCTGCTCGTCGTCGACCTGCTCGTCCTCGCCGGGACCGCCGACGCGACGGACGCGATCATCGCCAGTGCGGGTGTCGCTGATGTCGCCGGTGTCGCCGGTACCGGAGGGGACACCGGCGCGCTCGGTGACGACCTCGGCCGGGCCGTGGGCGAACAGATGCTGATGTGGTCCTCCCTCGGGCTGCTCGTCACCGCCTGCTGCGCCGTCGTCGTCGGCTGGTGGACCGCCGGACGCGTCCTGCGGCCCGTCCACGAGATGACCGCCCGCGCCCGCCGCCTCTCCGAGCGCACCCTGCACGACCGGATCGCCGTCCGGGGGCCCGACGACGAGCTCAAGGAACTCGGCGACACCATCGACGCGCTCCTCGGACGCCTGGAGACCGCCTTCGACAGCCAGCGCCGGTTCATCGCCAACGCCTCCCACGAACTGCGCACCCCGCTCGCCACCCAGCGCGCCGCGATCCAGATCGGCCTGGACGACGACTGCGCCGTACGGGACGTGCTCCTCGCCGCCAACCGGCGCAGCGAACGCCTCATCGACGGGCTCCTGCTCCTCGCCCGGGGCGAGCGCGGCCTCGCGGAACGCGAGGACGTGCCGCTCGCCGAGGTCGTCGGGGAGGAGTACGCGGACGCGGACGTCACCGGGGACGGCGGGACCGTCCGGGGCGACCGGGTCCTTCTCGGGCACCTCGTACGGAACCTCGTCGCCAACGCGGTCGCCTACAACGTGCCCGGCGGCACCGTCTCCGTCCACCTGGCCGCCGGGGTCCTGACCGTCGTCAACACCGGGCCCGTCGTCCCCGCCGAGGGTGCCGAAGCCCTCTTCGAGCCCTTCCGGCGCGGCGAGGGACGCGACCGCACCGGGCCCGGCGCGGGCCTCGGCCTCTCCGTCGTCCGGTCGATCGCCACCGCCCACGGCGGCACGGCGACGGCCCGCGCCCGGCCCGCCGGGGAGGGCGGCGGGCTGGTGGTGACGGTGACCCTGCCGGTCGGGCGGTGACCTCGCCCGCCGGGCCGGGCGGTGGTCCGGGGGCGGATGGTCCGGTACGGCGCTGAGCCATCGGATCCGTCCGCTACGGCTCTGAGCCGTCGGACCCGTCCGGTACGGCGGCCGGACGGGCCGGTACGGCGACGGGGGCGGTGACCCGTTCCGGTCACCGCCCCCGTCGTGTCCCCCGCGTCCGTCAGGACGCGGGGCTCAGAGCTCCAGGCCCGCCAGCAGTCCCTCGTAGAACGCGGTGTGCGCGGTGTCCGAGGGGGTCACGCCCGCGAGGTACGTGCCCGTGCGCGGAGTGCCGTCGAGCTTCCGCACGAAGTCGAAGGCCTTGTTGTCCGCCTCGCCCCAGGCCACGAACCGCCAGTGCAGCGGGCGGTCCGCCGCCTCTGCCAGGGCCTGCGCCGCCGCCGTCTTCGACTCCGGCGCGCCGTCCGTCTGGAAGACCACCAGGGCCGTACGGGCCGGGTCCGCCTTCGCGTGGTGGGCGAGGACCTCCTCCACCGCGCGGTGGTAGTTCGTCCGGCCCAGCCTGCCCAGGGTCGCGTTGACCTCCTCCACACGGGTGGGGGTCAGGGTCTCCGGGGTCAGCTCGACCGTGCCGTCGACGTCCGTCGAGAAGAACACCGTCGTCACCGTCGCGCTCTCGTCCAGGTGCGCCGCCAGCGCGGTCACCTGCTCCGCGAGCCGCTGCACGGAGCCGTCCTTGAAGTACCCGCGCATCGAACCGGAACGGTCCACCACCAGGTACACGGCGGCCCGGCTCCCGGCCAGCCCCTGCTTCGCCAGCTGCGCCCCGGCGGCCTCGTGGGCGTCCGCGAGGTGCGGGGCGGTCGCCCCGAGCGGGGCGAGGGGGAGGGCGGGAGCGGCGTCCGCCGCGCCCCCGGCGCCCTCGGTGCCGGTGTCCGTCTCGGGCTGGGCCTCGGCGGACTTCGCCTCCGTGGCCTCGACCGTCTCGGTCGCCTCTTCGGCGAGTGCGGGCTCCGGCGCGGCGACCGGCTCGGTGGCAGGCTCGGCCTCCGGCTCCGCCACCGCATCCTGCGGCTCGGCGGCGACCGGCTCGGCGGCGTCGGTGTTCGTGTCCGCCTCGGCAGCGGTCCCGGTCTTCGCCTCGACGGCCTCCGGCTCTGCTTCCTCTTCCCGCGCCTCGACGGCGACCGGCTCAGCAGTGTCCGCGTCCGCCTCGGCCACCGGCTCCGCCTCGGCCCGGGGCTCTTCCGCCGCCACCGGCTCGGCCTCGGCCTCGTCCGTCGTGACGGGCTCCGCCGCCACGGACGCGTCCGCCGTCTCCGTGGGCGCCTCGGCGGCGACCGGCTCCGCCTCGGTCGCGGGCTCTTCGGCTTCCGCCGCAGGCGTCTCCGCCCCGGCCGTCACCGGCTCCGCCTCGGGAGCGGCCTCCTCCTTCGCCGACTCCGCGTCGGCGGCGGGCTCCTCCGCGTCCGTCGTGGGCGCCTCCGCCCCGGGCGCCGCGTCCGTCACCGTTTCCACAGCCTCGGTCTCGGCCGCGACCGGTTCGGCGACGGTCTCCTCGGCCGTGACCTGCTCCACGACGCCCGTCTCCGTCGCCGCAGGCGCATCCACAGGCGCATCCACAGGCGTCTTCGCTTCGGGCTCCGCGTCCGCTTCGGCCTCCGCGACCTCCGCCGACTCCGTCGCCTCAGCCGCGCTCGGCTCGGCCACGGTCTCCTCGGCCGCGACCGGCTCCGCAGCGGCAGTCTCCGGCTCCGCGTCCGCAGCCGCGTCCGCAGCCGTCGTCGTCTCGGCCTCGACCGGCTCCGCCTCCACCGGCTCGTCCGCTGCGGGCTCCGCCGCGACCGGCTCCGCCTCAACGGCCTTCTCCGCCACCGGTGTACCGGTCTCGGCCTCCGCCGGGTCCGCCGTGACGGTCTCCGGCGCGTCAGCCGTATCCGTCGGCTTCACCGCATCGGCCTCGGCCGTGACCTCCTCGGCCGCGCTCGGCTCGGCCACGTCCTCCTCCGCCGCGCTCGGCTCGGCAGCGGGCGTCTCCGCCGCCGCAGTCGCGTCCGCAGGCGTCTCCGGCTCGGCCGTGACGGTCGCCGTCTCCGCGTTCGTCGCCGTCGCGGTCTCGGGCTCCGTCTCCACGACCGTCTTCGCCGCAGTCGCGTTCGCGGACGTCTCCGTCTCGGGCGCGTTCACCGTCTCCGCGACCGGCTCCGCAGCGTCCTTGTCCGCCGCCGCAGGCGCATCCGCAGGCGCCTTCGCCTCGGGTTCCGCCTCGGTCGCCGCAGGCGCGTCCGCGTTCGGGGCCGCGTCCGCCGGAGGCGCTGCCGGGTCCGCCGGAGGCTCCTCCGTGCGGGCCTTCGGGATCTGGGGGTTGTCGAAGGACGCCGACACCAGGTCGTCGGCCGCGCGGCGGGCCGCGTCCTCCGGGGTGGCCTCGGGGGTCTCACGCTTCTGGGACGGGACAGAGGCCGCAGGGGACTCCTCGTGGTCCCGGCCGAACACCTTGCGCAGCATGCTCCGAATACCCATGGGCGAACCCTTTCGCATGAGTGGGGTGCTTGTGAATGTCCGTACTGGGTGTTTCGGGACGTTCATCCCTGGCCAGGGCGGACACGTAAGGTTAGCGGCCGCCCCGGCCTCCGCCGATGACCCGGTCGTCCCCGGTTGTCGCGCATTCATCCGGTGTTCACCCCACCGCCGTCCCCGGGCAGAGGTGCTCACCTAGCGTCACGGCCGAGGGAATCCCGACACCATGTCGGCGCGGTGTGCGCCGGAGGAGGACGACGTGCGCAGACTGCTGCCGCTGTTGAGCACCAACCCGCACGGGGGCGGCCGTTCCGCCCTCACCTGCCGGTACCGCTGCGGGGACGCCTGTTTCCAGGAGGTGCCCAACACCAGTGCCAACGAGTACGTCGGCGACGTCATCGCCGGTGCGCTCTCCCGCCGTTCCGCCCTGCGCGCCGCCGCCGTCGTGACGGTCGCCTCCGCCGCCGGCGGGGCCCTGGCCCTCGGCACCGCCCCCGAGGCGTCCGCCCTCCCCGCCGCGCCCACCGGCCACGGCAAGGGCAAGGGCCACGGCCACGGCAAGGCCGACGGCGCCCGGGGCCTGCGCTTCAGCCCGGTCGCCCCCAACACCGCCGACCGGGTCACCGTCCCCGCCGGATACGCACAGAACGTGGTCGTCCGCTGGGGCGAGCCCATCCTGCGCGGCGCGCCCGCCTTCGACTCCGAGAAGCAGTCGGCGAAGGCCCAGGCCGGTCAGTTCGGCTACAACAACGACTTCCTGTCGCTGCTGCCGCTGCCGGGCGAGCACGGCCGTCAGGTCCTCGTGGCGAACCACGAGTACACCGACGAGGTCCTGATGTTCCGCGGCTACGACCCCGCGAACCCGACCCGCGAACAGGTCGAGATCGCCTGGGCCGCGCACGGCCTCTCGGTCCTCGTCGTCCAGGAGGAGCGCCGTACCGGCAGGCTCACCCCGGTCACCCGCCACCACCTCAACCGGCGGCTGCACACCACCAGCCGCTTCGAGGTCACCGGGCCCGCCGCAGGGAGCGCCCTGCTGCGCACCTCCGCCGACCCGACGGGCCGCAGGGTCCTCGGCACGCTGAACAACTGCGCGGGCGGCACCACCCCGTGGGGCACGACCCTGCACGGCGAGGAGAACTTCAACCAGTACTTCGCCAACGGCTCCAGCGCCACGGACAAGCGCTACGGCGTCGGCACCGGGCCCAGCGAGCGCAAGTGGGAGCGGTTCGACGGGCGCTTCGACCTGAAGCAGGAGCCGAACGAGGTCCACCGCTTCGGCTGGGTCGTCGAGCTCGACCCGTACGACCCCGACTCCACACCCCGCAAGCGCACCGCCCTCGGCCGCTTCAAGCACGAGGCCGCGCAGCCCCGGCTCACCGAGGACGGGCGTCCCGTCGTCTACATGGGCGACGACGAACGCTTCGACTACTTCTACAAGTTCGTCTCCTCGAAGCGGATGCGGAAGGGGAACTCGCGGTCCGCCCGTGAGCACAACCTGACCCTGCTCGACGAGGGCACCCTGTACGTGGCCAGGCTGACCGGGGACTCCCCGGCGGCCGAGATCGACGGCACGGGCAAGCTCCCGAACGACGGCGAGTTCGACGGCACCGGCAGCTGGATCCCGCTGGCCACCGGGAACGTCAGCCACGTCCCCGGCATGACCGCCGAGGAGGTGTACGTCTTCACCCGCCTCGCCGGTGACAAGGTCGGCGCGACGAAGATGGACCGCCCCGAGGACGTCGAGCCGAGCCCGCGCACCGGCCGGGTGTACGTCGCGCTCACCAACAACTCCGACCGGGGCAAGGCGGGCAAGGCCCCCGCCGACGAGGCCAACCCGCGCAACCTCAACAAGCACGGCCAGATCCTGGAGCTCGCGGAGAACTGGGACGACCCGGCCTCCGACGGCTTCGCCTGGCGGCTCTTCCTGGTCGCGGGCGACCCGGACGACCCGTCCACGTACTTCGCCGGATTCCCCAAGGAGAAGGTCTCCCCGATCTCCTGCCCGGACAACGTGGCCTTCGACCCGCACGGCAACCTGTGGATCTCCACCGACGGCAACCAGCTCGGCTCGCACGACGGGCTGTTCGGCGTCGCCACGCGCGGCGAGCGGCGCGGTGAGCTGAAGCAGTTCCTGACCGTGCCCAGGGGCGCCGAGACCTGCGGTCCGATCGTCCAGGACCGGCGCGTCCTGGTCGCGGTGCAGCACCCGGGCGAGATCGACGGCGCCTCCGTCGAGAAGCCCGCCTCGGTCTGGCCCGACGGCCCCGGGAAGATCGTCCGCCCCTCGGTGGTGGCGGTCTGGCGCACGGACGGCGACGACATCGGCGTCTGAGCCCGTCAGGTCCATCAGGTCCATCAGGGCCCGGGGCCCTCACGGACCACGGGAGAGGGCCGGGGCGGAGTGCCTCACTCCGTCCCCAGGCCCTCCCTGAACCGCGTGAACTGCTCCTCGGGGTCCCCGGTGTAGGCCCAGGGCACCCACGCCGCCCGGGTCCCGAGCATCCCGAGGAGCTCCCGCGCGATCTCCACCTGGCCCGCGTAACAGGCCGCGTGCGCGAGGAAGTTGAGGTCACCGACCTCCTCCGGCGCGACCGGCAGGCCGGGCTCACGGCCGCCGATCCAGCGCGCGTACGTCCGGCGCAGCTCGGTGACGGCCAGTTCGTGCTTCCAGTGCTGGTCGAAGCCGCGCACCGGCCCGCGTCCGAGCGCGCCGTCCGCGATGTACCGGTACTCCTCGACGCGTGCGACCTGCACGAGCACCGGCAGCGGGGAGCCGGGGGGCGCCACGCCCGCCGCGTCGCGGGCGAAGTCGTACATGCTCCCGTGCGTCCCGTGCCACCGCGCCGACCAGTAGCGGAGCACCTGGATGTGACCCTCGGTGTTGTACGGGTCGCGGCGCCGCAACTCGTCGAACCAGTGCCGCAGTTCCCGGCGCGGCACCCCGCCCTCGTACAGCCGGGCGACGGAGAGCAGCGACACCCACGGCATGGGGTCGGCGGGTGCGGCCTCGGCGGCGCACCGGCAGGCGATGACGGCGGCGTCGATCCGGGCCCGGTCGATCGCGGCGCCCCGGCCGGCGGCGATGGCCGCGTCGAAGACCCGGACGACCTCGGTCGCCGCGCGCAGCACGGCGGCGTCGGGGTTGCCCGGTTCGGCGGCCCGCCAGGTCTCCACGGTGGAGCTGCCCGCGGCGGCGTGCGACAGGAGCCGCAGCCGGTGGGTGCGGCGGGCCCCGTGGTCGCCGGTGGCGGCGAGCAGGTTCCGTACGCCCTGCCAGCGTCCGATGACGATGTCGTGGCGGGCCTCGGTCAGCGCGCGGTCCCCGAAGTCCGGGTCGAAGTCGGGCGCGAAGCGCGTCGCACGTGCCGTGCGTGAGCGTCGGCGTACGGCCATCGGGACCTCCTCCGGTTCGGCTTGCGTCCTGTCAGATGTGTGGTGGCGGACTGTGGTTGGCCGGTGACGGGCTCCGGCTCTTCCCTTCCTGGTGGGGGCGGGGTCAGAAGTCGGTGGCGTAGCTCTTGTCGCGGCTGCCGTTGCGCGGGTGGCCCGCCGGTCCCGAGCCCTCGGCGGCGGCGGCGAGCGCGGCGACCGCGTCGAGCCGGGCCGGACGGTAGTAGTCGCTGCCCTTGCGCCAGTACACGGTCAGCGGCACCAGGCCGAGGGCGAGGCCGCCGAGGCCGATGGTGAGGGCGGTGGTGGAGAGGGAGCCGAGGGACTGGACGAAGGCCCACAGCATGAACGCGGAGCCGAGCAGCGGCCAGAGCCCGCCCAGGACCAGGTTCCGTACGGAGCGCAGCAGCAGCGACTTGTAGGCGACGACGGCGGCGATCCCGGCGAGCCCGTAGTAGAAGGCGATCAGGAGTCCGATGGCGGAGACGGCGTCGCGGAGGATCTGCTGGAGGGAGCCCGCGGCGGCGGCGCCCGCGAAGAGGAGGAGGGCGGCGGCGCCGACGGCGATCACCGCGACCCACGGGGTGTTCCAGCGGCGGTGGACCGTGCCGAGCGCGGCGGGCAGGGTCCGGTCGCGGCCCATCGCGAAGAGCGAGCGGGTGACCTGGATGAGGGTGGTCTCCAGGGTGGCGACGGTGGAGAGGAGGACGGCGATCAGGAGGAGTTTGCCGCCGACGCCGGGCCAGATCTCCTGGCCGAGGACGGCGAGCACGTTGGGTCCGGCGTCCTTGATCTCCTCGGCGCTCAGCAGGACGTTCACGGCGACGGTGAAGGTCACGAAGAGGAGGAAGACGAAGCCGACGCCGACGAGGGCGGCGAGTCCCGCGGTGCGTCTGCTGTCGCGGGTCTCCTCGCTGAGGTTGCTGGTGACGTCCCAGCCCCAGTAGTAGAAGGCGGCGATGAGCGCTCCGGCGGCGAAGCCGTGGGTGCTGTCGAAGCCGTCGAGGCCGAACCAGGACCAGTCGAAGGCGGTGGCCCGGCCCCGGTGGGCGAGGGCGGCGAGGACGAAGCCGCCGAGGATCAGCATCTCGATGCCGGACATGATGAGTTGGGCCCGTACGGTGAGCCGGGCGCCGCCGAGGACGACGAGCAGCATGATCAGGAACCAGCCCGCGCCGACGGCGGCGGCGAGCACCGTGTTGCCGGCGAGGTCCTGGTCGACGAGGGCGAGGGTGAGGGATCCGGCGGGCAGCGAACCGGCCACCATGAAGACGGTGGCGGCGAAGACGAGGGCCCAGCCGGAGAGGAAGCCGAGGAAGGGGTGGAGGGTGCGGCCCACCCAGGAGTAGCCCGCGCCCGCGTTGACGTCGATCCGGCCGAGCCGGGCGTACGCGAGGACGATGCCGAACATGGGTATCGCGCAGTACAGCAGGGCGGCGGGGCCCGCGTAGCCGACGGTGCCGAAGAGGACGGCGGTGGTCGCGGTGAGGGAGTACGCGGGCGCGCTGCCCGCGACGGCCATGACGATGGTGTCGAAGGTGCCGAGGACGTTGGGCTGGAGCCCTCTGTTCGTCGTGGTGCGCATGGCGTGGTCCTCGGGGCGCGGGGGTGGGGCAGGGTGAAGTGGCCCGCCCGCCCGGCCGGTTGCCGACGGCGGCGGGCGGAGCACGGTGAATCGAGCGCATCGTAGTCGCCCGGGTGGCGTGGGGTAACGGCGGTGGGGAGGGTTCCGTTCCGTGACCACCGGTCCGTCCGCCCGTACGTTCCCGGGGGCGGGGTCAGCGCAGGTCGGGACCGGCGATGGCGCGGGCCGCGCGGACCTCTCCCCGGACCGGGGCGAGGACGCCGTCCTCGTCGCCGGGGAGTTCCGCGCGGACCGCGAAGAGGGTGTCCGTGCGGCGCAGTCCGTCGGCGAGTTCGCGCAGTTCGCGGGTGACGGCGGCGACCTCGTCGGGGTCGGGGGCCGGGGCGCCGTGGTGGACGCGGATGCGGGCGGCGGTGGTGGCGTCCACGATCCGTTCGACGGCGACGACCAGCGGCCACCAGGCGGCGGCGCGGGGGCCGGTGGGCGGCGGTTCGGTGAGGGCCCGCTGGAACTCGGAGCGGACCGTGGACAGATCGCGGTAGAGCTTGCGCCGGGCCCGCAGCCGCCCGCTCTGGTCGCCCGGGGGGCCGCCGAAGGCGCACGCCACGTAGGCGGCGGTGTCGGCGACGGAGTCCGCGAGCCGGTCGCCGACGCGGGTGCCCCAGGACTCGGGCCACAGCAGGTATCCGGCGATCAGCGTGATGCCGCAGCCGATGAGGGAGTCGTACAGCCGGGGCAGGACCAGGTCGAAGCCCTCCTGGTTGAGGGTGTCGGAGAGCAGCAGGATGACCGGGGTGATGGCCGCCGTCTGGAAGGCGTACCCCTTCGCGGAGAACGCGGGGATGAGGGCGGCGAGCAGGCACATCACGGGCACGTCCCACCAGCCCCGGGGGACTTCGGCGAGGACGAGCGCGGCGAGGACCAGGCCGACGGCGGTGCCGAGGGCGCGGAGCACCGCGCGGGAGAAGACCGAGCCGAAGTCGGGCTTCATGACGAAGGTGACGGTGAGCGCCACCCAGTAGGAGCGGGGGACGGCGATCAGCGAGACGAGGGCCTGGGCGAGGCCGATGCAGAGGGCGAGCCGCAGGCCGTACCGCCAGGACGCCCCGGAGAGCAGGACGGCGCGGGCGGTGCGGCGGGCCCTGACCCGGAGCGCGGCGGGCCCGCCGAGCCGGTCGCCGACGTCGTACAGGTCGGGTTCGGCCTGGTGGACGACGGTGACGGCGTGCCGCAGGGCGTGGTCGACGGCCTTCTCGGCGGGCCTTTCGGGGGTGGGCAGTTCGAGTACGGGGGCGCCGGTGCGGCGCTCCTCCACGGCGTCGGCGAGCTCGCGCACGGCGGCCGGGACGGCGGGGGACAGCGGGCCGTACAGCACCGCCCTGAGGTGGGCGGCGGGGGCGGCCTCGACGAGCGGGATGACCACGTTGAGCTGGGCGAGCAGCCGGACCAGGGAGGGCGCGCGGCCGTGCTGGCGGGCGCGGCGGGCGAGGACGAGGTCGTAGGCCTGGTTGAGGGAGGCGGTGACGTCCTGCCGTCTCTCGTCGTACGCGGGGGTGCCGGTGGCCTCGTACAGCGCGGCGACCGTCCGGTAGGTGGCGGCGACGGCGGCGCGTTCGGGGGCGGCGCGGCGGAAGGGCCAGCCGAGCAGGGTGAGGACGAGGACGAAGAGGCCGCCGAGGGTGAGGAGCAGCGGGGCCGTCCACCAGGGCTCGGGCATCGGGAGTCCGGCGCCGACGACGGCGTTGAGCAGCAGCAGGAGGCCGGAGACGGAGGCGACCGCGCCGATCGAGGAGATCATCCCGGAGACGAGCGCGATGAGGGTGAGGGCGCCGACGGCGAGCCAGCCGTGGCCGAAGACGAGGGTGCCGAGGGTGACGCCGATCGCGCCGAAGAGCTGCGGCACGGCGATGTTGAAGATCCGCATCCGGTAGGCGTCGGCGGTGTCGCCGATGACGCCGGAGAGGGCGCCCATGGAGACGAGCGCGCCGTAGGCGGGCCGGTCGGCGGCGAGTCCCACGGCGAGCGGCGCGGACAGGGCGACGGCGGCGCGCAGGACGGCGGCCCAGGGGATCGGCGCGGAGGCGGGCCTGAGCCCGGCGGTGAGCCAGGTGGGCGGGGAGAGCCGTACGGGGTGCGCGGGTCGTGCCATGCCCCCAACGTACGTCGCGAGCCGCCCGTGGAGCCCGGTTCTCCACGGCCCGCGAAACCGATGTCCCGAGGCGGTCGTCGCCACGAGCCGCGCGAACTTCGCGGCCTTCGTCCGGGGCGTCAAGGCGGGCGAGTTCGACCACCTGATCGAGACCCCGGTTCAGGGCTGAACCACGCCCCGATCGGGGTTGCGTCGCCAGCGCCTCCTGCCAACTGGCGGGGGGCGTTTGGCATATGCCGGTCCGATCATGAGGTGTCACCGTGTTGAGGCGGCCGTCCCGGCAGGTCGTGCGAGGGACCGTCGCCGGTCACCGCCCGCGACCTGTCCGGTTCCGATGGTTCTGTCGGTCCTTGGTGGTTCCCGCCGTCTCCGGCATAGCGTTCATTCTCAATCCATTGCAACGCGTGCGCGCTTTTCGTTGCGTTAACCTTAGCTTCGTTGCAATGATTTTATGGCTCTGGCCTGCAATTATGCTGATCCTGCCTGGGATGTTCGTTGCTGAAACTGTGAACGCAACGTAGCGTTTCTCTTGTCAGAAACGTTGAGCCGAAGGGGCCTCCGCCCCGGCCGCCGTCCCGCCCCGTGGGACTTCGGCACAGACCTCAAGGAGCACACCACCATGTCTCTCTCCCCCACCGCCCAGGACCGTCCCGAGCTGCGGAAGACCATCGAGGAGATGGTCGCGTCCGGCCTGACCGGCGTGACGCTGCGGGTGAACGACGAGCGGGGCGAGTGGACCGGCAGCGCCGGGGTGCGCGAGCTGGGCGGGCCCGAGAGGCCGCCGGTCGACGGACACGTCCGGATCGGCAGCAGCACCAAGACCTTCACCGCGACCGTGATGCTGAAGCTGGTGGACGAGGGCCTGATCGAGCTGGACGCCCCGGTGGTCGACCACCTGCCCGAGTTCGAGCTGGACCCGGCGATCACGGTACGGATGCTGCTCCAGCACACCAGCGGGGTGTTCAACTTCACTGGCGAGTACTACGAGGACGGGACGTTCGCACCGGGGATACCCGCCACGACCGCGGGACAGGAGTGGGTGGACAACCGGTTCAAGACCTACCGGCCCGAGGAGCTGGTGCGGCTGTCGCTGTCCAAGCCCGCGCGGTTCCTGCCGGGGACCGACTGGAGCTACTCCAACACGAACTACGTGCTGGTCCGGCTGCTGATCGAGAAGGTCACCGGCCGCTCGCTCCCCGAGGAGATGCGGCGGCTGGTCCTGGAGCCGCTCGGCCTGTCGGACACCCTGCTGCCGGAGACCGGCACGGAGATCCCCGAGCCGTACGCCCACGCCTACTACCGCTACGAGGACGGCGGCCGGGAGGAGACGGTCGACGTCACCCGCCAGAACCCCTCCTGGATCTCCACCGGCGGAGACATGATCTCCACGACCCGGGACCTCCACACGTTCATCTCCGCGCTGGCGGGCGGCGGGCTCCTGCCCGCCCCGCTGCTGGCCGAGATGTGCGACGCGCACCCCAAGGCGGGCTACGGCCTGGGATTGATGGTGCAGGACGCGGGCGGGAACGGCGGCACCGTCATCACCCACAACGGCGGCATCGCGGGCCACGCCGCCCTGATGTACAGCACCCCCGACGGCAGCACGACCATGACCGCCGCGGTGAACTACGTCGACGACGCCGGACTGTCCATGGCGGTGACGTTCCAGACGGCGGTACAGAAGCTCGTCGAGCAGGTCTTCGGCGGCGGGCGGGCCGAGGCGGCCGGCGCGACCGAGCCGACCCGGTAGGCGGACGGTCCGGCGCCGAAGTCCCGTACGGGCTCGCCCGAAGTCCTGTATGGGCGGGCCGAAGTCCCTTACGGGCGGCCCAAGTCCTGTACGGGCGGGCCGAAGTCCCTTACGGGCGGCCCAAGTCCCGTGCCGACGGCCCGAGGCCCCGTACGGGCGGCCGAGGGTCCGTCAGTTGCGGTAGGACTCGACCTCGGTGGCCGGGCGGACGGCGGCGGTGTCCGGGTCCTCGCCGAACTCGCTCTTCGCGCGGCGCTGCCGCAGCAGGTCCCAGCACTGGTCCAGACGGACCTCCAGCTCGGTGAGGCGGGCCCGTTCCTCGGGGAGGAGGCCGCCCGAGCGCGCCCGCAGGCTCCGCTCCTCCTCCACGAGGGAGCCGATGTCGTCCAGGATCTCCTCGTTGTCCATGCCTACCAGCGTGGCCGATCGGGGCGGTCCCCGCAGGTCGAGACCGGCGGGGAAGCCGTCCGTCAGTGCCGCAGGGCCTGCGTGATCTCCGCCTTGGTGGCGCCCGACAGCGTCCGGTTGCTGCGGGCCGTGCCGGTCTTGGACTGGCCGGGCGGGACCCCGTCGATGTTCAGGACGACCGAGTCGAGGAAGTTCCCGTCGGCGTCCCGGAAGGTCACCATGACCGTGTAGTCGGCGGCGTTGTCCTTCGGGTTGGTGGCGGTGATGTCGGCGACCGTACGGTCCCCGTCGGCGCGGGTGGCGCCCGCCTTCACGTCGCCGGTGGCGTTGACCCCGTCCTTGACCTGGTCCATCGTCTCCTGGGCGGCCGAGGCGACGGCCGCCGTGGCGGAGGAGAAGGCGCCGCCCGCCGCGTCCTTGGCCGCGTCGCACCCGGTGAGGGCGAGCACGGCGGTGGCGGTGAGGGCCAGGGTGATGCCGGTGGTGGTGCGTCTCATGGGTTCTCGTCCCGGATGCTCGCGCGGGGCCGTCTCAGGGCCTCGCTGTGTCCCTGTCCCCGCCGTACGCCTCGTCCGTGGCCAGCGCCCAGATCACGAAGACGGAGATGGCCATGGAGAAGAGGGCCCACCAGGGCTGGTAAGGCAGGAAGAGGAAGTGCATGACGATGTTGAGGGAGGCGAGGGCGATACCGGCGACCCGGCCCCACTCGGCGCCCTTGAGGATGCCGTAGCCGGCGATGGCGACGACCACGCCGAGGGCGAGGTGGATCCAGCCCCAGGTGGTCAGGTTGAACTTGAAGACGTAGTCGCCGACGCGGGCGTAGACGTCGTCCTCGGCGATGCCCGCGATGCCCTGGAAGATGTCCAGGAATCCGGTGACCAGCATGAGGACACCCGCGAAGAGGGTGCCGCCCGCCGCCCAGGCACCCGAGGCGGACTTCTTGGGTTCGCGCGGAGGCGCGGTGTTCTGGCTCATGCTCCTCATCGTGCGAGCGTCCGGCCGTTTCCGACCGTCCAGCTGGTCCGTACGGGTGAGGGGCGGATCCGCCCGGCGTTGTCGGACCCCGGCCGTAGGCTGCCCGACGCGCCGCCGTCCGGGCCGTACCGGTCCGGACGCCCGGGGACCGGACAGGGCCTCCCGGGACCGAACAGGAAGGAACGACCCCGCATGACCGACCGGACGACCACCGGCACCACCGCGACCGCTTCCACCCCCTCGACCGGCACCTCCGCCGGGCTCCCCGCGCCCGGCGCTCCGGCCGGGCCCCCCGGCACCGCCTCCGGTACCGCGCCCGCCGACCGGCGGGTCATCACCAACCCCGCCACCCTCCACGACCCCACCCCCTTCGGGTACGCGCACGCCGTCTCCGCGCCCGGTGAACTCGTCTTCATCGCCGGGCAGTACGCCTCCGATGCCACCGGCGCGCCCGTCCCCGGGGACTTCGCGGACCAGGTCGAGCTGTCGCTGACCCGGCTGCGGCAGGCGCTGGAAGGGGTCGGGCTCGGCCCGGAGCACGTCGTGCGGCTCGGCTCGTACGTCGTCGGGCACGACCTGGCCAAGCTGGAGGTCCTGGGCGCGGCGCTGCGCGCGCACTTCGGGGACCGGCTGCCCGCCCAGACCCTCAGCGGGGTCGCGGCGCTCGCGCTGCCCGGGATGCTCTTCGAGATCGACGCGGTGGCCGTGCGGCCCGTCGGCTGATCCACTTGCGCGGGCCGGGGCGCGGGTGTGACCTGGAGGGTGCGGGACCGCAGCAGGGGGGCGAGACGAAGGAGCTTGCCATGGCCGCACACGCAGCGACGCCGGTGAGGCGCCCGTTCCCCGCACGCGGCTGGACGTTCCCGGCCGTCACCGGTGTCCTGTACGGCCTGTACGCGGCGACGGTGGCCCGGCACGGCGGCCCGACGACCCTGGGGCAGCTGTGGCTGGGCCTGGTCTCGGCCGTCGTCCTGGCGGTGGGCATCCACACCCTCCGGCGGTACGGCAGGGCGCTGCCCCGTGAGCCGAGGGCCGCCGCCTGGGGCGTGCTGACCGGCGGCGCGGTCGGCTTCCTCTTCAGCCTCTCCGGGGCCAGCGTGCTGTCCTCCAGCGGCCTGGGCCTGGCGTTCGCCGTGGTCACCACGGCGGCGGCGTACTACCTCTTCTACACCCACGAGGACGCCCAGGGCCGTCCGGCGCCGTACTGACCCCGCGCGACCGGCCGCCGCACCCTGGCACGGCGAAGCCCGCACCCCGGCACCGTGAAGCCCGCACCCGGCACCGCGAAGCCCGTACGGCGACGGCGGGGGCCCCTCCCACGAGGGGCCCCCGCCGGGCCGTTCAGTCCTCCGCGCCGCCCCTGACCACGACCACCGGGCACGGGGCGTGCTGGGTGACATGGGTGGAGACGGAGCCGAGCATGGCGGCCTTGAAGCCGCTGTAGCCCCGGTCGCCGACGACCAGGAGCTCCGCGCCGCGCGCCGCGTCGAGGAGCGCCTGGGTGGCGTTGCCGCCCACGACCGTCCGGACGACGGGGGCCGCCTCCTCAGGGGTGAGGGTCGAGGCCAGCGACTCGTCCAGGATCTGCCGGGCGAGCCGTTCGGGGTCGAACTCCGCCGGTACGCCGGGCACGAGCGTCGCCCACGAGGCCGGGTACTCCCAGCCGATCACCGTCTGCAGGGTGTCCCCGGTGAGGGCCGCCTGCCGGGCCGCCCACCTCAGCGCCTTCAGGGAAGGCGCCGATCCGTCCACGCCCACCACGATCCTGCCGGCCATCGCCGACCTCCGTTCGCTGTACGGCACATATGAACCATGCGCCACCAACGTAACAAACTGCTCAATCGAGGCGGAGGTCGGCCAGTTGCCGCTCGAAGGGGACGAGCTCCTCGTCGTCCGCCGCGCGCTCCGGGCGGGCCGCGACGGCCTCGGCGAACTCGGTGCCCGCGCGGGTGATCCGGGCGGGCAGCCCCTCGGTGTACTCGTCGCCGCCGCTGCCCCAGTCCTCCGAGGCCGCGTAGACGGCGGTCGGGACGACGAGGGCCCGCAGATAGGCGAAGAGCGGCCGCAGGGCGTGGTCGAGGACGAGCGAGTGCCGGGCGGTGCCGCCGGTGGCCCCGATCAGGACCGGGGTGCCGGTGAGCGCGGCCGGGTCGATCAGGTCGAAGAACGACTTGAACAGACCGCTGTAGGAGGCGGTGAAGACCGGGGTCACGGCGATGACCCCGTCCGCGCCGGTCACCTCGTCGATGGCGCCCTGGAGCCGCTCCGAGGGGAAGCCGGTGACGAAGTTGTTCGCGATGTCCACCGCCAGGTCGCGGAGTTCGACGACCTGGACGTCGACGGCGTACTCCCGCTCGGCCAGCCGGTAGCGGGCGGCCTGGAGGAGCCGGTCGGCGAGCAGCCGGGTGGAGGACGGCGAGCTGAGGCCCGCCGAGACGGCGACCAGTTTCAGCGTGCGCACGGTGTCATGCCTCCTTCGTGACGGCGGCGGTGCCGCCGGTGACGGCGGGGTGGAGCGGGGCGGTGGCGGGGACGCCGGCGGGGCGCAGGGCCTCGAACTCCTTGCGGAGCACCGGGACGACCTCCTCGCCGAGCAGGTCGAGCTGTTCGAGGACCGTCTTGAGCGGCAGTCCCGCGTGGTCGACCAGGAACAGCTGGCGCTGGTAGTCGCCCACGTAGTCGCGGAAGGACAGGGTCCGGTCGATGACCTCCTGCGGCGAGCCGACGGTCAGCGGGGTCTCGCGGCTGAAGTCCTCCAGGGAGGGGCCGTGGCCGTAGACCGGCGCGTTGTCGAAGTACGGGCGGAACTCCCGTACCGCGTCCTGCGAGTTCTTCCGCAGGAAGACCTGGCCGCCGAGGCCGACGATCGCCTGCTCGGGGGTGCCGTGGCCGTAGTGGGCGTACCGCTGGCGGTAGAGCCTGACCATCTTCTCGGTGTGCTGCTTGGGCCAGAAGATGTGGTTGGCGAAGAAGCCGTCGCCGTAGTACGCGGCCTGCTCGGCGATCTCCGGGGAGCGGATGGAGCCGTGCCAGACGAACGGCGGGACGCCGTCGAGCGGGCGCGGGGTGGAGGTGAAGCCCTGGAGGGCGGAGCGGAACTTGCCCTCCCAGTCGACCACGTCCTCCCGCCACAGCTTGTGCAGGAGCGCGTAGTGCTCGATGGCGAGCGGGATGCCCTGGCGGATGTCCTGGCCGAACCACGGGTAGACCGGGCCGGTGTTGCCGCGCCCCATCATCAGGTCCACGCGGCCGTCGGCGAGGTGCTGGAGGGTCGCGTAGTCCTCGGCGATCTTCACCGGGTCGTTGGTGGTGATGAGGGTGGTGGAGGTGGAGAGGATCAGCTTCTCCGTGCGGGCGGCGATGTGCCCGAGGAGGGTGGTGGGGGAGGACGGCACGAACGGCGGGTTGTGGTGCTCGCCGGTCGCGAAGACGTCCAGTCCGACCTCCTCCGCCTTGAGCGCGATGGCGACGGTGTTCTTGATGCGCTCGTGCTCGGTGGGGGTGCGGCCGGTGGTGGGGTCGGCCGTCACGTCGCCGACGGTGAAGATCCCGAACTGCATCGTGCTCACCTCTCGCCTTCCTGGTCTCCGCGCTCCCCGTGGTCGGCGGGTCTCTCGCGGTTCTTGGTTGAATCTTAAACCATCACGTCCAACGGTGCCACCCGTCCCCCTATTCCGGCCCGTGCCCCGCCCCGTACGACAGGGGCCTTCCGGCCGTACGGCGGACCGGTTCCGGCCGGTGGGGCGGACGGGCGTGGTGATGGGGCGGATGGGGCGCGGTGGTGGGGGAGCGGATCGTGGTCGGTGAGGGGAGCGGATCGTGGTCGGTACGGGAGCCGGGCGCGGGCGGTGGGGGGATTGAGTCGTGGTCGGTACGGGAGTCGGGCGCCGTCGGTACGGGAGCCGGGCGCGGGCGGTGGGGCCGGACGGCTTCCGCCGGTGGGGCGGGCCGGTTCCCACCGCCCCGGCGGGCGGGCCCGGACGGCTGGGCCGGGCCCGGACGGGGAGATCCGGGCCGTGCCCCGCCGGACCCCGGCACCCCGCCCACCTGCGGAGCCTCCCGTAGAGTCCCCGACGTGAACGGTGCGATACACGTCGTCGGAATCGGCGCGGACGGCTGGGACGGGCTCCCCGAGGCCTCCCGCCGTGTCCTGCGCTCCGCCGAGGTCCTCCTCGGCGCCCCCCGCCAGCTCGGACTGCTCCCCGCCGCCGACTGCCCCGGCGAACGCGTCGCCTGGCCCTCGCCGCTGCGCCCCGCCGTCCCCGGACTGCTCGCCGCCCACGAGGGCCGCGCCGTCGCCGTCCTCGCCAGCGGCGACCCCTCCTTCCACGGCATCGCCCGCACCCTCGCCGGGGCCGTCGGCGCCGACCGGCTGCGCGTCCACCCGCACCCCTCCTCCGTCTCGTACGCCTGCGCCCGCCTCGGCTGGCCCCTGGACGCCGTCGACACCGTCTCCCTGGTCGCCCGGCCCCTCGCCGCGCTCTCCGCCGCGCTGCACCCCGGGCGGCGCCTCCTCGTCCTCGGCGAGGGCCCCGAGACCCCCGCCCTGGTCGCCGCCCTCCTCCGGGACACCGGCTGGGGCGGCACCCGCGTCCGGGTCCTCGAACAGCTCGGCGGCCCCCGCGAACGGCTCCTCGACGCCACCGCCGCCGACTGGCCGCACGAACGGACCGACGCCCTCCACGTCCTCGCCCTCGACTGCGTCCGCGACCCCGGCACCCTGCGCCTGGGCACCGTCCCCGGACTCCCCGACGAGGCGTACGAGCACGACGGGCAGCTCACCAAGCGGTACGTGCGCGCCGCCACGCTCGCCGCCCTCGCCCCCGCGCCCGGCGAACTCCTCTGGGACGTCGGCGGCGGCTCCGGCTCCATCGGCGTCGAATGGATGCGGGCCCACCGCGACTGCCGGGCCGTCGCCGTCGAGAAGTCCCCCGAGCGGGCCGCGCGCATCGCCCGCAACGCCGCCGCCCTCGGCGTCCCCGCCCTGCGCGTGGTGACCGCCGCCGCACCCGACGGCCTCGCCGGGCTCGACCGGCCCGACGCGGTCTTCGTCGGCGGCGGACTCACCGCCCCCGGCCTCCTCGACGCCTGCTGGGCCGCGCTGCCCGTCGGCGGACGGCTCGTCGCCAACACCGTGACCCTGGAGTCCGAGGCGGTGCTCGCCGCCCGCCACCGCCGCCACGGCGGCGAACTGGTCCGGCTCGCCGTCGCCACCGCCGTCCCCGTCGGCGGCTTCACCGGCTGGCGGCAGGCGATGCCGGTCACCCAGTGGTCCGTCACCAAGGAAGAGGAAGCATGACCGTCTACTTCATCGGCGCGGGCCCCGGCGCCGCCGACCTCATCACGGTGCGCGGCGCCCGTACGCTCGCGTCCTGCGGGGTCTGCCTGTACGCGGGCTCCCTCGTCCCCGTGGAACTGCTCGCCGAGTGCCCGCCGGACGCGAAGCTCGTCGACACCGCCCGGATGGACCTCGACCAGATCGTCGCGGAGATCGCCGCCGCCCACGCGGCCGGCCGGGACGTGGCCCGGCTGCACTCCGGCGACCCGTCCGTCTTCAGCGCCATGGCCGAACAGATGCGACGGCTCGACGCGCTCGGCATCCCGTACGAGGTCGTGCCCGGCGTGCCCGCGTTCGCCGCGGCGGCGGCGGCGCTCAAGCGGGAACTGACCGTGCCCACCGTCGGCCAGACCGTCGTCCTCACCCGGATCGCCCAGCAGGCCACCCCGATGCCCGAGGGCGAGGACCTCGCCACGCTGGGCCGCAGCGGCGCGCTCCTCGTGCTCCACCTCGGCGCCCGGTACGTCGACCGGATCGTCTCCGAACTGCTCCCCCACTACGGCGCCGACTGCCCCGCCGCCGTCGTCGCCCTGGCCAGCCGCCCCGACGAGACCGTCCTGCGGGGGACCCTGGGCGACATCGCGGAACAGACGAAGGCGGCGGGCATCACCAGGACCGCCGTCATCCTGGTCGGCCGGACGCTGGCCGCGTCCGCGTTCCGCGACAGCCACCTGTACGACCCGGCCCGGGACCGCCACAGCTGCTGAGGCGGTCCCCGCGGCCGGACGGATCAGGTGTTCGGCCGCTTGCCGTGGTTGGCGCCCTTCTTCCGCCGCGCCCGGCGCTTGTTGCCCCGCTTCGACATGGCGTTCCTCCCGTCCGGTAGGGGTCTGCCCTGGAAAGCCTAGGTTCGGCGTACGCGGGGCGCATGTCGGCCGTAGTGCATGTGGTGCGTGGAGATCACGGATCGGGAGTTCGACCAGAGGCCGTCGCGGATCCTGGCCGCGGCAGCCGCCGGAGAGACCGTCACGGTCACGAAGAACGGTGTCGCGGTCGCACGCGTCGTGCCGACCGGCACCGAAGTGCCCCCGTACCCCACCGACGCCATGGGGGAGATCGACCTCCCCGACCTCGGCCTCCCCGACCTCGACGACGGTGAGACCGAGGACGCGCTCAGGGGGACGGGGGCGGCGGGCTGACCGCCGTCGCGGGCACCGGGGCGACCCCGGCGGGTGCCCGATCCGCGTCGCACGGGTCACGTGCCGTACGGGAAGGTGCTCGCCACGACCCGGCACCCGGTGACCTCGCCCGTGCCACAGGCGGCGCATGGCGCTGTGCCCGTTTCTGGTACGTCGTCGAGTACGGCGAGTATGGTGATGAGTATGGCGACCAAGAAGGTGACGGTGACGATCCCCGAGGACCTCCTGGAGGAGGTCCGTGCCGAGGCGGCCGAGTACGGACTGTCGGCCTATGTGGCCGAGGCGCTGCGCCTCCGGCGCGACCGGGACCGGCTCAGGGAACTCGTCGACTGGCTGGAGGAGGAGCACGGCCCCGTCACCGGCGGGGAGCGGGCGGCGGCGACCGCCGAGCTGGACGCGCTCGACGCCGAGCACGCGCGCCGCCGGGAGGCCCGGAAGGGCCGGGACGCCGCGTGACGAAGCGGACCGGGGAGGACACGCCCCTGCGCGTGTTCGTGCTCGACAGCGAGGCCCTGTCGCTCGCCGTCCGGGGTGACCGCGCGATGATCGCCCGGCTCGAACTCGCGGCAGGCGGCGCGGCCGAGGTCGTGACCTCGCCGATGACCCTGATTGAGGCGTACGACGCCAGGACCACGGAACGGCGCTGGGACTGGGTCCTGTCCCGCGTGCGGGTGGCGGACATCGGCAGGGAGGAGGCCCGCGAGGCCCGTCGTCTGCTGGCCCGAGCCGGACTGCACGGCCACCGCCACGCCATCGACGCCGTCCTCGCCGTCGTCGCCTCGCGGCAGCCGGGCCAGGTCACGGTGTTCACCTCGGACGTGGACGACCTGGAGCGGCTGGTCCCCGACCGGATCGTCGTCTTCAAGGTCTGAGCCGTCAGGGGGCGGCCTCCCGTCGGCGGCCCCGCCCGCCCTACGCCCCCGGTCCCGCCGGGCCCGCGCGGCCCACCACCGCCCCCGCGCGGTCGATGCACACCACGTCCACCGTCACCGGCGCGCCCCGCAGGACCGTCAGGGCCTCGTCGCGGGCGCGGGCCGCCACCAGATCGCCCAGCGGGACCCCGGCCGCCTCGCAGAGCCGCAGCGCCGCCAGGCCCGTGTTCGCGGCGGCCACCTCCGCCGCCAGGGCCTCCGGCGCGCCGCCCGTCCGCGCCAGGTCCGCCAGGAAGCCCTTGTCGACCTGCGAGCGGGCCGAGTGCAGGTCCAGATGGCCCGCCGCCAGCTTGGACAGCTTCGCGAAGCCGCCGCAGACCGTGAGCCGGTCCACCGGATGGCGGCGGACGTACTTCAGGACCGCCCCCGCGAAGTCGCCCATGTCGAGCAGGGCGATGTCCGGCAGGTCGTACAGCTCCCGCACGGTCCGCTCCGACGTCGAACCCGTGCAGCCCGCCACATGCCGCAGCCCGCCCGCGCGGGCCACGTCCACGCCCCGGCGGATCGAGTCGATCCACGCCGAGCACGAGTACGGCACGACGACCCCCGTCGTGCCGAGGATCGACAGACCGCCGAGGATGCCGAGCCGGGGGTTCCAGGTGGACCGGGCGATCTCCGCCCCGTGGTCCACCGAGATCGTGACCTCGACGTCCCCGGTCCCGCCGTGCGCCGCCGCGACCGCCGCCACATGCTCCCGCATGAGCTGCCGGGGCACCGGGTTGATCGCCGGTTCGCCGACCTCCAGGGGAAGCCCCGGCAGGGTCACCGTGCCGACGCCCTCGCCCGCCCGGAAGACCACCCCGGAGCCCGCCGGGAGGAGCCGTACCGTCGACCGGACCACCGCCCCGTGCGTCACGTCCGGGTCGTCGCCCGCGTCCTTCGTCACCGCCGCCATCGCCGTACCGCCCGTGCGGGACTCGGCGGTCAGCGCGAACGAGGGCCGCTGCCCCTTCGGCAGCGTCACCGTCACCGGGTCGGGGAAGTCGCCGGTCAGGAGCGCCGTGTACGCGGCCGTCGTCGCCGCCGTCGCACAGGCACCGGTCGTCCAGCCGGGCCGCAGACCGGTGTGCTTGAGTTGGGCCTCACGCCCGCCGCCTGATGTCACGAAGGGGCTCCTGTGCACGTACTCATTCTCGGGGGCACCACCGAGGCCCGCGCCCTCGCCGGGCTGCTGCACGCCCGGCCCGGCCTGCGGGTGACCAGTTCCCTCGCCGGACGGGTGGCCCGGCCCCGGCTGCCCGAGGGCGAGGTCAGGATCGGCGGCTTCGGCGGGGCCGACGGGCTCGCCGGGTGGATCGGCGGGCACGCCGTGGACGCGGTCATCGACGCCACGCATCCCTTCGCCGGGCGGATCAGCTTCAACGCGGCCCGTGCGGCCGCCACCGCCCATGTTCCCCTGCTGGCGCTGCGCAGGCCCGGCTGGGTCCCGGCCGCCGGGGACCGCTGGACGTCCGTACCGTCCCTGGAGGCGGCGGCCGGGGCGCTCGGCGGCCTCGGCGAGCGGGTGTTCCTGACCACCGGCCGGATGGGCCTCGCGGCCTTCGCGGGGCTGCCGCAGTGGTTCCTGGTCCGCTCGGTGGACGCCCCCGACGGGCCGGTCCCGGCCCGCACCGAGGTCCTCCTCGACCGGGGGCCCTTCACCCTGGACGGCGAGCGGGAGCTGCTGGCCCGGCACCGGATCGACGTCCTGGTCACCAAGGACAGCGGGGGCGCGGCGACCGCCCCGAAACTGGCGGCGGCCCGCGAGGCGGGCCTGCCGGTCGTGGTCGTCGGGCGCCCCCCGGTCCCGGCGGACGTACCGGTGGCGGCGACCCCCGAGGAGGCCGCCGCCTGGGTGCTAGGGCCTGTCTGACAATTCCCGCCTGCCGCGCGACGCCATGCACGCACTCTCGCCGCACCTGCCCCAGACCCACGTACATCCAGTACGCGGGCCTGGGGCAGGCACGCCGAGAGCACGCACCTGACGCCGCGCGGCCGCCCTGCGGGCGACGCCGC